>NZ_JBFTRZ010000014.1:0-72323 GCF_056399785.1 Brevundimonas sp. 01N35
ATAGACCACACTCCATTCATGACGCCGCTGGGGCCTAGCGACGGGGCGTTCGACCCGTCCATCGTAGAGGCTCCGGTCAGGGTCGAGGGGGTTACTCGGACCGTTCCAGGACCGCGTCGTCGCGCGGCCTGCCCGTCATGGGCGCCGGGGGTAGCCGCTAACAACGGCGCCTGCCCCGAGCTCATGTCCAACTCTTCGCGCGGGGCGTCGGCCTTCGTCGAAACGGTAAAACTCATCTGTCTCCGGGCGAAGGCCCGGCGCCCCGCCCAGCCCTCCACCGCCCGTGCCAGCACGAGGCGGGCGTCCGCGCTCAAGCAGCCCGAAGGGCGGTAGCGCACCCAAGATGTTTCCTTCTCCCCTTGCGGGAGAAGGTGGCAGGCGAAGCCTGACGGATGAGGGGTCTCGCCACCGCTGAAATGAAGGGGAAGTTCGATGGGGTAGTGCAACCCCTCATCCGACCTCGCTCGGCTCGGCCACCTTCTCCCGCAAGGGGAGAAGGGTTTACACCCCCAGGATCCAACCCTCTTCGCTCTCAACCTGGGCCACCAGGGCTTCATCCGCCGTCTTCGGCGGCGCGAACGCCTTCTGCAGCGTCCCCGCGTCATCCATCTGGGCGAAGGCTTCGGCGGCGGTGCGGACCTGGGCCTGGGTCTTGTATTCCTTGACGCCCTCGCCGTTGATCTTGCGCTTGGCCTCGAACAGGGCGGGCCAGACCTCGACGACCACGGCCGACAGCGGCTCGATGTCGGCCTCGGTCAGTTCGCGCCAGCCGGTGTTGAACGGCCAGACGGCGGCGGAGGCGCCCAGCTTGTCCAGCAGGCGGCGCAGCATGGGCACGCCCAGCAGGGTCAGGCCGCCGACGGCGCCCGCGCCGTGCATCTGCCAGACGCTCTTGGGCGGCAGCTTGTCCTTGCGCGCGGCGACTTCGGCGGCGCGGAATTCGGGAATGTCGGCGCCGGCGCCTTCGGGCGGCTTGGTCGTGGTCAGCCAGCGCTGAGCCTGGCTGGCGGGCGCGCCCCAGAAGGGCCAGGGCTGGTCGGTCATCAGCCGGTTCATCTTGGCCGCGACCTGATAGCGGTTGTTGGTGTTGTCGGCCTTGTCGACGACGTTGGCGGCCAGGAACTTGCCCATGGCCTCCCACGGACGACCGTCCAGCTTCAGCCGCGCGGCGGTGCCGGCGGGGAAGCCGAAGTCGAAGTCGAAACCGACCAGAACCCGGTCGCCGCGCTTCCTGTGTTCCGCCAGCAGGTCGGCGATCATGGCCTCGCCCTCGGCGCGCGTGGCGACGTTGTGGGTCTCGGTGTAGAGGCGGAAGCGCACGTCGCGCTTGGCCACGCCGATCCACAGGGTCTGCTCGCCCAGCTTCTTGCCCTCGGCGGCGGTCCAGTCGGCGATGATGTAGGCGTCGAAGAGACGGGCCACGGCGGGCTCCTGAAACACAGTAAACGGTAGAGGCCGGGGTTCTAGCCTTCCGCGGCGGGGGCGGGAAGGGCGATCAACGCTTCATCAGGGCTTCGACGTGCGACAACCAGCGGCGCCCCAGCCGCAGCGCCTCGGAGGGCGAGCCGGTGGAGGCCGGCAGGTCGGCGTTCCACAGCGCCATTTCAAACTCGGGGTGGCGGGCGTCGTTGAACATCAGCCGCAGCACCACCTGTTCGGCGTCGGGCGCGGCGACGTCCAGATCCTTGCGCAGGGCGCCGCGCCGGGCGCGGGCCACGACGTGGCCGTCGACGATGATCTCGCCGCCTTCGACCTCATCGAAGGCATAGACCAGGCCCTGGGAACCGCGCTTCCACAGCACCACCACCTGACCGCCGTCGAAATCCAGCGCCGCCGCCCGACCCTCGGCGGGCGACAGGGCCTCGGTGTCGGCCTTGTGGCCCAGGGATTTCAGCAAGGCGCGTTGCAGCCGCCGCTGCGGCTCCATCCACCACGACAGCATCAGGGCGCCGGTCGTCAGGAAGGCGGCGGTCAGGGCGATCAGCAGGATGACCCGGAACGCCTCGCTCATGGATCAGGCCTCCAGGTCCAGATCGACCACCACGGGGACGTGGTCGCTGGGCTTGTCCATGTCGCGGGCGTCGCGGTGGGTCTCGATGCCCCGGAAGCGGTCGGCGGCCTGGGGCGACAGCAGGGCGTAGTCGATGCGGATGCCGTTGTTTCGCTGCCAGGCCCCGGCCTGATAGTCCCAGAAGGTATAGGTGCCCTTGGGCTCCTGACCCAGGTCGTGGGCGTCCGACAGTCCCAGCCACTTCATGCCGTTCAGCGCCGCGCGCGTTTCCGGCTGGAACAGGGCGTCGTTGACCCAGTCCTCGGGCTTGGCCGCGTCGTCAGGGGTCAGGATGCAGTTGTAGTCGCCACAGAGCGCCATAGGCTCTTCATAGGCCAGCAGGGCCTTGGCGTGGTCGTGCAGACGCTGGAACCAGGCCAGCTTGTAAGGAAACTTCTCGGTGCCGAGCGGATTGCCGTTCGGCAGATAGATGGACGCGACGCGCACCGGAATCGGGGCCTCGATCACGGCCTCCAGATAACGGGCCTGTTCGTCGCTGTCGTCGCCGGGCAGACCGCGCCGGATGTCGGACAGCGGGAATTTCGAAAGAATGGCGACGCCGTTGTAGGTCTTCTGACCATGGGTCTCGACGTTGTAGCCCAGGCTCTCGAAGGCCTCGCGCGGGAATTTTTCGTCCACGCATTTGATTTCCTGGAAGCAGACGACGTCAGGATTGGCGGATTCCAGCCAGGCCAGCACGGTGGGCAGGCGGGCGTTGACCGAGTTCACGTTCCAGGTGGCGATGCGCATGGGCTAAGGCTAAGGCGAGCCGCGTTCACCGGGAAGGGGGCGGCGAAAACAAAGACGCCGCCGGATCGCTCCGGCGGCGTTTCGTTCGTTCGAAGATGAGGCGTCTCTTACGCTTGGGGCGCAGCGGCCGGAGGCGTGGTCGTCAGCTTGCAGCCGCCGCCGATCTGTTGGGCCGTGGCGCAGGGATAGACCTGCTGCACGGCATGCTCGGCGTTGAAGCGGACGATTGCGCCGTCGCCGCCGGCGCAGGTCATTTCGACAAAGCGGCCGTTGGCGTTCTGGCCCATCAGGCGGACTTGCCCGACGTCGCAGCCGGCGGCTTCGGAGCCGGCCAGCCAGGACTTGACCGTCGCGGCCTGCTCGGCCGGCGTGGTGAACTGGCAGGTGGCGTTCTGGCTGACGATTTGCAGGCACTCGGTCTTCTCCCAGCCCGAGGCGCCCTTTTCGATCCAGTAGCCGTCCGCGCCGGCGCAACCGATTTCATAGACGACGGCGCCGTCGCTCGACTGTCCGCGCACCTTGGTTTCATCGACTGTGCAGGGCACGCCGGCCTGGGTCGCGTAGGCTTTCAGGAAGCCCTGAATGTCCTGGTTGCCGGGCATGGAGCAGGTCTGGCTTGGCGGGGCTTCCGGGTTGGCCGCCCGGGCGTTGTCGGCTTGGCTGGCCAGGACCACGCAATCGGCGAACTGGGGCGGCGTGGAGGCGACGACCATGTAGCCCGGCCCGCCAGCGCAGGTTGCCTCGTAAATTTTAACCTGTTCGGCGCTGACGCCGAGCAGTTTGGCGTCCGTCACCTGACAAGACGTCGTGCTGGCGGCGAAGAGGGCTTCCACGTCGGCTTTGACGACGGCGGGATCGACCGGAGCGGGGGCTTTCTGGCGCTCGCGCTGTTGACGACGATCATTGCGGTCGCCGCCGATACGGCCAGGCTGAACGCGTTCGGTTCGGGTCGGTTCGTTGCCTGCGCGGCTTGCATCAGCGCCGGGTTGGTCCTGGGCGACGGCGAATGCGGGGCTCAAGGTCATGACGGCGAGGCCGGCTGCGATGCCCAATGCGCGGCTGAAACGTTTGATGGTCACGAAAAAGGGCTCCCTCGGCCTCTGCTGATGGCGAAAGCCTTGGCGGGGTCTTTCGGTTCGGTCAAGCGCCGCTACGCGTGACGCCTCTGGACCGGAACCGCGCAATCGGGTTTAACCTGCGAGGGTTGCGATTGGAGACGGACTTGGCGGACGGCGCGATAAGCGATGGGGCGGCGACGACCGCGCGCGGTCTGACCTATCCGTCAGGGCCGCCGCCGGAGGCGGGTCAGGCGGTCGAGGTCGCGTCGGGCGTGCTGTGGCTGCGGCTGCCGCTGCCGATGACGCTGAACCATATCAATGTCTACGCCCTGGCGGACGGCGACGGCTGGACACTGGTCGACACCGGGCTGAAGACCGAGGCGGCGAAGGCGGGCTGGGAGGCGGCGTTGGCGGGGCCGTTGGGCGGCAAGCCGGTCAAGCGGGTGATCTGCACCCATATGCACCCGGACCATATCGGCCTGGCGGGCTGGTTGTGCGCGCGTTTCAAGGCACCGCTGCTGATGTCGCGGCTGGAGTATGTGACGGCGCGGATGCTGATCGCCGACGAGGGCCAACCCGCGCCGGATTCGGGCGAGCTCTTCTATCGCGCCGCCGGGTGGAACGACGAGCAGATCGCGCGCTGGCGGACGGGATACGGCGGCTTCGGCAAGGCGGTGGCAGCTATGCCCTCGGCCTATCAGCGGCTGTCCGAGGACGATGTGGTTCGCATCGGCGACGGCGACGGCGACTGGCGCGTGGTGATCGGCGAGGGGCATTGTCCCGAACACGTCTGCCTGTGGCGCGAGAGCGACGGCGTCATGCTGTCCGGCGATCAGATCCTGCCGCGCATCTCCTCGAACGTCTCCGTCTGGCCGACCGAGCCGGAGGGCGATCCCCTGGGCGAATGGTTGCGCTCACTGGCGGCGCTGAAGGCGCGCTTGCCGGGGGACTTGTTCGTCCTGCCATCGCACGGCGAGCCCTTCTACGGCGTCACGACGCGGCTGGAGGCCTTGATCCGCGGCCACGAGGTGGCGCTGAAACGGCTGGAGCGGACGTTGAAGACGCCGTCGCGCGCCGTCGACGTCTTTTCCGCCTTGTTCGCGCGCCCGGTGGGCGACGAGGTGCTGAGCATGGCGACGGGCGAGGCCATCGCTCACCTGAACTATCTGGCCCGCGAGGGGCGGGCCCGACGAGACCGCGATGAGGCGGGCGTCGATTGGTGGACACTGACGGAGGCTGGACGATGAGCGAACACATCAAGGTCGATCTGGACGGCGGCGTCCTGACCGTCGCCTTCGATCGGACGGACAAGAAGAACGCCATCACCCAGGCCATGTACACGGCGCTGGCTGAAGCGACCGAGCGGGCCAAGGTCGACGACGCCGTGCGGGTGATCCTGTTCCGCAGCGAGGGGGATTCCTTCTCGGCCGGCAATGACATCGCCGACTTCATCGCCCTGGGCTCGCAGACCGGCGGCGATCTGGTCGAGATGGGCGTGTTCCGTTTCCTGAAGTCGCTGGCCGATCTGGACAAGCCAGCGGTGGCCGCGGTGCGCGGCCGGGCGGTGGGCATCGGCCTGACCCTGCTGCTGCATTGCGACATGGTGGTGGTGGCCGAGGACGCCCTGTTGTCTGTTCCCTTCGTCAACCTGGCCCTGGCGCCCGAGGCGGCGTCGTCCCTGCTGCTGCCGGCGACCATCGGCCATCAGCGCGCGTTCGAGCTGTTCGCTCTGGGCGAGGCCATCGACGGCAAGACGGCCCTGGCCTGGGGCATCGCCAACCGCGCGGTGCCGGCCGATCAGGTCGACGCGACGGCGCGTGAACTGGCGGTCAAGCTGGCGGCGCGCGCGCCCAACTCCATCCGCAAGACCAAGGCCCTGATGCGCGACGCCGAGACGCTGTGGTCCCTTATGCAGCGCGAAGCGCAGGCCTTCGGGTCGCAGATGCGCAGCCCCGAGGCGATGGAGGCCTTCATGGCCTTCAGCCAGAAACGGGCGCCGGATTTCTCCAAAGCCGGCTGATTCACGCAAACGCGATTGATTCGAGAGGGCAGGGGGTTTAGGCGCCGCAGATGAATGCTGTCGCCGCCCCAGTATCTGCTGAATCCGTAACGCCAGTCCGCATCGTGCGAGAACGATCGGGCGACGCCGCGGCCGTCGACGCCCTGGTGCTGGCGGCCTTTGGTCCCGGCCGCTTCGCCAAGACGGCCGAGCGACTGCGCGAGGCGGCGGCCCTGGCGGCGGGCTTCTGCGCCTTTGAAGGCGAGCGCCTGATCGGCTCGGTGCGGCTGTGGTCGATCACGGTGGGCGAAGCGCGATCCGTCTTTCTGGGGCCGATCGCCGTGGACGCCTCCAGCCGTCGCGGCGGACTGGGCGCGGAACTGGTGCAGGCCTGCATCGAAGAGGCGAAGGCGATGAAGCTGGACGGCGTGCTGCTGGTCGGTGATCCGCCCTATTTCTCGCGCTTCGGCTTCCTGCCGGCACCCTACGCCGTCCTCGCGGGACCGGTGGATCGCCGGCGCGTAATGTGGCTGCCGATCACAGAGGTTGAACCGGTCGGCGCGGTCCATCCCGTCGCCTGAGGGCCTGTCCGGCCTTCCTTTGCCGGTCGGCGCGCCCCATAGTTCGCTTATGACGAACCCCGCGACATCGTCCGGCCTGTCCGGCGTCGCCGAGGCCGCCCGCCAGGCGCCGGGCCGCGGCTTGCCGCCGGTCCATCTGTGGCATCCCGAACATTGCGGCGACATCGACATCCTGATCCGCGCCGACGGCGTGTGGATGCACGAGGGCTCGCCCATCGGCCGGCCCGCCCTGGTGCGGCTATTCTCGACGGTGCTGCGGAAGGACCCGGACGGCTATCATCTGGTCACGCCGGCGGAAAAGCTGAAAATCCGGGTCGAGGACCTGCCATTCCGCGCCGTTACCATGCAGGCGGCGGACGGCGTGCTGAGCTTCACGACCGATGTCGGCGACAAGGTCGAGGCCGGCGAGGACCATCCCATTGTTGTCGAAACGGACGCCGCGACCGGCGAGCCGGCGCCGCGCGTCCATGTGCGGGCCGACCTGTGGGCGCGGATCGCCCGTCCGGTCTTCTATGAGATGGTCGAACGGGCCGAGGCGGTGGAAGGGGGGCTGGTTGTCCGATCCGGCGACGCGATCTTCGCCTTGGGACCGCCCGGACTTGGGTTAGAAGCGGCGGGGCTGGAATGAGCTGCGACAGTCTGAGGAAACGACTGGAGGGCCGTCTGGACCCGGTGGCGTCGTGGACGCCCGAACGGACGGCGATCCGGTCGGATTACGACCTGAACCCCAGCGCGGCCCGACCGGCGCGTGAGTTGCGGCCCGCCGCCGTCCTTGTGCCGATCATCGTCCACGCCGACGGGCCGACCGTGCTGATGACGCGGCGCTCGGACAGTCTGGCCAGCCATACCGGCCAGATCGCCTTTCCCGGCGGACGATTGGACCCCGGCGAGACGGCGGGACAGGCGGCGCTGCGCGAGGCGTTCGAGGAGGTGGCTCTGGACCCCGGCGTCGTGGAACTGCTGGGGCTGGGCGATCCCTATGAGACGGGGACCGGGTTTCTGGTCACCCCGGTGGTCGGCTGGCTGACGGCCCCGCCGCTGGTCGCGCCCTCGCCGGATGAAGTCGCCGAGGTGTTCGAGGTGCCGTGGGACTTCCTGATGGACCCGGTCAATCACCGTCGCGACTATTACGACCCCGAAGGCGGCGCGCGGCGTTGGTTCTGGGCCATGCCGTTCGAGGAGCGCTACATCTGGGGCGTGACGGCGGGGATTTTGAAGGGGCTGTTCGGCCGGCTCTACGGCGACGAGATCGAGCCCCTGTCGGCGGCGGCCGAGGACGCGGCGTGAGCCATCCTTTGCAGGGGCGGGGGCTGGAAGGGCAGGCCTGGTTGACGGCCTCGGCGACCCGCGCGGTCATGGCGGCGCTGGCGACTGCAGGCGGGCCGGACTGCGCGCGCTTTGTCGGCGGCTGCGTGCGCAACGCCCTGATCGGAGCGCCCATCGACGACATCGACATCGCCACGACGCTGACGCCTGAGGCGGTGGTCGCGGCGTTGAAGGCGGCGGGGTTGCGCTCGGTTCCGACCGGGATCGAGCACGGCACGGTGACGGCGATTTCAGAGCGTCAGCCGTTTGAGATCACCACATTACGCCGGGACGTCTCGACCGACGGACGCCGCGCCACGGTGGCCTTCACCACGGACTGGGCCGAGGATGCGGCGCGGCGCGATTTCCGCCTGAACGCCCTCTATGCCAACGCGGACGGCGTCATTCTGGACCCGACGCGACAGGGGCTCGACGACGCCATGGCGGGGCGGATCGTCTTTGTCGGCGAACCGGAGGGGCGCATCCGCGAGGACTATCTGCGCATCCTGCGCTTCTATCGCTTCTACGCCTGGTACGGCCGGGGTGCGCCCGATGCGGCGGCGGTCGCGGCCTGTGCGGCCCTGGCCGAGGGCGTCGAACGCCTGTCGGCCGAGCGGGTGTCCAAGGAACTGCTCAAGCTGCTGGCCGCGCCCGATCCGCGTCCGGCGGTGCGGTTGATGGCCGAGGCGGGGGTGTTGGGGCGGGTATTGCCCGAACCTGCCGACCTGACGCTGCTCGAAGCCATGACGGGTCTGAGTGGCGATCCGGTTTTGCGCCTGTCGGCGCTGCTGCCCGCCGATCCGACGAAGGTGGCGGAAGTCGCCCGAGGACTGCGCCTGTCCAATGCCCAGCGCGACCGTCTGGTCGAAGCCGTGGCCGGAGACGCCCCGACGACGCTGACGGATCCGCAGGCGCGGGCGGCGATCTATCGCGACGGGCTTCAGGCCTTTGAAGACCGGGTCATGCGGGCCTGGGCGGCGGGCGGGGATGAAGCCGGGGCGCGGCGTCTTCTGGCCTCGGCTAGGGACTGGACGCGGCCGTCTCTGCCTGTCGGCGGGCGCGATCTGGCGCGGCTGGGGCTGACGCCGGGGCCGGAGACGGGACGGCTGCTCAAGGCCTTTGAGGACGGCTGGATCGCGGACGACTTCCCCGACCACGGTCACGAAGAGCGGCTCAGGGCGCTGTTGTCGCCGCCAGCGTAAACCGCGGATGACCGGGCGATGATCCGAGCCGGCCTTGCGGTCCGGTTTCGTTCCAGCAGGGCCAGATCGGGCGAGCGCCGGACCCGATCGATGGTCATGCCTGCGGGGGCAGGCAGGACCGAGAGGCAGGCGCCGCGCCGGGAGCGGGCGCACGACGCGGATCGCCGCTTGGCGATATCCGAGCGGGGCGTCGTCTGTCGACGGCTCTGCGAGCCCGACACGAAACCTCGCGCGCAACCGGACGGGCCAATCCCGGGGATTTGCCGGGTTTGCCGCGCGCCGCCCGCCTTCAACACGCCGGGGCGCCGGGCCTGAGCAGACTGATCCTCCAACCTTTGGAGATCATTCGATGAGCGACGACGCCAGCGCGCGGCTGGGCCTGCCCTATCTGGCGGCGGGACAATTGCAGAAACATGTGACGCTGAACGAGGCGCTGACGCGCCTGGACGCCCTTACCCAGACGGCGGTCGTCAGCCGCACGACCGTCGCCGAACCCCCCGCGCCTGCTGACGGCGCCCTTTATATCCTGCCGTCCAAGGCGACGGGCACGCACTGGGGCGGGCGACCGGCGGGAAGTCTTATGCGCGCCGAAACGGGCGGGTGGGTCGTCGTGGCGGCCCCCGACGGCGTGCTGGCGGTGGTGCTGGACAGCGAGGAGGTGCTCGTGCGCCGGGGCGGAGCCTGGGCCCCGCTGTCTTCCGGCGCGACCGAGCCGGTCACGGCCCTGCAGAACCTGACCCGGCTGGGCGTGAACACCGAGGCCGACGCGACGAACGTGGTGGCTGCCCGGCTGAACAAGGCGCTTTGGACGGCGCTGGAAAGTGAGAGCGGCGGCGACGGCGACCTGCGCTTCACCTTTAACAAGCAAGGGGCGAGCCGTGTTCTATCCCTGCTGTTCCAGAGCGGATGGGGCGGGCGGGCCGAATTGGGCCTGGTCGGCGACGACGACCTGAGGCTCAAGGTCAGCGCCGACGGCGCGACGTGGCGCGACGCCTTCTCCGTGGACCGGACCACGGGGCGAATGACCTTCGCGCGCGGGGTGGCCCGAAGGGAGACCACGGTCCTGACGACCAGCGGAACCTGGACGCCGCCTGCCTGGGCGCGCTGGGTCGAGGCGGTTTGCGTGGGGGGCGGCGGCGGCGGCGGTTCAGGCGGGACGGGCTCCCTGGGAACTGCGCGTTTCGGCGGCGGAGGCGGCGGCGCGGGCGGCGTCTCCCGCGGGCGTTGGCCGGTCGACGGCCTGACGGGCGGCCTTGTCGTGGCGGTCGGGGGCGGCGGCGCGATGGGAACCGGCGTCGGCGGGGCCGGCGGCGGGGGGGCGTCGAGCACAGTGTCGCTGGGCGGCGCGACGATCCTGACGGGCGAGGGCGGCAAGGGCGGGAACGGCGGGGGGGCGTCGTCCGGGCTGGGCGGCGCGGGCGGCGCCGGGCTGGTCCGTTCCAATGCGGGCGGAGATTCTTCCAGCGTGGCCGTCGGCGAGGCGGGACAGGCGCTCAACCGGCCCGACGGTCCGGGCGGCGGCGGAGCGGGCGGGGGAATCACCCCGACCAACGCCCCGTTCAGCGGCGGTTCCGGAGGCGACGGCGCGGCCCTGCATGTGCGCGCCGCGGGCGGCCTGGGGCGCGCGACGGCTGGCCTGTCGGGACAGGCGTCGCCCGTGGCGGCGCTGTCCTGGGCGGGCGGCGGCGGCGGAGGCGGCGGCGGCGGCGATACCTTCGGCGCCGGCTCTGCGGGCGGGGCTGGCGGCCTGTACGGCGGAGGCGGCGGAGGCGGAGGCGCAGCCTTTTCGGCCTCGGGCGTCGGCGGCGCGGGCGGAGCCGGCGTCGTCTGGCTTACGGCGATCGGATGAGCGCCATGACGCGATATTTCGACCGGATCGTCGAGGCGGAGCTGCTCGACATGGAGGTCTGGAGCGCGCCCGAGCGCCTGACCCCGGATGACTGTTTCGACCAGTTGGGCGCGGACTGGCGCAGGCCGACCGCCCCGCAGGATCAGGAGGAGGAAGGATGAGCGATACGAGCTTGGCCGAAGGCCGCTGGCTGTGGCGGCGGCTGTATGTTTTCGTCGCCAGCGCGGCGCTGTGGCTGTTGCTGGCGCGGACGGTGGGACGCACGGCGCCGGCCGACCTGCCGCGCGTGGCGGACGGGCTGATGGGGCTGATCGCCCTGATGCTGGTCCTCTATCTGGTGGCGCCGACGGCCCAGCAGATGATCGCCATGCTGGCCAATCTGCACCTGCGCCTGGCGACGCGAGGGCGGCCATGACCTTCCGTCTGTCGCAGCGCTCGCGCACCCGGCTGCAGGGCGTCCATCCCGATCTGATCGCCGTGGTCGAGGAGGCGATCCGCCTGACCGATGTGGATTTCATGGTCACCGAGGGGTTGCGCGATCCGGCGCGCCAGGCGGCTCTGGTGAAGGCAGGGGCCAGCCGCACGCTGAATTCGCGGCATTTGACGGGACACGCCGTCGATGTCGCGGCGCTCATCGACGGAGAGGTGCGCTGGGACTGGCCGCTGTATGGCCGCATCGCCGCAGCCTTCAAGGCGGCGGCGCGTCAGAGGGGCACGCCCCTGACCTGGGGCGGCGACTGGACCCGGTTGCGCGACGGCCCCCATTTCGAACTGGATCGCAGAGTCTATCCATGAATCGGGCCGCTAGCTGGGTCATGACCGGCGGCGTTTCATGCGAACCCTGACGCCCGCGGCATCTGGCCGGTCGTGCCGGATCCGGAGGCCGCCTATATGCGCCGCGGCGGATTTTGCCGGGCGACCGGGCAATTTTTGCCGGTTTGGCGCGGCGAAGGCAAAAATTGCCGACCTATCCAACATGGTTTACCAAAACTAACGACGTGAAAACAATGATTTATTGGGCCGGTGCGGGGTGGCTGTTCTGGCCTCGTCCTTGCACCTGGTCTTGTCGAGCAGAAAGCTCCCGGCAGCCAAAATGGCGTCGGACATCGTCGAAGACAAAGGATGGCCAAAATGGCTAACAGCATCAACACGAACGCTGGCGCTCTCGTCGCTCTGCAAAACCTCAACGCGACCAGCCGTGACCTCAACGTCACGCAAAACCGCGTGAATACGGGCATGAAGGTGTCTTCGGCCAAGGACAATGGCGCTATCTTCGCCATCGCCACCAATCAGCGCGCCGAAATGGGCGCCCTGGACGCCGTCAAGCAATCGATGCAGCGCGGTCAATCGATGGTCGACGTCGCTCTGGCGGCTGGCGAGGTGGTCGTGTCGGCCCTTAGCGAAATGAAGGCGCTGGCCGTGGCGATCGAAGCCGGCGGCAGCACGGAAACCGTCGCGGCTCTGCAGGCGGACTATGACGCCATGCAGACGGAAATCGACAGCGCCCTCGCGGGTGCGAACTTCGACGGCTCGAACCTGTGGACGGCCGGCGAAAACGTCATCACTGACACCAAGGCGACCGCTTTCGCCATCGGCGGCGTCACGGCTGACGGCACCCCGGCCGGCGCGACCGCCGCTGAAGTTGAAGCGGCGATCACCGCCTTTACCGCAGACATGGCGAAGCTGGGCACTCAGTCCAAGTCGCTGGAACGCCAAGTGACCTTCACCAGCAAGATGCAGGACGCCCTGGAAGTCGGTATCGGCAATCTGGTGGACGCTGACCTGGCCAAGGAAAGCGCCAAGCTGACCGCCCTGCAAACCAAGCAACAGCTGGGCGTGCAGGCGCTGTCGATCGCGAACCAGTCGAGCTCGGTTCTGCTCGGCCTGTTCCGCTAATAAGACGTTGCCGGGGGCGGGCCGAAAGGCTCGTCCCCGTCCGCACGTCGGGAGACAGGAGGCGCGGCCTGGCCGCGCAATAGGGAAATGGCAGACAATGTCGCAAAAGTACCTGGAGTAGCCTTCATTAATCCTGACGCCCTGGGCCAGGGTGTCGAAGTTCAGCGGCCGATTCAGCACGACAACGACGCCGGACGTTACCGCCTCACCATCGAGGAGGGGCCGAACGGCTTCATCTACAAGACGCGGGATCGGATCACCGGCGAGGTCATTCGTCAATTGCCTCGCGAAGACGTCGTGAAAATGCGCCACAGCCCGGCCTATGGGCCGGGTGAGTTGATCAAGACCAGGGCCTGATCGCCAAGTGGCTTGGACCGCGGCGCCGCCGGCTTGCCGGACGGCGTCGCGTTCGTTTCTGCGCCGTTAACCATACGCTCAGGAATCAGCGACATTCTGGCGCTCAGAATTTGAACTGGGGCTAGAAGCCATGACCAACAGCGTTCTCACCAATGCCTCGGCGCTCATTGCGCTCCAGAACCTCAATTCGACCAATAACAAGCTGGCGATGACCCAGAACCGGGTGAACACCGGCCTGAAGGTCCAGGGCGCCAAGGACAACGCCGCGACATGGGCGATCGCCCAGAACCAGCGGGCGGACACCGGCGCTCTTGAAGCCGTCAAGACCAGCATGAACCGGGCGACGTCGTTGGCCGACGTGTCGCTGGCGGCGGGCGAGCAGATCTCGGACCTGCTGATCGAGCTGCGTCAGAAGGCGACGTCGGCCGCGGATCCGTCCGCCTCGGCCGCCTCGCGCAAGGCCTACGACGATGAGTTCCAGTCGCTGCTGAAGTCGCTTGATTCCTTCGCCAAGAACGCCACCTTCGACGGCGAGAACATTCTAGACGGCGCCAGCGCCACGCCTCTGGATTTCCTAGCTAACGTCGCCGCCACTGAAACCATCACCATGAACCGGCAGAACTTGTCTCTGGCTGGTCTGGGTCTGGGCGGCACTCTCGATCTGACCAGCGCCGCCAACGCCGAAACGGCGCGTGCGCTCGTTGTGACGGCGCTGGACACCGCCAGCGCCAGCCTGGCCGAACTGGGCGCCCAGGCCAAGCAGATCGAGAAACACACCACCTTCGTCGGCAAGCTGATGGATTCGCTGGAAGTCGGCATCGGCAACCTGGTGGACGCGGACATGGCGCGAGAAAGCGCCCGTCTGCAGGCGCTTCAGGTGCAGCAGCAGCTTAGCGCCCAGGCGCTGTCGATCGCCAACCAGGCGCCGCAGATCATCCTGTCCCTGTTCAAGGGCTGATCTATCTGAACTGGCGGGACGCGCCGTGCCCGAGTGAGATCGGGGGCGGCCCGCGTCGGCTGGGGCGTGGCATCAGCCCATACAGGCTGGCCAGTCTCAGGATCATCCAACGCAGATACGACATGGGCTCATACCCCTTGCCAGTGACCGGCGGATAACGTCGATCAACCGTCGCCGTTCCGGGGTGATCTTAAACAGTTCGTTACCGAGCGTACGGCACACTGCCGGCGGGAGCGCATCAGCCTGTGATCAACAACAGCTATCTTCTCGGAATGTACGGGCTGGCGCCGACGACCTCGGGTTCGTCGGGCGCGGCCTCGACCGTGAAGAAGCAGCCGACCGCGCCGTGGAACGCCTCGGTCAAGCCGCAGGCCCAGTCCGACCTGCTGCGCACAGCCCTAAGCGGACGACGCTTCATCAATGAAGCGACGACGTCGCTGGATATGCAGAGCGTCTCGTCGGGCGATTATCGCAAGATTTTCGCCATGTATCAGGGGCTTTCCATGCTGGAGGCCATCACCCAGCGCGCGGGTCAACGCGGCGTCAGCGCGTTGGAAAACGGTCAGCTTTCCAAACATTTCGATGCGGGCATGGCGGAACTGTCCGCCTTTCTTCGAGACTCGACATTTGACGGGCTGCGGATGGTCGAGGGGGTCTCGGCGACCAAGGCGCAGACGGGGGCCGGCGTCGCCCGCGACTCGGCGAAATACATCACCGGAGCGATTCATACCGGGGCCGTGACCGACGCGGTCGCCGCCTTCCAGGGCGACGTGCAGTTCAACATTACCGTGAAGTCGGTCGCCGGCGTCCAGACCATCGCCATCGACCTGGACGATATGGGGACCGAGCCGCGTACGCTTCAGTCGGTTGTGGCGCACATCAACGGCAGGCTGGAGGCGGCAGGGGTCCAGACCCGCATGAGCCGCGAATTGCTGCCGTCCGAACCCCGCGTCATCAAGGCCGGCGACAAGACCATCACCTTGCCCGCCGGCGCCGACAAATGGGCGTTGAGCGTTCAGGGCGTTTCGGCCGAGACTGTCAGCTTCGCGCCCGTGGCGTCGGCCGACGCCGTCTATGTGGTGCAGGGCGTAGGAAACGCCGGCGGTCATAATGTGCTGAAATTCCAGGAAGGCGCTGCCAATGCAACGGGCGCGGCCTTCTGGGTGGATGGGCAAATCGGGCAGTCATCCTTGCCGGACGGCGTTGAAATCGTCCGTGCCAGCGCTGTCGGTCCCGACGGCTCGATGTGGATTGTCGCCGACGTCAGTGCGGGAAACTCGACCCAGCCGATCAAGGGCCAGGGCGACGTCGTGCTGATGAAGCTGGATTCGGCCGGACAGGTGGTGATCAGCCGCGCGCTGGGCGCCGCGTCGACCGCCAGCGGCTACGCCATTTCCGTGGGCGCTGACGGCCGCGTGGCCGTGGCGGGCTCGGTCATCGGCGCGCTCGAGCCCGGCGCCGCGGGCGCCGCCGCCAATCTGGCCGACAGTTTCGTGACCGTGTTCGACGCCAAGGGCGTGGAGCAGTGGACCCAGCGCCGTGGCGCCAAGGCGGCGGACGAGGCGACGGCGGTGTCGTTCGGCGCTGACGGCCGCGTCTATGTCGCCGGACGTTCGCAGTCCGCCATGCCGGGCGCGATCGCCACGGGCGGCTGGGACGGCTACGTTCAGGCCTTCAGCGAAACGCAGGTTCACAGCCTGGCGCCGATCACGGCGACCGCCAGCGGCGTCACCCAGTTCGGCACGGCAGGCGACGACAACGTCCAGGCCATGACCGTCGACGGCGACAAGCTTTACACCGCCGGGATCGAGAACGGCCGCATGGTGGTGCGGCGCTTCCAGGTCGACGTGACCGGCGCGCCGACGCTTCTGTCCACCCGCGATCTGGGTTCGGCGGGCAGCGGTGAAATCAGCGGACTGTCCGTTGTGAACGGCCAGGTAGTCGTCGCCGGCGCCACGCGTAATCAGGCGCTGGATATCGGTCAGGTCAACAACGCCCATGCCGGGGGCTTTGACGCCTTCGTCGCGGTGATCTCCGATGGTCTGACGGCCTCGGCGAACGACCGGTTGACCTATTATGGCGGGGCGGGCGACGATTCCGCCGCCGACGTGAAGATCGTGGACGGCAAGGTTTGGCTGACCGGGGTCTCGGACCGGGCCATCGGCGCCAAGCCGGAGGACCCGACCTCGGGCTATCTGGCGCGTCTCGACCCGTTAACCGGCGCGGTGGAGTGGGAGCAGATCTGGTCGGGCGCCAACGGTCAGGCCGCGCCCATGACCATCGCCGTTGCGGCGGGCGGGGCCAGCGTGCTGGACCGCTTGGGTCTGCCGCAGGGCGAGATTCCGCATGCCGATTCCAAGAAGCTGATCGATGTGACGGCGCTGCGGACCGGTGACCGCTTCTATGTGACGTCGTCCAGCGGCCGCTCCGTCGCCGTGACCATCGACGCCAAGGAAACCCTGCAGACCCTGGCGCGCAAGATCGAGACGGCCTCGGGCCGATCCCTCAAGGTCACGGTCAAGACGGACAAGGACTACGCCACCGGCATGGATGGCGACGCCAAGGTCACGTCGGGCGGCGTTCAGCGCCTGTCCATCGCCTTTGCCGACGGCCGCGACGGCGCCGTGCTGCGGGCGGGCGAGGCGGGGCGCGACGCCCTGGCGGCCCTGGGCCTGACCCCAGGCTATATCGGCCCCAAGAGCAGCGACCTGAAGACCTTTGGCCTGGACCTGCCCACGACGCTGAATCTGCGCGACGCCGATGCGGTCAAGCGGGCGAATGACAAGCTGGGTGCGGCCATCGTCACGCTGCGGAGCGCCTACAGGTCGTTGGCGCCGAAGAGCGCGACGCACGCGGTCACGGGCGAGGCTCCCGCCTATCTCAAGGCGCAGTTGGCCAACTATCAGGCCGCCCTCGCACGACTCACAGGCTGAGCGAGAGGAACCGCGCTTTAGGTTGACGCGTGGCGCGTCGCCGGGGTTATTGGGGCCATCATTGGCGTTGAGTCCCGCATGGCCCTTCCTAAAGACAATCGTACAGTCCTGATCGTCGGGGGCGGCCTGGCCGTCGTCGCGGCCGTGGCGGCCGCCCTGGTGTTCAGCGGTGGACGAGGCAAGCCGACCGAGCCGCCGCCGGCGTCGCAAGGCGGTCTGACCATCGATCTGGCCGAGGCGCCGTCGCTGGAGCCGGCGCGCGAGCTGCGTTGTTTCGTCAATGGCCAGTTTGTCGGACAGGCCACCCTGGCGGACTGCGCCCAGCGCAACGGCGTCGCCACCAGCGCTCTGGACGTAGGGCTGGACGCCACCGGCGCCCTGGCCGCTGCGCCGACCGCCGCCTTCGCGCCGCCGCCCCAGCTTCCGGCCAATCCGGCGGTCGAGCCCGCGCCGACCGATCATGGGACCGAGGTCGTGGAATCCGGCCGCCCGGCGCCGGCCGCCGCCACGGCCTGCCTGCGTCATACGGGATCGGAGTGGCGGTCGATCGGCAACGGCATGAGCATGGGCGCCTGTGTTCAGGCCCTTTACGCCGGGACATGCCTGCGTCCGGGTGAGGCCGAGTATGGACGCTGGGGCGACACGACCCTGCGTCTGGTCCCGCGTCGGGTCGAACAATCGAGCGACAACAGCCGCTTCCGCACCCTGGCCCAACAGGACCGCAACTGTCAGTTCCCGGAGCTGGGCCGATGAGCCGCAAGACCGTCGCTTCCGCCGTCGCCCTGGGCCTTGTGGGCCTGACCGTCGCCGCCTGCAGTCCGAAGGCCGTCCAGGCCCCGCGCGACGAGGGCGTCTGCTATCATGTCATCCCGGCCGAGGACGGCAAGTCCGCCCCCCAGATGAACGTCGTCGCCCGCGATCAGCCACAGATCGAATTCTGCGCCGCCCGACTTGAAGAAATGCGCCTGCGCTTCCTGCGCCTGGGCGGCAACAACCGCGACATGATCGGCGCCTATCAGGGGCAGTTCATCTTCATTGACCGGGGCGGGGTGGCCTTTGGCAAGACCCTGACGGGGCAGCGCTTCTTCGCCTTGACGCGGACCGGCGACGGCCGCCTGGCCATTCCAGGCGCCATCCAGCGCGAGATCGACGGTCGCCCCGTCGCCGTCGCCCCCAAATAGAATTCTCGCCCGCTCGGGCGTGAACAAAACTGGAACATTCCGTCGGGATCCGCTAGGGATCGGCGGCAAGAACATAAAAGGACATCGGTCATGGCGGGCAGCGTCAACAAGGTCATCCTCATCGGCAACCTGGGCAAGGACCCGGAAATCCGCACGCTGAACAGCGGGGATCGGGTCGCCAACCTGCGTATCGCGACCTCGGAACAGTGGCGTGACAAGGCCACCGGCGAGCGCAAGGAAAAGACCGAATGGCACGCGGTCGTCATCTTCAACGAGAACATCGTCAAGGTGGCCGAAAACTATCTGAAGAAGGGCTCGACCGTTTACATCGAGGGCTCGCTGCAGACCCGCAAGTACACTGACGCCCAGGGCGTCGAGAAGTACTCCACCGAGATCGTGCTGCAACGCTTCAACGGCCAGCTGACCATGCTGGGCGGCCGTAACGACAGCCAGGGCAACAACCAGGGCGGCGGCTATGGCAGCGGTGGCGGTCGCAACGACGACGACTACTCCTCGGGCTTCTCGACCGGCGGCGCCAACAAGCCCTCGGGTCCCAAGGAAAGCTACGACCTGAACGACGACATCCCGTTCTAAGGTCCGTTCGACCCAACGATCAGGCCGCGTCTTCCGAAAGGAGGGCGCGGCCTTTTTCTTGGCCACGGCGCCTTTGGGGGCGCAGGATCGTCATGCTCCGCTCATTCCGGCGGACGCCGGGATCCAGTCCTTTGGTCTCAGACTTGAGCCGTATGCCGACGTGGTGCGGGGGGCTCTCACTGGATCCCGGCGTCCGCCGGGATGAGCGGTTGGGGGGAAGCCTCGGGCCAGACTCGGTCAGCGGGCGAAGCGGCCCCGCGCGGCGGCGGCGCTCAGAGCCTGGCGGACGGCGGCGGTCAGTTCGGTCAGGGTCTGGACCTGTTTGACGCCGTAGGCCTGGGCCGTGATGTCGACGTTGCCCTTGCGCCAGAAGCCGTCGGGGGCCAGCACGATCAGCTTTCCGCCGCGTGCGTGCAGGCCCATTTCCAGCAGGCTGATGGGGCTTTGCGTGCCGGGCGCGAAATACATGACGATGACGTCGGCGGATTCCAGCGCGGCCAGTTCCCATTCGACCTGACGGCGGAACTCGGGTTCGTCCGACTCGGGGCGCCAGTTCGGGTTCCAGTCGGGGCGGCGGGGGTTCAGGATCACCACGTCCATGTCGGCCAGGGCCGAGGTCATCGCCGCCTGCCAGTCGGGCGCGCCGCCCATATCGATGCTGCCGCCCAGGAAGACCCGCGGGCGTCTGTCGTCGATGGGCAGGGGCTGAGGCGAGACCACGGCGGTCGGTCCCTTGGCGCTCTGCGCCAGCGCGGGCGCGGCGCTCAGGGCGGCGACGGTCATCATCAGGGCGGCCAGCGTGCGGTTCATCGATCCTGCCTCGTTTCGCGAAGTGGCGGGGGGCATAGCATCCCGTCGCGCACAGGGCAGGGCGCCAGGGTGGAAATGGGGATGGAAAAGAGCGGTCATCGAACGTGACGGGCCTTTCGCGCCCGCCTGTGGCATCAGGTCGCGGTGTCCTGCCAACGTCATTCCCCGCTCAGCCTGCTCGAGATCGGCGCCATCATCGCGGTGATGCTGATCTGGGGCGTGAACAACGCCGCCGCCAAGGTCGCGACCGAGGTCATGCCGCCGCTGATGGTGGGAGCCTTGCGCTTCGCCATCGCCGCCGCCTGCCTAGTCTGGTTCGTGCGGCCGCCCTTCCCGAACTGGAAGAGTCTGCTGATCATCGCCGTGGTGGGCGGTCCGATCCACTATGGGCTGATCTATCTGGCCTTCTGGCTGGCTCATGACGTCAGCCCGGTGACGGTCTCGACCCAGTTGTGGATTCCGCTGACCTCGCTGTTCGCCTTCCTGATGCTGGGCGAGCGGATCTCCCGGGTGGCGACAATCGGACTGGTCATCGCCTTTGTCGGTGTGGCTTGGATGACGCTGGACCCCCACGCCTTGCAGGACTGGAAAGCCATCATGGTGGGCGCCGCCGGCGCCTCGGCCTGGGCGCTGACGACGGTGATCGCGCGGCGCACCACCTCCATACCGCCGCTGAAGATGCAGGGGCTCTTGGCCCTGATGGCCTTCCCGGCCCTGACGCTCGGGTCGGCCCTGTTTGAGACGGGTCAGTGGGAGGCCGCGCAGGTCGCGCCGCCTCTGGTCTGGGGCACCCTGGTCTGGGCGGGGCTGATTTCGTCGGTGTTTGCGACCAGTCTGGTCTTCTGGCTGGTGCAGCGGCGCGAGGCGGGGCGGGTGACGCCCTACCTGCTGGGCTCGCCGATCGTGTCCATCCTGATCGGCTGGCTGTGGATGGACGATGTGCTGACGCCGCAAATCCTGACCGGCGCCGCCATCGCCTTGGGCGGCGTCGTGGTCGTGACCTTGGCGGAGCGCGGCCTGCGCGCGGGCGCCGCCAAGGCCTGACCGTCGATCTTACTGGGCGCCGAGGACCGCGCAGGCCACGCGGTCGCCCGCACCGCCGATGGGCTGGCTGCTGTGGTCGTCGGGATTGGCGTGGATCACCAGGGCCGAACCGTCGGCGTCCCACAGCCACTGGCCGGGACCGTCCTGGCTGATGCGAGCGCGGGTGGTGAAGAACTCGCCATAGGCCGAACCGTCGGCGGCGGCGTAGAGGTTGGGCAGGTCGCCGTCGTCAGGACCTTGGGGGTTCAGCAGGCCATGCGCCTTTTTCGGGTCGCCGTGGTTGATGTGGGCGCCGGCTGAGGTGAAGGGGGCCGCGCACTGGCCCGTGGCGTGGATGTGGATGCCGTGCCAGCCGGGCGTCAGGCCCGTGGCCTCGACCTTGATCAGCAGGCCGGTGGGCCCTTGCGTCAGGGTCGCCTGGCCGATTTCGACGCCTTGGCCGTTGATGATGACGGCCTGACCCGTCTGGCCCGGCGTGGCGCGCGCCATCATGGCGGCGTGGTCCATGCCGGTCTGGCCGTGGGCGGCGTGGTCCATGGCGGCGTGGTCATGAGCCGGTCCGGGGCTTTGCGCCGAGGCGCTTGCGGCGATCAGGGAGGCCGCGACGGAGGCGGCGAGGGCGGAGACGGTCAGACGCATGGTTTTCCTGTCCTTTTGGGCATGGGGATATCACCGGCGTTTCTTTGCCACCACGGTCCCCGGATGCTAGAAACCGGAATAGCGGATCACGTTCCGATTCCGGCCATTTAAAGCCTGATTTCCTTGACCGACGACAGCTACGACAACGCCGCACCTTCGGCGCCCGGCGACATCTCCATCATCACGATCGAGGACGAGCTGAAACGCTCCTACCTCGACTACGCCATGAGCGTGATCGTCAGCCGCGCCCTGCCTGACGCGCGCGACGGTCTGAAGCCTGTTCACCGTCGCATCCTCTATTCGATGCACGACCTGAACATGACGCCCGAGCGGTCGTATTCGAAGTGCGCGCGCGTCGTCGGTGACGTGCTGGGTCGCTTCCACCCGCACGGCGACGCCTCGGTCTACATGGCCCTGGTGCGGATGGCGCAGCCCTTCTCGATGGGTCTGATGCTGGTCGACGGTCAGGGCAACTTCGGCTCGGTCGACGGCGATATGCCGGCCTCCATGCGTTACACCGAGGCCAAGATGGCCCCGGCGGCGGTGGCCTTGCTGACCGACATCGACAAGGACACGGTCGATTTCCAGCCGAACTACGACGAGAAGGAATTGGAGCCCGTCGTCCTGCCGGCGCGGATTCCGAACCTGCTGGTCAACGGCGCAGGCGGCATCGCCGTCGGCATGGCGACCAACATCCCGCCGCACAACCTGGGTGAGATCGTCGACGCGGCCGTGGCGCTGCTGGACAACCCCGACATGGGCGACGAGGCCCTGCTGGACATCGTGCCCGGCCCCGACTTCCCCACGGGCGGCGAGATCATGGGCCGCACCGCGCCGCGCAATGCGCTGCGCGACGGGCGCGGCTCGGTCATCGTGCGCGGGCGCGCCACGGTCGAGGAGATCCGCAAGGATCGCGACGCCATCGTCATCACCGAACTGCCCTATCAGGTGAACAAGCAGACCCTGATCGAGCGCATCGCCGAAATGGTGCGCGAGAAGCGTCTGGAAGGCATTTCCGACGTCCGCGACGAGTCCGACCGTCTGGGCATGCGGATCGTCATCGAGCTGAAGCGCGACGCTTCGGGCGACGTCATCCTGAACCAGCTGTTCCGCTACACGGCGCTGCAAAGCTCGTTCGGCGTCAACATGCTGGCGCTGAACCACGGCCGTCCCGAGCAGATGGGCCTGCGCAAGCTGCTGGAGCTGTTCCTCGAGTTCCGCGAAGAAGTGGTCATCCGCCGGGTCAAGTTCGAACTGGCCAAGGCCCGCGACCGCGGCCACGTCCTGGTCGGCCTGGCCGTCGCTGTCGCCAATATCGACGAAGTCATTCACATCATCCGCTCCTCGGCCGATCCGGCGGAAGCGCGCGAGCGGCTGCAGGCCAAGTCCTGGCCCGTCGGCGACATGATCGCCCTGGTCGAACTGATCGCCGATCCGCGCTCCGTGCTGATCGACGGCGACAAGCTGAACCTGACCGACGAACAGGCCCGCGCCATCCTAGCCCTGACCCTGTCGCGTCTGACCGGCCTGGGCCGTGACGACATCTTCGGCGAGGCGCGCGGCCTAGCCGACACCATCCAGGGCCACCTGACCATTTTGTCGGATCGCGCCAACGTCATCGCCATCATTCGCGAAGACCTGCTGGTGGTGAAGGGGCAGTTCGCCGTGCCGCGTCGCACCCTGATCGGGGAAGGCGATGCCGAGATGGAGGACGAGGACCTGATCCCGCGCGAGGACATGGTCGTCACCGTCACCCACGGCGGCTACGTCAAGCGTGTCGCCCTGAACGCCTATCGGACCCAGCATCGCGGCGGCAAGGGCAAGTCGGGCATGACGATGAAGGACGAGGACGCCATCACCGGCGTATTCTCGGCTTCGACTCACACGCCGGTCCTGTTCTTCGCCACCAACGGCAAGGCCTACAAGCTGAAGACCTGGCGCCTGCCGCTGGGCAACCCGCAGTCGCGCGGCAAGGCCTTCGTCAACCTGCTGCCCATCGAGCCGGGCGACAGCATCATGAACGTGCTGCCGCTGCCCGAGAACGAGTCGGAGTGGGACGACTACGACATCATGTTCGCCACCCGGTCCGGCGACGTACGGCGTAACAAGCTCAGCGACTTCGCCACGGTGAACCGTGCGGGCAAGATCGCGATGAAGCTGGAAGACGGCGACCGCATGGTCGGCGTGGCCATCTGCAACGCCGAGGACGACATCCTGCTGACGACCCAGCTGGGCCGGGCCATCCGGTTCAAGGCGGACGACGTGCGGGTGTTCAAGGGCCGGGATTCGACCGGCGTGCGCGGCATCCGTCTGCAAGCCGGCGACGAGGTCATCTCCATGGCAGTCCTGGGCCGCGTGGACGCTTCGCCGGAAGAGCGCGCCGCCTACGTCAAGCACGCCAACGCCATGCGCAAGGCGACGGGCGAGCACGAAGACGAAACCCCGGTCGAGGCTGACGATGAAGCGGTGGCTGACGCCGCCCTCAGCGTCGAACGCATCGCCGAACTGGGCGCGGCCGAGCAGTTCATCCTGACGGTCACGGAAACCGGCTTCGGCAAGCGGTCTTCGGCCTATGAGTATCGCCGCACGGGTCGCGGCGGGCAGGGGCTGACGGCCCACGGCCTGGGCGGTCGTGCCGGCACGCGTCTGGCCGCGGCCTTCCCGGTCGAGGACTCGGACGACCTGATGCTGGTCACCGACGGCGGCCAGATGATCCGCACCCCGGTCAGCCAGGTCCGCATCGTCGGCCGGTCCAGCCAGGGCGTGACCATCTTCCGCACCGGCAAGGACGAGAAGGTCGTCTCGGTCGAACGCCTGCCCGACTCGGGCGCCGACGATGACGCCGACGGCGTGGGCGAAACCGCGATCGAAGAGGGCGGCGAGGGCTGAGTCTAATCCTCCGCTCATCCCGGCGGACGCCGGGATCCAGTCCTTTGGCGTCAAGTGCGGCGTCGACCAAGGGCGAACGGCGGCGCGAATTGCTCTCACTGGATCCCGGCGTCCGCCGGGATGAGCGGAGGTTTGAGGTTTGCATGACGGCTGAAATGCAGATCGACGGCCGGCCCGCCAGCGCCGCCGACCTGGGCCATTTCGCCCTGTCCAACTACGGCGCCTTCACCTCGATGCAGGTGGAGGGCGGCGGGGCGCGGGGCCTGGACCTGCATCTGGCGCGGCTGGAGGCCGAGGCGGTCGAACTGTTCGGCGTCGCCGTGCCCGAGACGACGCTGCGCGACCGGATGCGACAGGCGCTGGATGGGCGTTCGGGCCGGTTCAGTCTGCGGATCAACCTCTTCTCGGACGCCGTCAGCCTGCGTGCGCCCGGCGCGATGGTCGAGCCGCGCGTTCTGACGACCTTGTCGCCGCCCGCCGCGCCGCTGACCACGCCTCTGCGTCTCCAGACTCAGGTCTATGCGCGCGAAGTCCCGCATCTGAAGCACCCCGCCACCTTCGGTCTGACCCGCGCGCGGCGTCAGGCGGTTCTGGCCGGGTTCGACGACGCCCTGTTCGTCGACGCCGACGGACGGATTTCCGAAGGTTCCATCTGGAACATCGGCTTCGTCCAGGGCGAGACGGTGGTCTGGCCCGAGGCGCCGATGCTGGCGGGGACGGGGCAGGCGCTGCTGGAGCGAGGGCTGACCGACGTCGGGTTGAGGTCTGAACGACGGGGCGTGAAGCGAAGCGACCTGGCCCGGTTTGACGGCGCCTTCATCTGCAACAGCGCCACGCCCGCCTGCGCGGTCGCCTCCATTGATGCCCACGACTTTGCGGATGACCGCAGCCTGGTTCAGCGATTGGCGACAACCGCATTCAGCCAACCGCTGCAACCGCTCTAACGCGTGTAGCTTGACCCCTGTCCTGTTCGTCCCATCATCATCGCGGGCAGGGGAGAAAAACGATGAGATCGGGACTTTGGCGCGGGTTGGCCTTGGCGGCGCTGAGCCTGGCGGGATGCCGAACGGCGCCGTCGCCGCCCGTCGTGGCTGAGGCGATCACCCCCTGTCCGAAGCTGGAGGCCAATGTGGTCTTCTCCTGCTGGTGGTCGGGCGATGATCGGCCGCTGAGCCACTGCGTACTATGGAAGGACAATGCGCCCGGTTGCGGCCTCGCGCCCAAGGCAGTCGCCTATTTCAATCGCGGCGCGCCGGGACACAGGGACGAGGGGTATCGTCCGGACGGAGGCTGGATGGGCATCTCCATCTTCGAAGATGAACTGGGGCGTGTGGGGCAGCGGTCGGAGAGGTCCACAGGTGAGCGTTTCCTGAGCCACCATTCGGAATCGCCGCTGATCGTCGCGGCTCGTGAACCCTTGCCGCCGCGCTGGCCACGTTGGCCGGCGGGACTGGAAGGCGGGCCCGAACAGCGGAGACCGCAATAGGGTCGACGTGGGGGTCGGCGTTGCTCGTTCAAAACCCGGTTATGACCGCGACGCTTGACCTGTTCCGGGTCCGTCGCACCTGCTAAACCGACGCGATGATGGGGAGCGACACCATGCGGATCGGGCTTTATCCGGGCACCTTCGACCCGGTGACCAACGGTCATATAGACATCATCGGCCGGGCCGTGAAATTGGTGGACCGCCTGGTGATCGGGGTGGCCCAGAATGACGACAAGGGGCCGCTGTTCACAACGGCCGAGCGCGTCGAAATGATGAAGGCCGAGGTCGCGCGTTTCGACGCCGATATTCAGGTGCGGCCCTTTTCCAGCCTGCTGATGCATTTCGCGGAAGAGGTGGACGCCAACGTCATCGTTCGGGGGCTGCGCGCTGTCGCGGACTTTGAATACGAGTTCCAGATGACGGCGATGAACCAGCGCCTCAACAGCGACATAGAGACCGTGTTCCTGATGGCCGATCCGCGCCATCAGGCCATCGCCTCGCGGCTGGTGAAGGAGATCGCCCGTCTGGACGGCGCGATCGAAAGCTTTGTCAGCCCGGCGGTCGCCGCCCAGGTTCGCGCCAAGGTGCAGCGCTAGATTTCAGGATACCGAATGAACCTCAAGATGCTTCTGGCCGCTGCTGCGGTCTCGATGATCGCGGGCGGCGCGGTCGCTCAGACCGCAGAATGGCGCACGGTTTCGCCTGACAATCTGTTGGTGATCGACACCTCCAAGGGCCGGGTTCTGGTCGAACTGGAGCCGCGCGCCGCGCCGAACCACATCGAACGCATCCGCACCCTGACCAATCGCGGCTTCTATGACGGGCTGAAATTCCACCGCGTCATCCCGAACTTCATGGCCCAGACCGGCGACCCTGAGGGCACCGGCGCGGGCGGCAGCGATCTGCCCGACGTCAAGGGTGAGTTCAGCTTCCGTCGCGGGCGCGACAGCGGCTTCGCGCCGGTCGAGAACAGCGGCCCGGGCCTGCGCGGGATCATGGGCAGCTTGCCGATCACGACCCAGCCGGACGCGCAGATGTTCGTCACCGCCGACTTCAAGACGACGGCCAGCGGCCTGTTCTGCCCCGGTGTGGCGGGAATGGCGCGGGCGGGATCGCCTGACAGCGCCAACAGCCAGTTCTTCCTGATGAGCGGCCAGAACGACAACCTGAACGGCGGCTACACGACCTTCGGCCGGGTGGTTCAGGGTCTGGACGTGGTCAAGGCGTTGAAGGCGGGCAGCGACGCCGAGGACGGCAAGGTCGCCAACCCGGATGTCATGACCAAGGTGCAACTGGCTTCGGCCCTGCCGGAGAGCCAGCGCCCGACCGTGCGCGTGGCCGTGCCCGGTTCGGCCGCCTTCAACACCGCTGTCGAGGCCGCCCGGGCCGCGCGCGGCGCCCAGTTCGGCATCTGTGACGTGCAGCCGGTCGTGCAGATCGCCGGCGGCTGAGTTTTCTGATCGGGGGAGGGGACGACGATGCGCTTTTCAACGGGTCTGGCGGCGGCGGCCGTCATGATGCTGGCCGGTCCGGCGGCGTGGGCGCAGGAGGCGGCGCCGGCTTCGACCGCGACCTTCGCCGCGACGGAGTGGCGCACCGTTCCGGCCGAGAACCTGCTGGTGATCGACACCAACAAGGGCCGCATCCTGATCGAACTGGCCCCCGAGATCGCGCCGGGCCATGTCGAGCGCATCCGCCTGCTGGCGGGGCGCGGCTTCTATGACGGCCTCGTTTGGCACCGGGTGATCGACCAGTTCATGGCCCAGACGGGCGATCCCCTGGGCACGGGCGACGGCCAGAGCCCCTATCCCGACCTGAAGGCCGAGTTCATCTTCCGCCGCGACGGCCAGACGCCGTTCACGGCGGTGGCCGCGCCCGCCGGGGCGGCGCTGGGCTTCCTCCATTCCCTGCCGGTCCAGACCCAGCCCGACGCCCTGATGGCCACGACGGCGGATCACAAGGTCCACGCCTGGGGTCTCTACTGCCCCGGCGTCGCCGGCATGGCCCGCGACGAGGCGCCCGACAGCGCCAACAGCCAGTTCTTCCTGATGCGTCAGCCCTATCCGGCGTTGGACAAGCGCTACACCATCTGGGGCCGTGTCGTGGCGGGGCTGGACGTGGTGCGGGCGCTCAAGGCCAGCCCCAATCCCGACGGCATCGTCACCGGCCCTGACCGCATGACGCGGGTGCGTGCGGCGTCCGACCTGGCCGAGGCCGAGCGGCCGACGGTTCAGGTGCTGGATACGGCCTCGGCCCGGTTCCGCTCTCTGGCGGACGCGGCGCGTCAGGCCAAGGGCGCGGACTTCTCGGTCTGCGACATCGACCTGCCGGTTCAGGTCGCCGGAGCGCCCGCCGCCTGATCGGCAGAGCCGGAGCGGCCCCGGCGACGGCGTCGGCGGGGTTTCTGCCGGTCTTCGCGCATCCGTTGCAGCAGCAGACCTTCGCGCAGGCCCCGGTCGGCGACCCGCACGCGCTCGCACGGCCAGGCGCGCTGCACCGCTTCCAGAATCGCTGCGCCCGCCAGCACCAGATCGGCGCGGTCAGGGCCGATGCAGCTTTCCGCCGCCCGTCCCGAGGGACCCAGGCCCTTTAGCCGCAGAGCCGCCGCCTCGCAGTCGCCGCGCGTCATCCACAGGCCGTCGACCAGATCGCGCTGATAGCGGCGCAGGCCCAGATGGATGCCGGCCAGGCTGGTGATGGCCCCCGACGTGCCGACCATATGCACCCGCCCGCTCTCGAACAGGGGGCGCACTGAGGCGTCGTTCGGTCCCCCGGCGGCCAGATGTGCGCCGACGTCGGCGACCATGGATTCGTACCAGGTCTCGGTGTCGTCGGACGGCTCAGGGTGGCGTTCGGCCAGGGTGACGACGCCCAGCGGCGCCGACATCCAGCCCTTACTCTCGAACCCGCGCGCGCCGCGCTTCATCCAGGACAGTTCGGTCGAGC
The DNA here is from genome assembly GCF_056399785.1 of Brevundimonas sp. 01N35. Classification (NCBI taxonomy): domain Bacteria; kingdom Pseudomonadati; phylum Pseudomonadota; class Alphaproteobacteria; order Caulobacterales; family Caulobacteraceae; genus Brevundimonas; species Brevundimonas sp. 01N35. Next base: position 28,528 of record NZ_JBFTRZ010000014.1, read on the forward strand.
CGCCGCCGACGTCGATGACCAGAACCGCCTCGGCCTTGGGATCGAACAGGTTCAGGCAGCCGGCGACCGATAGGCCGGCTTCTTCCGCCGGGTCGATGATCTTGAGTTTTAGCCCGGTGCCGCGACGGACCCGTTCGATGAAGGCCTGGCCGTTGTCGGCGGCGCGGCAGGCCTGGGTGGCGACGGCGGTCAGGCGGCTGGCCTCCAGACCCTTGCGGGCTACGCGCTCGGCGCACAGGGCCAAGGCGTCATAGGCCCGGTCCATGGCGCGGTCGTCCAGTCGGCCGGTGCTGGACAGGCCTTCGCCCAGACGCACGATGCGGCTGAAGCTGTCGACCACCCGAAATCCGTCACGCGCCGGGCGCGCGATCAGCAGGCGGCAATTATTGGTCCCCAGGTCGAGCGCGCCATAGAGGGGCGCATCACGACCGGAAGCCCCCGAATCGCGGGACTTCGTGGGCAGGGACCTCGCGTCGCGCCGTGCGGGCGCGCCAGGGGTCTCCGGCATGGGCCGAGCTTTCATGTGGGCGGTCCAAAACGGCGCCCGTCCCGATCAGCGTAAACCGGGAGCAACGGCCACGCCAAGTCCTTCCTGTCGGAAAGATGAACGGATCGCGATGCATCCGCTTCAACTTGCGGAGCGTATTGGATGCAGCATGACCCAGGTTCACACAGCCCGGTTCGGCCTCGGACAGATCGTCCGGCATCGCGACCACGCCTTCCACGGCCTGGTCATGGATGTGGACGCATCCTACGCAGGCCCGGCCGAAGAGACCGGCGTGGTCGCCAGCGATCAGCCCTTCTACAGCATCCTCGTCGCCGACGCGGCAGGCGGCCTTATCGCCTATGCCGCCGAAGAGGCGCTGGAGGCCAGCCCCGAGTCCGAGCCGCTGTCCCCCGACGACGAGCGACAGTGGTTCACCATCGACTCGCACGGTCGCCACGCGCCACGCTCGCAAACGCTGCAATAGCCGTGCGTGACGGCGGCCCGACGGCGCGCTAATCTACTCCCAACGGCCGTTAGAGCCGAGAGGAGCGTTCCCATGTCCGATTTCGAACACGTCTTTGAAGCGCCGCCCGAAGGCGCCGCCGCCGACTGGACCATCCCCCAGAACTGGGGGGCCTATACCGACGTCGAGCACGAGACCTGGAACACCCTCTACGCCCGGCAGATGAAGATCCTGCCCGGCCGGGCCTGCGACGCCTTTATGCGCGGGCTTCAGGCCCTGGACCTGAACATGGGCGGCATCCCCGACTTCGCGGTGATGAACCCCAAGCTGCAGGCCCTGACCGGCTGGACCGTGGTCTGCGTGCCCGGCCTGGTGCCTGACGATGTCTTCTTCGACCATCTGGCCCATCGCCGCTTCGTCTCGGGCCAGTTCATCCGGAAGCCGGATCAATTGGACTACCTGCAGGAACCCGACATCTTCCACGACGTCTTCGGCCACGTGCCGATGCTGACCGACCCCGATTTCGCCGCCTATATGGAGGCCTACGGCAAGGGCGGGCAGCGAGCGGCGTCGCTGGGGATGCTGGACAAGCTGGCGCGGCTGTACTGGTACACGGTCGAGTTCGGCCTGATGCAGGACCCGGCCGGGCTTCGCATCTATGGCGCGGGCATCGTCTCCTCGGCGACTGAGAGCGTCTTCGCCCTGGAGAACGCCTCGCCCAACCGCCTGGGCTTCGACCTCGAGCGGGTGATGAAGACCCTCTATCGGATCGACGACTTCCAGCAGGTCTATTTCGTCATCGACAGCATTGACGAACTGAAGGCCGTGACGCTGCAGGACTTCGGCCCGATCTACGCGCGGCTGAAAGGGGCGGAGGACCTGCCGATCGAGATCGTTTTGCCGAGCGACAAGGTCTTCACGCGCGGGACGCAGGCCTATGCGGCCAAGGGCGGGCGGTTCGCGGCCTGACGGAAGGCGCGCGGAAAAAACAGAGTCCAATTCGTCTGAATCGTCTGAAATCCTCCGCGGCGGTGGTCGGGAGGCCATGATGGGGCGAGGCGGCAGGAGGGCGAGGGAAAGCGTTCGGAACGCACGAAAACCCTGTGATTTTCCGGGATTGGAGCGCCGAGTTATGACGCCTCCCGCGATCCTCCACCGCTATGGTCTGCCTTCTCCCCCTGGGGGAGAAGGTGTCGTGCGGAGCATGACGGATGAGGGGGGCGCCGGCTTCGGGCTGAACCTTGTGTCTGTATCGAACCTACCCCTCATCCGAGCGGCTCCGCCGCCCACCTTCTCCCCCCAAGGGGAGAAGGATCATTTGGGCGTATCAGCATCAGCCCCTCTGGAACGGATAGAAGTCGCCGCCCAGGTCGAGGATCCGCGTCAGTTCGTCCAGGGCGCCGCGCGTCTCGTCCAGCAGGGCGGGGTCGGCCAGGTCGCTGGCCGTCAGGGTCTCGCGATACCAGCGCGTCGCCCAGGTCGAGAGGCGGGCGTGCAGGGCGTCGGTCATCCGCATGGCGGGGTTGGTCGCGGCCAGTTCCTCGTCGGTCAGGACGACGCGCAGACGCAGGCAGGCGGGGCCGCCGCCGTTGCGCATCGACTGGCGCACATCGACGTATTCCACACGACCGATGGGGCCGTTGGAGGCGGCGAGGCGTTCGGCGACTGCGTGGCTGCGGGCGTTGTCGCGCGTCTCGGTCGGGCAGATCAGGGTCAGGCGATCCTCGCCCGGAATCTGGATCAGCATGGAGTTGAACAGATAGGAGCTGATGGCGTCGGCCAGCGGCAGGTCGGCGGTCGAGACCTCGACGAACTGCGGCTCGAACAGGCCGTCGGCGGCGCGGCGGATGGCGGCCTTGGTCGCGTCCGTGTCTTCGAAGGCGAGTTCGTGGAAGAAGAGGGTGTCCAGGGCGCCGACGCAGACCACGTCATTGTGGAAGGCGCCCCCCACGATGGCGGCGCGCGACTGCTGGGCCAGAACCGGGCGACCAGCTTCGTGGCGGCGGACGACGGCTTCGGACGCTTCGCGCGTCTGCCGGGCGGGGAAGCGGCCGTCCCAGGGCGCGAAGGCTTCGCGGCCCCAGACCAGCAGATTGACCCCGCGCGCGCCGTGGGAGGCGCAGAGGCGGACGTGGTTGGCGGCGCCCTCATCGGCCAGATGGGCCACGGCGGGCAGGGCGTCATGGACGGCGAACCGGGTCGCGTCGGGGAAGAGGGCGTCCAGCGAGCGCTTCGTCTGGTGATGCTCCAGCGAGCGGTGCAGGTTGGTGTGCAGGTTGGCGGGGGTGAAATGCACCCGGCCGTCGGCGGCGTCGGCGCTGGGCGTCACCGTCGCGGCGTTGGCGGCCCACATGGGCGAGGCCGAACAGGCGGCGGCGGCAAACGCCGGGGCATCGCGCCAGGCCTTGGCCAGGACGGTCTTGTCGGAGCCGGTGAAGCCCAGGTGGCGCAGGAAGGGGACGTTCGGCCGTTCGTGCGGCGGCAGGACGAACTGGGGCAGGCCCAGGTCGGCCAGCCGCTTCATCTTGTCGAGACCCTGCAACACCGCCGCGCGCGGGTTCGACGCCTCGCCCTTGTTCAGGCTGGAGGCGAGGTTGCCCGGCGACAGCCCCGCATAGGAGTGGGTCGGCCCGATCAGACCGTCGGCGTTGGCTTCGATGGCTTGGGTCATGATGCTCACGAGCCCTCCCCCTCGAGGGGGGAGGGTTGGGTGGGGGTGTTGTCAGGAGGGGTGTCGGTGGGGCGCGGGAGGCGGGGCGGCGCCTCTTGCGTCAGAGCGTTCGATGGAGCGGCCTTACGCCATTCCCCGACCCCTTCACCCGCGAGGGGAAGGGGGGCTTTGAGGCGGATGGCTTGGGTGATTTCTGCGACGACGGCGTCGAGGTCGTGGGGGATGCGGCGGCTGTCGATGCGGAGGACGCGGTAGCCCTCGCTGGCCAGCCATTCGTCGCGTTTCAGATCACGCAGGGCGACGTCGGTACGGTTGTGGACGCCGCCGTCGACTTCGATCACCAGCCGTGCGCGGAGGCAGGCGAAGTCGGCGATATAGGAGCCGATCGGGGCCTGGCGCCGGATGCGGACGTCCAGCTTGCGAAGGCGTTCCCAGAGCTTGGCCTCGGTCCATGTGGGGATGGTTCGAAGATGGCGGGCGCGGGTGCGTTCACGCGGGGCGATGCGAGATGGGGTGGTGAAGGGTGTGGGCCCGCTCATTGGGCTGTCCGGTTCAGGGGCGCACGGAGCCTCCTGCGCATGGGAGGGAGATGGTGTGGGCGCACCCCCTCCCAACCCTCCCCCCTCGAGGGGGAGGGCTTTTGTGTGCGGGGTGAAGCGGGGTGAGAGGAGGTCAGTGTAAGCCCTTGATCTCGCTTTCGATGTTCTTGACCGCGCCGGCCTCGAAGCTGGCGACCGGGTAGGCGCAGTAGTCGGCGGCGTAGTAGGCGCTGGGGCGGTGGTTGCCGGAGGCGCCGAGGCCGCCGAAGGGCATGTCGCCGGCGGCGCCGGTGGTCGGGCGGTTGAAGTTGACCACGCCCGCGCGGATGCGGTTGATGAAGCGGTCCCAGTTCTTCGCATCGTCGCTGACGAGACCGGCGGACAGGCCGTATTTGGTGGCGTTGGCGGCGGCGATGGCGGCGTCGAAGCTCGGGACGCGGATGACTTGCAGGAAGGGGGCGAACATCTCTTCGTCCAGCACGTTCAGGCCGGTCACGTCGATGATGGCCGGGCGGACGAAGGCGCCGGGCAGATTGTCCACGGGGCCGGAGGCGCGGATGACCTTGGCGCCCAGGTCGATGCGTTGCTGCAGGGCTTGCAGGGCGGCCTGCGCCGCCTTTTCCGAGATCAGCGGCCCGGCGTAGGGCTCGGGATCGCTGTCCCAGGGGGCGAAGTTCAGGCGGTCGGACAGGGCGGCGACGGCCTCGACGACAGCGTCGCCGGCGGCGCCTTCCGGCAGGATCAGGCGGCGCGCGCAGGAGCAGCGCTGGCCGGTGGTGACGAAGGCGGACTGGACCACGATGCCGGCCACAGCCTCGGCGTCACGTGCGTCCCAGACGACCAGCGGGTTATTGCCGCCCAGCTCCAGCGCCAGGATGACGTGGGGATCGTCGGCGAACTTGCGCCGGAAATGCGCGCCTGCCGCGCCCGAGCCGGTGAACATCAGGGCGTCGATGGGCTGATCCAGCAGGGCGGCGCCGGTGTCGCGTCCGCCTTGAACCAGGTTGAACACGCCCTTGGGCAGGTCGGCGGCGTCCAGGCATTCGGCCATCAACTGGCCGGTCAGGGGCGTTTCCTCGGACGGCTTGAACACGACCGTGTCGCCCGCCAGCAGGGCCGGGACGATGTGGCCGTTGGGCAGGTGGCCGGGGAAGTTGAACGGGCCGAGCACGGCCGAGACGCCGTGCGGGCGGTGGCGCAGGGTGGCGCGACCGAAGGCGGTGTCGCTGCTGCGTTCGCCAGTGCGTTCGTCATAGGCGCGGATCGAGATGTCGACCTTGCCCGCCATCGAGGCCAGTTCGGTCTTGGTCTCCCACAGGGCCTTGCCGGTTTCGCGGCTGATGGCCTCGGCCATTTCGGGCGCGCGCTCTTTCAGCACGGCCTGATAGCGTTTGACCGCGTCGATGCGGTCTTGACGCGGGCGGTCGGCCCAGTCGGGGAAGGCCGCGCGAGCGGCCTCGACGGCGGCGCCGACCTGTTCGGTGGTGGCGGCCTCGCCTTCCCAGACGGTTTCGCCGGTGGCGGGGTTGGTGGAGACAAAGTGGGTCATGCGTTTTCTCCCCTTCTCCCCTTGCGGGAGAAGGTGGTCGCGTCAGCGACCGGATGAGGGGTTGCGACGACGTCTGCGAAGGCGTTGCAAGGATACAGGGTGGACGTCGCGGCGACACCCCTCATCCGACCTGCTTGGCAGGCCACCTTCTCCCGCAAGGGGAGAAGGGAACTCATTACGACTTCACCCGAACCGTGGCGCCGTCCTTGATATTCAGGGCGGCGGCGACGTCGGGGGTCATGCGGGCTGTGTCGCCGTCGACCAGGACGCGGGCGCGGACGGCGCGGAAGGCGGAGACGCTGTCGGTCGAGACCAGGCTGGGCAGGTCGACCTCCACCGCCTTCTCGATCCGGGCGGTCAAGACGCGGGCGTCGCGCACGGTGCGGATATTGTCGCGGCCGCAGGCCACGGTTGGCCCGGCGTCGAAGATGTCGATCAGGCCGTTGGGGCGGAAGCCTTCGCTTTCCAGCAAGGCCATGGCCGGCACGCCCTGCGGGTGGACCTTGCCGATCACGGCGCGGGCGGGCTCAGGCAGCAGTTCGACATAGATGGGGTGGCGCGGGGCCAGATCGAGGATGAACTGCTTGTCGGTCGAGCCGGTCATGCGATCGGCGTCGTCGAAGTCCATGGGGAAGAACTTGTGCGCCACATGGTCCCAGAAGGGGCAGTAGCCGTCGGGCGTGAAGACGCCGCGCAACTCGGCCAGGACGTTGTCGGCGAACAGTTCCGGCTGGGCGCCGATCAGCATGTAGCGCGACTGGCTCAGCAGGCGCCCGGCGCCGCCCTTGCGGCGGTCGGCCTTCAGGAACAGGGAGCCGACCTCGGTCCAGCCGGTGCACTCGTTCACCAGCACCAGGGTCTGTTGGGTCATCTTCACGCCCAGCGACGGCGACTGGACGGTGTTGTTGACCACGCGGAACGAGAAGAAGGGCCGCTTCAGCCCCACCGTCGCCTTGACCGAGCCGATGCCGTCGATGTCGCCCGTGTCGCCGTCTTCCAGCATCAGGGTGTACCAGGCTTCCTCGGGCGGGACGCGCCCCTGGAAGCTCTTCTGGCTCAGCTCCAGCCGCTCGCTCAGGACGTCGGCGTCTTCCGGCAGGCTGGTGAAGCCCGGGCCGGACAGGATGGCCAGTTCAAGCAGGTGATGGAGGTCGGCGGGGCCGGCAGGGCGAACAACGAGCATCGGTTACAGGGTCTCCAGTCGGAGCTGCTTCAGTTTCAACGCGTCAATCTCGCCGGAGGCGATCTTGCACAGGATCAGGGCCGACAATTGCGCCCGTTCGACGAAGCTGGCGGGCCAGGCGAACTCCTGATCCGAATGGATCTCGCCGCCGACGACGCCGAGGGTGTCGACATTGGGCAGGCCCGCGGCGTGCAGGTTGTTGCCCTCGCAGACGCCGCCCGATGGCTTCCAGGCGATGGTCTGGCCCAGCAGTTCGCCCGCGTCGCGGACGGCGTGGAACAGGGCGGTCTGGCTGGCGTCCATCGGCTTGGGCGCGCGGGTCATGCCGCCGTGCAGGTCCAGGGTCAGGCCGGGGAAGGGGGGCTCGGCGGCGATGGCGCGCACCGTGGCGTTGATCCAGTCGGAGGCCGCCTGATCCGGCACGCGGACGTTGAAGCGGACCACGGCGTTGTCGGCGACGACGTTCAGCGCCCCGCCGCCGGCGATCCTGGCGACATTGACGGTGACGCCCTCGCGCTGGCCGTTCAGGGCGTGCAGGCGGGCGGCGATGATGGCCGCGCCCGCAACCGCATTGGCGCCCTCATGGAAGGCGCGGCCCGCGTGGGCGGCCTTGCCCGCGACGATCAAGTGGAAGTTGCCGCTGCCCTTGCGTTCGCCGGCCAGCGTCCCGTCCGGCAGGGCGGGCTCATAGGTCAGGCCGATGTGGCCGCGCGCGCCGAGGTCAGCCAGCAAAGGGGCCGAGGCGGGCGAGCCGATTTCCTCATCGGGGGACAGCAGCACGGTCCAGCCGAGGCGAGCCTTGTCCGGGTGGGTCTCGAAGGCTTCGAGCGCGGCCAGCATGACGCTGATGCCGCCCTTCATGTCGGCCACGCCGGGACCGTTCAGGGCGCCGTCGGCGCGGGCGACGACGGTCTGGAAGGCGCTGTCGGCGGGAAAGACGGTGTCGTAATGGCCGGTCAGGACGACCTGGATCGGAGCCTCGGGCCGGGCGGTGATCTTCAGACAGTCGGCGTAGGATTCAGGGATCACGGCGCCGCTGTCGGCCACGGTGGTCGAGGCCTGGGTCGGCACGCGCACCACCTCGGCGGGCAGGCGACGCGCCTCGGCCTCCAGCACGTCCAGCATCCGCGCCAGACCGGCGGCGTTGCGACTGCCGGAGTTGATATTGGCCCATGCGATGGTCCGCGCGACGATCGCGTCGCCGCGCGCCGCAACATGGTCGAGCACGGCCTGGTCGTGGGGTTCGATCCGCATAACAGCGACCCTAGACGCGGCCAGACCAAAGGTGAAGGCGAGGCTGTTTCTCGCTCACGGGCTTGGGAAATGGGGGCGGCGCGGGATAGGTTTGCCGCCGCATTCTAGGAGTCGCGCATGAACCGTCGTTTCGTCTTCCCCAATCCGTTCGGTCCCGTCGATTCGGGTTCGACGGCGGCGGCGATGGCGCGCCTCAGCGGCTGGGGCTTCTGGCTGTGGGCGGCGGTAGGGCTGATGCAGGCGGCTCTGGTCTGGTTCAGCCCTGACGCCGGTCAGGCGGCCTTCCGCGGCGCGACGACGGGGTTCGCGGTCTTCTTCGCCGGGGCCGCCGCCGTTCTGGGCCTGATGCAATGGCGTCGTCCCAACCGAGTCATGCCGGTCTTCGGCCTGGCCTGGGCGCTTTATGAACTCAGTTCCTTCGGCGTCAGCCTGCTGGTCGGCGCGCCGCTGGGCGTGGCGGGCGTGCCGGTATGGGGCAGCGCGGTGGCGGCCGTCGCCATGCTGGTCTGCGCCGTCCTGCACGTCGGCGGCCTGCGAGGCTCGGCGGCGCTGGCGCGGCACGACCTCAAGGCCTAGGTGAGGGCTTCAGACAGGAGCTTCGCCATGACCGTGACCATCTTCCACAATCCGAAATGCGGCACCTCGCGCAACGTGCTGGCCATGATCCGCGAGAGCGGCGTCGAGCCGACGGTGGTCGACTATCTCAAGGCGGGGTGGGAGCCGGCGACGCTGGAGCATCTGGCCTCGGCTTCGGGCGCGGGTCTGAAGGGCCTGCTGCGCAAGAAGGAAGCCAAGGCGGCGGAACTGCTGGCCTCGGACGCCGACGACGCGGCCGTCCTGGCGGCCATGATCGAGAACCCGAACATCGTCGAGCGCCCGATTGTCGAGACGCCGAAGGGCGTAGCCCTGTGCCGTCCGTCGGAAGCAGTCTTCCCGCTTCTGGACAACCCGCCCGCTCGATTCGTCAAGGAAGACGGCGAGGTCGTCGGCGGCTGATCAGTTCGAGTTGCGGTTCCGGTTCGGACGGCGGTCGCTACGGTCGCCGCCGGGGCGGTCGCTTTCGCGGCGCCAGCGGATCGACAGGCTGGCGTCGCCTTCGCCGCCGACCTTGGAACTGACCGCCAGATTGCGGCGCACCTGCCATTCGACGTTGACCGCCGCCCCGCCCTGGCCGCCGCCGATGACCTCCAGATAGACGTTATCGGTGATGTAGCGGCCGCCCGCGACCGTCAGGCTGGACGCCTCGCCGCCGAAGGACAGGCGGTCCAGTCCGGCCAGTTCGCGCAGGTTGCCGATGACGTCGAAGCCGCCGCCGCCAGCCAGCGACGCCACGGCCGAGGCCAACTGCGCCGCCTCGAAACCTGACAGCTGAGACGCCGAGCGGCCGAAAAGCACCTGCGACAGAATCTCGTCCTGGGGCAGGGAGGGGGTCGAGGTCAGCTCGATCTTGGGCGCGGCGGCCGTGCCGGTGACCTTGATGGTCGCCGTCAAGGTCGGATCCTCGCGCACCGCCGCCAGGTTCAGGCGGATGCGGGCCAGATCGGTCGAGAGGGTCACCGAGCCGGTGTCGTCGAAGACGAAGCGCTTGCCCGCGAAATCGTAGTCGCCGCGCACCACGTTGGCGGTGCCGGTCAGCAGCGGCTGGGCGATGGTGCCGCGCACGCGGGCGTCGGCGGTCAGTTCGACGTTCAGGCCGCGTCCGCGCACGTGGATCTGGCGCCCGGTCAGGTTCAGGTTCAGGCCGATCTGCGGGCCGCGCGACCTGGCCTCGACCTCGACCGAATCGCCGCCGGGTCGGTTGATCTCGACCACGTCCATCTTCACCACGCCATTCGAGCCGGGCAGGTTGGGCGAGATGTTCGCCTCGTCGATGTTGAGGTCGCCGCTCAGCTGGATATTGCCGTCCGCGCCGCGCACCGCCGTCAGCACCCCGTTGGCGCGCGCCTCGGCGATGTCGTTGTCGATGACGCGGAAGCGGGTCAGCTCCAGCCGCAGGGTCGAGCCCGAGCCCTGACGCAGGCCGAGATTGCCGTTGCCGGTCACCGCACCCTTGAGGCCGTCGGTCGCATCGAACCGTTCGATCACGGCCTGGGTGTCGTCGAAACGACTGGCCAGGGTGACGTTTTCCAGGCGCAGTCCGGTCGAGCCGTCGCGGAAGGCGCCCTGAGTCAGGTCCAGCCGCCCGTTCAGGCGCGGTTCGTTCAGCGTGCCGCCGAGAACGGCGCGCGCGGCAACCTGACCCGACAGCGACTGGGCGCCGCCCAGGAAAAGGTCCCAGATGGGCTGGATCTGGCCGTTGATGGCGATCTGACCCGACATATCGCGGGTCCGGGCGACGGCCAGGCGCAACGGGGCGGCGGAGGCTTCGACCGGCAGGCTGACGTCGGCGGAGGCCTGAACCGCCGTGCCGTCGTTGGCCTGGGCCCGGACGCGCAGGACATTGTCGGTCAGGCTGGCGTTCAGAGTGCCGTCCACGGCCAGGCCGCGCGGGGCGTCGATGCTGCGCAGTTGCTTCAGATCGACGTTGGCCGAGCCGTTCAGCCTGTCGCCCGAGCCCTGCAGCGAGACGCGGCCGGTGACCTGACCGCGCAGGTCGGGGGCCAGCGAGCCCATTTCGATATTGGTCAGGTCGGCCTGAATGGCGCTGCCGGCCTTGTCCTGACGCAGTTCGCCGGTCAGGACGCCGCCGCCGACGCCGAGGTCGACGCGCACCACCCGGCCGTCGCCATTCAGGGCGACGATGGCGGGGGCGCGGGTGGTGAAGGCGACATCGCGCACGCGGCCGCCGCCGCGCAGGGTGACGCTCTGAGCCGGGCCTTGGCGCGAATATTCGCCCGTGCCGTTGAACTGGACCGGCGTGGCGCCGCCGACGTCGGCCGCGAGGGTGAAGGGCAGGCGTTCCAGCGTGCCCTGACCCTTGAGCGCCAGGCTGCGCACGACCCAGGTCGAGCCGGAGAAGCGCACGTTGCGGCCGGTCACGTCCAGAATGGCGCTTTGGTCGCCGCCGCCGTCGCTCAGGCGCACGCGGCCGTTGGCTTCGCCCGACGCGAGGAAGGCCCCCTGACGCGCGGTGAAGGTCAGGTCGGCGCTGGAGGGGAAGTTGTTGGACAGGGCGATCGCGCCCTGGGCTGTCACGCCGCCGGCGTTCACGTCCACCTCGGTCAGGCGGATGCGCTGGCCGCCGAGGAAGAAGTTGCCGGAAGCGCGTGCGGGACCGTAGTTCGAGCCGGAGTTGAGCACGATGCGACCGTCCGAGGCGTCGGCGCCCTGGCGGAAGCTGAGGATCAGGTCGGCGTTGGTCAGGATCAGGCCGCTGGCCGAGACCTTGTCGAAGGCGGCGCGCAGGTCGGCGCGCGGCTGGGCCAGGGTGCCGGTCAGGGCGCCGTTTCCGCTCATGGCGCCGTCGATGGCGACCGGGCCGACGCCGAACGGGCCGCGCGCGTCCCAGTCCAGCGCCAGACGCATCTGGCCGCCCTCGATCAGACCCTTGGCGCCCATGCGGCCGGCAGCGCCGGTCAGTTCGCTGCTGTCGACGGAGAGCACGCCGTGGCGCCATGATCCGGCGGCCTTCAGGCGCGGGGTCTGGCCCAGCAGCCGGTCCAGCTCGTCCATGCCGATCGTCATGTGCGAACCGCGCCCGTCGAAGCTGAGCGTCCACGGCGTGTCGCCACGGGCCTTTCCGGCCTGGATCGGGCCGCTGAACGAACCCTTGGCGCCGGGGCGGATGCGCGAAATGTCGGTGATGTCGGCGTCGCCGCGGAAGCTCAAGCCCCCGGTAATGCTGCGTCCGCCCGAACCGGTCAGGGTCAGGGCCTGGCCGCGCCCGTCGATCCTCTTCAATAGATAGGCGCCGTCGGCGGTGCGAGAGCCCTCCAACTGCGCGCGCGGCGTCGCGCCGAGCAGGGCGCCGATGATGCCGGCGGTCGAGCCGCCGACGGCGCGCGCGTCAGTCGAGGCGTCGAACCGTCCCTTGCTCCGGCTCAGGCTGAGGGGCCCAAAAACGCGGGCGGCGCGATAGCTGGCGATGTCTGCGTCGTGAAGGTCGGCCGCACCCTGCAGCGTCCAGGTGCTGGCGTCGCCCCGGAACACGCCCGCATAGGTCGTCGGCCCGGCCAGGGTGAACCCGACCAGACGGCTGAGCGAGGGGGTCGCGAGGTTCAGGTTCACGCCTTCGGGCGCGGTGCGATCCTTGAGGTTGATCAGGCCCTGCGCGCGCGTCGTGAGGTTCTCGGAGGTCAGGGTCCAGGCCATGCCCTGAACGTCGTCGCGATCCCGCACCGGAAGGCTGGCGAAGCCGAAACGGGCGGTCGTGCCGATCCGCCGGGCGAAGGGCTCCAGCAGGTCCGAGCCGGAGAAGTCGGCATTGCCGCCGATGCGCGCGCCGGTCTTGCCGTAGCGGCCCTTGACCGACAGGGGGGTGAAGTCGCCCGTCTTGACCACGACATCGACCACCTCTCCGTTGACCACGGCGACGGCCGAGAAGGGCTTGTTCGTGGAATAGCCCAGGGCTCCGGCGATCGGCCCGCCCTGGGCCTCGCCGGCGCGCAGGTTGACGCGCAGGTCCTCGGGCTTCTTGCCGATGACGGCCTTCAGCAGCAGGTGGTCGCCCTTGTGGTCCAGGCTGAAGGCGTTGACATTGATTTTCTTGTCGCCCTGACGCGGGACTTCCGCGTCGCCGCTCAGGGTCCAGCGACCGTATTCCTTGGAGAAGTCCTCCATCAGCTCGACGTTGGCGCTGAACTTGTCGATGTCGACCGATAGCGCCTGCGGACCGCTGGGCTCGATCTTGGGCTCCAGCAGGGGGCGGCGGATCACGCGAATCTGGTCGGCGGTGATCTCGGTGGCGTGGAAACGCCGCATCAGCAGCGGCCAGTAGGACCAGTCGACGCGGACGTTCGTCGCTTCCAGCCAGACCCCGTTCGCATCGGTGACCGTGACCCGGCCCAGGGTGAAGTCGTCGAACAGGTCGCCCTTCAGCCCCTCGACGTGGATGTAGCCATAGCGGCTGATCTTCTTGCCGGCGACGAAGCTGGTGATCAGTTCGCGGCCGGAATCCGAGACCAGATACATCCGTCCGCCGACGGCCAGAACGATGGCCAGGGCCAGGAGAGCCGCGACCACCATCCCCGAGAGGAAGCCGATCAGTTGCAGGCGCGTGCGTTTGCGCTTCGCCTTTTTCGCCGGCGTTTCGGCGGCGGTTTCCGCTTCGGAGTCGTGAGGCGGAGTGTCGGTCAAAACGCCTGGCCGATGCTGATGTAGAGCTGGAAGTTGGCGTCGCCTTCACGCCGGTCCAGAGGAACGGCGATGTCGGCCCGCACCGGACCGAACGGCAGTTTGTAGCGCACGCCTACGCCTGCGCCATAGCGCATGTTGTTGAAGTTCGGCGTCGCCAGAAAGCCGACCGCGCCCGAGTCGACGAAGGCGACGGCCTGGAATTTCTCGCCGATGTCGTGGCGCACCTCGATCGAGGTCTCGAACAGCGACAGGCCGCCGCGGGGCTTGTTGTTCGGCAGGCGCGGATTGATGCTCTGATAGGAATAGCCGCGCACCGAACCGCCGCCGCCGGAATAGAAGAGGCGGTCCGACGGCACCGTCAGCTCCTGACCGCCGATGATCGAGCCCAGCCGGGCGCGACCGGCCAACACCGTTCGGGCGCCGTCCTGCAAGGGCAGGTAGCCGGTCGCCTGGCCCTCGGTGCGCAGGAACAGAATCGTGTCCTCGCCCGTCACGGCGGTCGGCTGGGCCGAGAGATAGAGGCGGAAACCCCGGGTCGGATTCAGCGGATCATTGGAGCGATCCATGTAGGCGGCGCTGCGCGCGGTCAGGAGGGCGAGGTCGCGGTCGAAGGTGATCGGCGCCTGGGTGATCGGATCGAAGCGGTTCTCGGTATAGCGGCCCGCGTCGAGGCCCAGGCCGTAGGTGAAGAAAGAGGTCTTGCCGATGCGCTGCGTCAGATCGGCGGCCAGGGCGACGGCGCTGCGGTCGTAGGCGTCGGTCCGTTCGCGGACGAGATAGGACGACAGTTTCAGCGTCCGCCCGGGGCGGCCCCAATGCGGCAGGCTGGCCTCGCCGCCCAGGCGGCTGTCGATACTGGCGAAACGGAGCCCGTATTTCAGCGTCGCCGCGCGGCCCAAGCGGTTGTAGCGGGTTTGGAACACGTCCACGCCCGCGCCCTCGGCGGTCGAATAGGTGGCGCCGGCTTCCAGCAGGCTGCGAGGGCGGTCGGACAGGGTGACCATGACGGGGCGCAGACCTTCGGGCGTGACCTGGTCCAGGGGGGCCAGCGCAACGCCGACGCCGTCATAGACGCCGGTGTCCAGAATCCGACGCTCCAGTTCGGCCACGTTCTCGGGGTCGTAGCGGTCGCCCGCCTTCCACGGGGCCAGTCCGGCGACCCATTCGGGATTGGTCGGTCCACGCGTGCGCACCTGGACCCCATCCAGCCGCACCAGGGCGCCGGAGGCGATGTTGAAGGTCGGCTGCACGGTGAAGGCGGCGTGGTCGACGACGACCCGACGGGGCTCGGCCTTGGCGTCGGCATAGCCCTCGCGCGTCAGGCCGGCCACGACCCGCCCCTCGGCCGCCAGGATGTCGGCGGCCCGGCCCGGATCGCCCGGCTTCAGCGAAATGTCGGCGATCGCGACCGTTTCCGTCACGGAATCGGGCACGGGGGCGATCCAGTTGACCTTGGTTTCGCCCAGTTCGAAACGGTGTCCGGGCGTGACTGTCACGACGGCGACGGGCTTTTCCTCGCCCTCCACGTCATCCTGCAAGGTCGGTTGATAATAGCCTTCCGAGCGCAGAAGGGCCTCGGCCGATTCCATCGCGGTGCGCGCGCGCCGACGGGCCTCGAACCGGGTGGAGGGGGCGCCGTCCACGTCGCCGACGGCGCGTTCCAGTTCACGACGCAACTCGGCGTCGATGTCGCCGCGAATCTGGGCGCGCGGCTCGGCGGCGACCGGGTGTCCGCTGACAGCCCAGAGCGCCATGCCGGCGAGAAGGAGATGTGGCCTCGACGTCAAACTGCAACCTTGGCTCAGGGCGCGGGAATGGGGCGCGGGTACGGGCGCGAACGAGGGACGCGAACGCCGCGCCGACGGAATCAGTAGAACAGCGTATCGCTTTCGGGCTGAACCGTCTGTGCCGAGGTCCGTTGTTCGGCCGGCAGCGCGTCGACGGGCGGCGGAGCGTCCGCCGCGGGCGCTTCGGCCACGGCGGGAGCGGCCGATTCTTCGGCTGCGGGCGCGGTCGTGTCCTGAACCTGGACTTCAACCGTCTGAGCCTCGGCGGGGGGCTCGTCGCAAGCCGATGTCGCGGCGGCGGCGCCCAGGGCCGCGATCAGCAGCAAACGGTTCAGATTCAATCGGTTCATCGGATAATCCCCCTTATGGGGCAGCAAACGTCATCCGGGGAGCCCGGTTCCCTCTCTTGTTGAACGATCCAAGGTGAACCGCAACTGACCGCGAGGGTTGTTCTCATAAAATACGTGTCTTGCGGCGCCGTGGGCCTTGACCTCCCGACGCGAATGAACCAGAAACCGCCTCCGCAAACCGGCGACAAACTGGTTGGCGGAGAAGCGACCTAACAGGTTGATTCTAAAGCGTGCGCCCCTAGCTCAGTTGGTTAGAGCATCTGACTTTTAATCAGAGGGTCCTCGGTTCGAGCCCGAGGGGGCGTACCATTTTCCCCTTCATAAACAATGACTTGTTCTGGGCGTGTGGAGCCTGGATTTCGTCGGTTGCGTTTTGGGGCACATATGGGGCACAGCCGGTCTCCATTTTTTGACGCGTTTCAGCGCGTTTCAGCGCGTTTTTTTGCCCGCATGCCGGGCTGATTTGCTCGACCATCAGGGACGCGGCTCGCAGAAGGATGCCCGCCCTTCAACTTCATTCCACACGATGATCGGCGTGCGAGCGATCTTGCCTCCAATGCCGACGAGTCGATTTCGGCTATGAAGGAGGCGGGCGGATAAGCTGGCTGGGTGCTCTCGACTCCTTCGATAATATGCTTGGAGTTAGGACTGGCGCGCCTGTCGCCAGACGTCGGTCTGTGGCCGAACTCCTCACTGGCGCACACTCGATTCCTTGCGCCGCTCCGCCGGGGTGAGGTGGTGCGACAGGAAACGGCGTTGAGCAACATGCGCCTTGGGCCCAGCCAGTATTTCCGGAGGGCGGGATCGTCGGCGAACATGACCACGTTGCCGGCGCCGTTGTGCGCCGTCTGGGCCCAGACCGCGCCCGTCAGATTGCGGCAGTCCCTTTGGCAGATAGCGATTTTCGCTCCTTATGACGGCGGCGCTGATCTCTTTCTGCGGGGGGCGGCAAGCGGACATTGAGCGACAGAGGGCCCCGCCCAGCTGTCGGGAGATGCCCTTACTCAGCAGTGGTCGGGTCGATTACCGCCCTCACCGGCAAGATGCTGTTAGCAGGAAAGCCAGCCTGCTCCGCATGCTGCCGGATCATCTGCTCGTCAGGGGCCCGGTAGATGCAATAGATTTTGTCGTCAGTTACATAGCTTTGAACCCACTGGATTTCTGGTCCGAGGTTCCTGAGGACGGAACAAGAGGTCTGAGAGGCGTCTCTGAGATCCCCTGGGCCGAGTTGACCGACATCCGGCATTTCTCTCTCGATGACGAACTGGGGCATCCTGTCACTTCCCTGTCTGATTAGATGGTTTGCTGGCCCGGTCCCCCGGCAGTCGGGTCACGCAATAAATCACGTGGGGCTCGCTTTGAAAAGACGCCGTTCGTCGAAGTGGCGCGGACGCTTGCCCGCTGACGAAGCCTTAGTCAGGCGCCGACATCCGTCGCAGATCGGTTCCCAAGTTCGGTAATCGTTCGGTTTGCGAATTAGGCGCTGGGCAGTGTCCGCAGAGCGGTTGATCGTCGGCTTACTAATCGGTTTCGGGGGACGGCTAGGCTAGGCCCTGCGTTAGATTTGGCCGCGGAGCGAATCGGGGGCTCCGGTGTTGTATCGGCGCGGCGGATTCAAGCGCGCCGGGAGACCCGTATCATGGCGTATCGACCCACCTGGCAGGGACACCTGCGACTGTCCCTCGTGACCTGCCCGGTCGCGCTTTACACCGCAACCAACCCGGGCGGCGAAGTCCACTTCAACCTGATAAACCCCGAGACGAACAACCGAATTCGGATGGTGACGACAGACCCCGATACCGGCCCGGTCGAGCGGTCTTCCCTCGTGAAGGGCTATGCCGTCGCCAAGGACGAATACATCCTTCTCAGCGATGACGAGATCAAGTCGGTCAAGCTGGAGAGCACCAAGACGATCGACATCGAGCGGTTCGTTCCGGAAGAGGAGATAGACCGTCTATACTGGGACAACCCCTATTATCTCGCGCCCGCGGGTGCGATCGCGGAAGAGGCGTTCGCGGTGGTACGCGAGGCCATGCGGTCCGAAGGCAAGATCGCACTGGGCCGGGTGGTCCTGTCGACCCGCGAGCGTCTGCTGGCGCTCGAACCCCGGGACCGGGGCATTCTCGCCTATTCGCTGCGCACGCGCGGGGAAGTCCGTGACGCGCGGGACGTGTTCGGCGCCATATCGGACAAACAACCCGATCCGGCCATGATCGACATCGCTAGGCGCATCATCGAGCAGCAGGCCGGCCCCTTCGACCCCGACCAGTTCGTCGACCGCTACGAGGAGGCGCTTAAGGCGCTGATCGCCGCCAAGCAGAAGGGCCAGAAACCGGTGCGAGCGGCCGAACCGGAAGACACCCCGGTCGTGGACCTGATGGCGGCGCTGCGCGCCAGCCTTCAGGGCCCCGCGCCGCGAACCGGGGGACGCGGCCGGGCGCCGAAGCTCGCGGGGGCTCCGACCAAGGTCAGCCGTGCCTCGCCGCGACGTCGCGCAAGTTGACTCTAGCAAGGCAACGCACGATCTGGTTACGCCGGACGGTCGAGCTTCGCCTCCGGGGCCGGCTGTAGCGGCGGTACTTCAGCGCAGGGGAACGTCAGGCTAGTCCAACGGGCCTCACCGAATTTCACTCAGGTCCATTCGCGATCTGCTGACGTCAGGACCGGGCGCCGCAGTTCGGGTTTATAGCGCGCGGATTGGAGGCTGCAGCCCAACTGGGACGAGCGCGTTGACGGACCATGATCTCTGAAGACGCAAAATCCCTGGCTGTACGCGTCATCAATCGCCTGCGCGGCTACGGCATCGTCGTCTTCGAGAGGGATGGCCACATCACTCGCTGGCTGGCCGACGCCACAGCCGTGACGGGGTTCGTTGACGATGAGATTATCGGGCAGAGTATCGCGACCATATTCACCGAAGCGGACGAGGCCGCGGGGATCCATCGTCAGGAGATCGAAACGGCGCTTCGCCGGGGGTCCGCTGAGGACAGTCGTTGGCACCGCCGCAAGGACGGTACGCTCTTCTGGGCAAACGGGGCGACCTTGCTGCTGCAGGACGACGGCCAGGCCTTCGTAAAAATTTTTCGCGACGAAACCCACATCAGGCAGGCGGAAGAGCACCGCCTTCTTCTGTTGAACGAACTCAACCACCGCGTGAAGAACACGATCGCGACCGTCCAGTCGGTCGCCGAGCAGACCCTGCGGAGCGCCGGCGTGGCGGCCGAGGTGCGCCGCGACCTCTCCAATCGCTTCATCGCCCTGTCCCGCGCACATAATGTGCTGGTCGATCAGAATTGGGCGGGCGCCGATCTCAATGCACTCATCGCCGAGGCGGTCGCGCCTCACGACCAGCAACCCTCGCCGTTCCGCATCCAGGGCCCCAAGGTCTGGCTTCACCCCTCGCAGGCGGTCGCCTTGTCCCTTCTTCTCCACGAACTGATCACCAATGCGGCCAAATACGGCGCGCTCACCTTGGCTTCGGGCTGCGTGGACGTCAGCTGGAACGTCGGCGCCGATGGCGAGGGCCGCCGCTCCCTGGTTCTTCTTTGGCAGGAGACAGGAGGGCCTCCGGTCTCGCCTCCCGTCCGTCGGGGCTTCGGCACCCATCTTATCGAGAAGAGCTTTTCGGGGGGCGAGGGCGGCGCTCGACTTTCCTACGAATCCGGAGGCTTGAGGTGCGTCCTGACTATCAGTCTCATTGACGAGTGAGGCGGCTCAGGCCGCGAGATTCTGGTCGCTGAAAGTGGACGGAAGGAATGGGGAGCCTTTGGGCTCGACGCACGATCAGTCCCGAACTAGCGCAAGATGGGAAACTGCCGGCGAGGTGCCATAGTCGCAATCCGACCCTGAGCAGACATCCCGCTATTGGCATAGAGGATGCTGCGAGAGCGCAGAACGAGATCATCAACTGCCCTCCGGCTGGACAGGTCTCGAAGCGACGTGCCGCCATTCCGTTCCATACGAACGGCCGGCTGCGGCAAGACTGCCGAGTAGCATCGCCGAGTCGAAAAACGGACCGTCTGGAACCCATCGGCCTGTTCCGATCTGACTGTCGGATTCAGGAGGTTCCGATGCCGAAAAAGATCCTGCTGCGTTCCCGCGCCGGCGTGCAACTGGAGCGGCTGCCCCGTTCACCGAAGAACGGAGACGATCTTCCCCGCTTCCGGGTCTCTGACGCTCGGAGCGGCCTCTTGCTCATGATCCACGATGAAGGCGAGGCCCATCGCGCCTTTGCCAGGGCGGTAGCGGCACGTCTGCAGGCGCGCCCAATCGTCCCGAAGACCGCCCCGACGGCGGCAGGATTTTGATCGGATTCCACCGCCGTCGGGCTGTGACAGGTTCCGGTCGGAACAGCAGAGCCATTCTCCGGTTCACCAGCCGCATTCTCCCGCAAAGGAGCTTTGCTCGCTGGCACGGCCGCCGCGCCCGCCAGAGCCCCGGTAAACAGGCGGGCAACCAAACCCGGTAGGTTTGTCCGGTCCGGCGCCGAGGCCATCTTGTCGCCAGCCAACTCCCCGGCCGCCAGGATGGCGGAGGCAGCGACCAGGGGACTCCATAGTAGGGGCGGAAGCCCGTGACCGATGGCGATGCGGCCGCTGGCGGCAGACAGGGCCGTCGCCGCCACGGGGGTCATCGAGCGCTGTCCAGCGACCAGGCCGATAAGCAGGGATCTGATCAACGTCTTCTCCTGATGCTTCCGATGAACATGACAATCAAGCGCATGGACGAGACTGTCGTTGCCGATCGACCCGTGACAATGATCAGTCAGCCGGGTTGAACGGAACCCGCGCCGGCCGGATAGCGGGCATCGGCGCAGAGCGTGCGCAACTGGGCCCATGTGGCCTTGCCCTCGAGCTGGAACAACTCCGCCTGGGTATATCGCTTCTCCACTAGGGCCCTGCGCACCTCGCTCGGCACGCGATATCGACCGCTTCTGGCGAGTTCGAAGGCTTCTTCAATCACAGGCCGCCTGTTGGTCATCACGCTCTTCCTCCCGAAAGCTGGATCGGATGAACGCGTCGTCCCGCCAAGGTTTCCGAGTGTCCGCAAGCGGTCTCAAGCTCTTTGCGGACCAGGAATGCGGGCGCGAAGCAGGCGGCGACCAGCGGAACCGGGCTCGGCCGATCGGTTGAACGCAGGTGCGACGACGCAGGCAGGGCAATGCTGACTGGCTCGTCGGCAGTGGCCGTCCACGCCTTCAGCGACCGACTCAAACGCTGGCGAGGTCGACCTGGCGGATGTGCAGATAGCGACGGTTGAAGGCGGCGACGTCCCTGCAGCCTTTCCCAGGAAGGGAAGCTGATAGTCCGCTTGTTGCGCAGGATCAGCCCGTTTGCTCCAGCGCCTTCAGCGTCCGGTTGACGTGAACGGCGGTCGTGCCAGGGGCGTCCGCAAGCTGTTCCTGGGTGATGGGCAGCTCATAGCCTCGGCCGTCAGCCAGGCCCTGGCCTGCATTCGCACCGCGAACTCGCAACGCAGATGGGCCATGCGGGTCTTGGCGTCCGTGCGGCGGGCTCCGCTCGGCGGCCCCAGGCGAACCCAAGGTCGGTCTCGGCGTTGCAAGGCCATGGAACGTCTATTTGTGAAATTCTCGAACGCCGCCGCCAGCCTTGCCGGTCGGCCTTGGACCTTCGTCGTCTGTCTCGCCCTGGTCCTGATCTGGGGCCTCACGGGACCGCTTTTTCATTTCAACGAGAGCTGGCAGTTGGTTATCAACACCGGGACCACCATCGTCACCTTCCTCATGGTGTTCCTCATCCAGAACACCCAGAACCGCGACGGAGCGGCGATCCACGCCAAGCTGGATGAACTGATCCACGCCGTGGAAGCTGCGGACGAGCGGTTCATCGGCCTGGAGCGCCTGACCGACCGAGATCTCAAAATCATCCTCCAGCAGGTGGAAGAGCGCGCCCGGCGGTTGCAGGGCAGCGGACTGCCGGCTATTCGCACCCGCGCCGAGGACGGGGGGGGCGAAGAGTCTGGAGCAGCGACGGACCCTTCGCAGCCGCTCGAAGAGGGACCTCTAGGGGAGAACGTCCGCCACCATGGCGGCGGCGACCCAACGCTCTCAGGCGACGGCGAGAAGCGCCAGAGCGATAATGACAAGGGGCGGACGACGGGCGGACAACATCAGCGACGCTCCTGATCACGGCCTGGAGGGGGCTTGTCGCAGCCATACCCGGCGTAACGGGCGCCAACTCCTCCGCCTGGGTCTTGGGCGGAGGTCCGTCGGCGTGCTGACGACGGTCGCCCAGAACCTCCCGCATCGACTGAATACTTTCCTGCGGGCGCATCAGGGGAGCTGAGGCGTCCGCGGCCTGGAACTCGGAGAGACGACGC
This sequence comes from Brevundimonas sp. 01N35, assembly GCF_056399785.1. Lineage (NCBI taxonomy): Bacteria > Pseudomonadati > Pseudomonadota > Alphaproteobacteria > Caulobacterales > Caulobacteraceae > Brevundimonas > Brevundimonas sp. 01N35. The sequence continues at coordinate 50,385 of NZ_JBFTRZ010000014.1, forward strand.
GCAACTTCCGCTGCGGGCCGCTGTCGCTGCCGTCAGGCGCGCTTCGATGCCAAAGAAGGGTGTGGCCGTGAAGAGACTTGCCCAGGTCCCGGACAAGGCGTGCGTATTCCGCCATGCGGAGGTGATCCCCCAGTTCAACTCCATCTCGGGGACGATACTTGAACACTCCTTCGCCAGGTGCCTTGAACCGTCGAGTCAGCCCGGATCTCGGAACGAAAGGCGGCGGAGCCGAAGAAAAGTCCGGCTGCGCTGGCAAGCTTGTGCAGGGGCCGTCGGGGCGCACTCCAGGCCAAGTTCGGGCGAAGCGCGATGGCTCCGCTTAACTCAAGCATACGGCGCCGGCTAAACGCTGCGTGGCTTCGGAAGACAGGAGAATATGTGCGCCGGCTCATGTCGGGCCAGGTTGTCCTGGGCTTCACGCCCCCGGCTTCGCCTTGAAGGTGTCGCCGATCAAGGTGGCGTCGGGGCCGTCAGGACCGGCGGCGCGTCGGGATTTCAGGCCGGTCCGTTTGACTGCCTCGTCGGATGTGGTGACGTCTGGCCTTCCCCCGGGCGCCGCCCCGTTGTCCTCGCGGCCCTTCGTCTGCTTACGATCCATCTTTTCTTACCTTTCCGCAGTATGGCCAGGGCCAAGCCCTCCTGGTTGTGGCGACCGCCGAAAGACAAAAAGCTCGACGATAGCGACGCGGCGCGGGAGCAGGCCTTCGGTCCCTACGGGAGGATGCCTGCGTCTCGTCATCGGACTGTGGCGCCCCCCGGCGTTCTCATGCGTTGATCGGCTTCACCGGAGGCGATCTTGATCGAAAGGCCAGATCTGACATCGACGACTGAAGCCTTGCAGGCGCGCGCCGGCGCAGCCTGGGCGCGCGTGAGACGCAAGGCGAACGCGCTGAAAGAGCACGTCGTGACCCGAGATCCCGTGTGGCTCGCTGTTCGTCATCCCGGACGCCCAGAGTTCGTGGCGCTGGGAATCCTCCTGACCGTGACGGCCGCGTTTCTGGTTTTTCTGATCTTGTTCGACTGGAACTGGCTGAGAGGACCGATCGGACGATCGGCGTCGGCATCGACCGGCCGGGAGATCGCGCTGAACGGCGATCTGGACGTGAAGCTGTTCAGTTGGACGCCGTCGGCGACGGTGCGCGGCCTGAGCATCGGCGGTCCTGCCTGGGCGCGGGAGAAGAAGACGGCCGAGGTGTCGCGGCTGGACGTCTCGGTGCGGCTGCGACGACTGTTCATTGGCCAGGTCGAAGTGCCGTCCCTGACGATCACGCGCCCGGTGGTCCATCTGATCGTCGACGAGCAGGGGCGACGCAGCTGGGACCTGAATCCGGACCGGCCGGACGACGGCCGGGGCGCGAAACTGCCGGTCATCCAGCGGCTGGTCATCAACGAGGGCCGCCTGACTCTTGACGAGCAGCGACGCGGGATGAAGCTCGACGCCACGGTCACGGCGCGCGAGGCTCGCTCCCCTGAGGACGGCGAAAGCGGCTTTCTGCTCGACGGCAAGGGGACCATGAACGGAGAGCCCCTGACGCTGCGCGTGACGGGCGGTCCCTTCATCAACATCCGTCGCGACAGGCCCTACGACTTCACGGCCGACCTGGCGGGCGCCGGGACCAGGCTGAAGGCCGACGGGTCCGTCACCCGACCTTTCGACCTGGGCCGTTTCAACGCCGTGCTGGAGCTGGAGGGGAGGGACCTGGCGGACATCTATCTGCTGACCGGAATCACCGCGCCGAACACCCCGCCCTACAGGCTGCGCGGGAGCCTGAGCCGGAACGGCTCCCTGTTCCGCTTCGCCGATTTCAGTGGACGGGTCGGGTCGTCGGACCTGTCGGGCGTGGTGGAGGTAAAAAAGGCCAACGACCGTCGTCGCGTGGATGCTCAGCTGGCCTCGCGCTCGCTGGACATCGACGATCTGGCGGCGGTGCTGGGGGCCCGCCCGCAGGTCACGAGCGGCGGCACGGTCGCGACCTCGGGCAAGCCCGGCAAGCTTTTGCCTGATGCGCCGCTGAGAACGGAGCGACTGCGCACGATGGACGGGACGCTGTCCTATCGCGCCGGTTCTGTGAAAGCCAATGCGCTGGACATCCGCCAGGTCCGGCTGGGCGCCGACCTGAAGGATGGAATTCTGAAGCTTGACCCGGTTTCATTCGCCTTCAGTCGGGGAGAACTCAACGGGACAGCTCGGATCGACGCCACCAGGGACACGCCCTACAGCGCCGTGGATTTTCGACTGGGCGGCTATCCTCTGGAATCGATCATTCCGGCGCGCGGCGGCGCGCCGACGGTCACCGGCCGCGCCCTTGGCCGGGCGAAGCTGGAAGGGCCCGGCGCCTCGATCCATGAACTGGCGGCCAATTCGAAGGGGACGATCAGCCTGGTTGTGCCTCATGGCCAGATGCGTTCGGCTTTCGCCGAGTTGCTGGGCATCAATGTCGGGGCGGGTCTGGCCAAGCTGTTGTCGGGAGACCAATCGAGCTCGGCGATCCGGTGCGCCGTCGCGAATTTCAGCGTCGCGGGCGGAACCGCCACGGCGAGCACTTTCGTGATCGACACCGACGTGGTCCTGGCGCAAGGGACGGGGACCATCGATCTGGGCGCCGAGACGCTGAATCTGAGGATCGACGGCAAGACCAAGAAGCCGCGACTGCTTCGGATCTGGGCCCCGATCACTGTCAACGGGCCGCTCGTGTCCCCCCGGCTCGGCGTGGACATTGCCGCTGTGGCGGCTCAGGGGGGAATCGTCGGGGCGCTGGCGACCCTGATCAGCCCGATCGCGGGACTGCTGGGCTTCGTCGACCCGGGCCTGGCGGAAGACGCCGACTGCGGAGCTCTGATCGCCGGCGCGCGCTGAGATCAAAGAGCTGCGGCGCTTCCTTCACTCGGTGCATCGGACCGCAGGGCTCTGCCCGGGTGCTGATGCCCTGTCACAGGCGATCACGGGTCTGAAGGACGTAGAGGGCGCGCAGACCCACCGCTCGTGGTGGGTGGCGCGTGCGTCCCTCGCAGGCGTGGTCGAGGACGGACGCAAGCTGCGGCTGCGGCTGACCGATGGTCTGGAGGCTCCGGTCTCCCGCGCGCGAGTCGGGGTCTTGCGTGAAGAGGGCTGGTTAACTGCGACGTCGGCGAATGATCCCGGCTGGTTAGAAAGTCGGCTGAGGGTCGCGTGCAGTCCTGGGCTCGACGATCTGCAGTCGATACCGGCCTGCCAGGAAGCGGATGACGGAAGCGTCAGCCTGGATTTAGGCCGATGTCGCGTTCCGGTGCTGGCGCCATGACCGCTCATGGCGCACACTGCCGACTTCTTGCTGCGACCGCCCCTGCCTCAAAACGCCGCCGCACGCGATGCGCGGCTTGGTGAGGCGGCGTCTGACTCACTCGGCACATGAAAGAGCCAGAAGGTCGCAGACGTGGGTGACGGGCGTCGAAGCTTGTTCTCGACGGCGCTACGCCGACCTGAGCGAACATGTAGTCTGATCGCTGGCGGCGTTACTACAACTTCGATTATGAGGGGGGCCGGGGGACGAGGAACGCCCCAGCTGGACCCGGCGGTCGGGTCGCTAACAGATTTAAGCGCTTTCCGATTTTCCTGGCGCGGCCTTCTCTCCTGAAGCGGCGCCCCGTATGGTCAGGCTGGCGGTCGTGGTGTCGCCGTGAGGAGGGGTGGGCGGATCAGAATGGCGAAGTATGATCCCCTTGCTCGATACCTGCGCCGCCAGAAGGCGGCGGCGGTCGAACTGAGTTTTCGTGACATCGAACGGATCGTGGGCGGCCTTCTGCCGAAGGCTTCGGCCGACCTCAAGTGGTGGCGGGTCGTGGATGCCCCTTCGGCGCTTCCGCAGCAGCGCGCCTTCGCCCAGGCGGGGTTCACGCCTGAACCGGATTTACGGGCTGAGCGTGTTCGCTTTGTGCGTATGGGCCTCCATGTGCAGGCCTATGTCTGAGCTGCGCTGAACATGAACGCCCTGTGCATGAGGCGCACATGGGGCGTATCCGGTTCCAGGCGTCGCAAAAGCAGGAAAAGCGCCCGACCCCGAAAAGCGAGGGGCTAGTACGTGTCGGGCGGGAGCAGCGCCGACACCGAAACGTTCAGCACCCGAGAGGCCGTCAGTAGAGTTTCGGCAAAGATCTTGGCCTTGCCGGCTTCCATAGCGCGAAGCCCTTGGAGATCCACTCCCAGCAGGCTTGCGAGCCGTTCCTCGGTCAGGGCCGCAGCTTCGCGTATGTCCGAAATTCTACGGCCGACATAGGCGTCGATCTCGTCCAGGGGTTCGACGTCGATCACGCCTTGTTCCTCCCGAAGGCACGGAGCCCCAGGCGATAGCACTCAGGACGCCGAAGAAGAGCAGATAGGAGGTGGACAGATAGGCCCTGCTCAGGATGTCCAGATTGAGGGCGTAACCCACGTGGGTGACGACCGTGATCAGCTGGAACGCTGCGGCCCAGGGAATCCAGGAGCGGCCGAAAAGCCAGGCGAGCGCCGCGAATGCAATGAACAGCAGAACATCCACGATCATGATGCCCCACTGGGGGGCGTTGAAGTTTGATGTGTTCTGAACGAGCGGCGAAGCAAGGCTGGCGACGATCAGTGCGATGACGGCCAGACGCTCGGGTCGACCGCCGCGCCACAAGGCGAAACCGGCGATGATGACTAAGAGAACGGTCAAGCCGATCTGGACTGGGGTTTCGAGGCGCTGCATGGCCCAGCATGGCCAAGCCGTGGCGGACGATCAAGTCCGACATCATGCAATTCGGCGAAGGCGGCCGGCGGTGCGCACTTCGTCCGTTTCGGGCTTGCCGGTCATAGGTCCCGCCAGTTCGACGTTGTGGCCGACGAGCCATGGAGCAGCCTCTGCCAAGGCATGGTGGGCGGTCACCAGCCGGCCGCGCGCTTCACCGAAGGCGCGAACCGCTTCTGTCGCCGCAGAGAGAGCATCGGCGCCCAAGACGGCGGATAGGCGGTTATTGAGGCGGGCGCTGGTCAGAGTATTGATCAAATTGCTGGCGTCACGGAGCGAAATGTCGGCGGAATCTTCAGCCTGAAAGAGGGCGTCGGCGATGGTTTGGGCGAGTTGGCGTCGTTGCATGAGGGGTCCTTGCCGCCGGGCAGACCCGGCAAACGGAAAATTAGAGAAACACGGATGGGGTAGGGTTCGGGTCAGCGACCTGACAGAAGGCGGTCGACGGCCTGGACGGCGAGTTGCAACTGCACGCCGCCGCCCAGCAGGGCGGCCAGCAGGACGGATGCGGCCGCAGCGATGACGAGGATCGACATCATCCGCTTGAGGGGAGAGGGCGTCTCTCCCGATCGGGCCTCTCCGGCGGTCGATCGTTCCCGCAAGGGAGAACGAGCGCGATGCAGAAAATCTCGCGCATCAAGTCGAGCGGTGAAAGGTTCTGGGCCGCCAGCCGTGTCATCGACAGCAGTCTTAGAGCCTGGTCCCTCTGCTCGTTCGTCGCCGCCAGCTCGTCGAATATCGCCTCCATCTCCTCCCAGGTCAGAGAGGGGAGACGTGCGAGCGTTTGCGGCATTCGCACCTCCTTTCGTGACGCCATCTGGGGCGCCGATGATCGGGAGGGCCATGGGGAACGGCGCCTCTACGACGTCATTCCGTAGAGGGTTCTGAGCGAGCAAAAGACGAGCAGCATGGCGTCTGTTCGGGACGCCCAGTTTGCGACAGGCGTTCTCGATATGCTTGTCGATGGTCTTCGGCGCCCTGCCGGTGAGTTCGGCGATTTCCTTGGACTGGAAGCCCTGGCCGACTAGCGACAGGCATTCCCGTTGGGTGGGAGTGAGGCCTTCGCCCCTGCCCAAAGATGGCTGCGTGGACATGGATCACTCTGTCTTACGGGCGTCCAGGGTCTGGGCCATCGCGAGCAAACCTTGCCGGTGAGCGGCGTTTCGAATGCCGCTGTAGGCATGAAGCAGGTCCAGTGCGCCGGGGGTTTCAAGCAGGGTCTTCGGATCGTCGCTCTTCGGTCCGCTCACTTCACCGAGCAATACGGCGCCGCTCGTGCCCAGTTGTTCGGCGATATGCATCAACCGGGAGACGGAGATGCGATTCTGGCCGCGCTCGTATTTCTGGATTTGCTGGAAGCTGATGTCGATCAGACGCGAGAGATCGTGCTGGGACAGCCCGGCGGCTTCGCGATAGGCGCGGACGCGAACGCCGACTTCGACATCAATGGGATTGGGGGCCGCTGCCATAGGGATTCGTTTACAGGCGGCCATCTCGATTGGCGAGGTTTGCGAGATCTTTGTTGCAGGACGGCCTCGGGGCGAGGTTTCTGGCCTGACGATGCCGTGGGTTCGAGGCAAGCCCTGCCTAGGAGCGCTTGGTCCGGAGCGCAACGCCGGAAGAAGTCGGATCAAACATCGCGGCTACGCCCGCGGGCGATCAGGTAAACGCCGCAACCGATCTGGGGCGGTTGCGGCCGGAAGCAGGAGGGCCCCATGGCGGGCTCGACGATCATGTCTGCACTACGTAGCGCCAGTTCTCTTCATGTTTTTCAAAACCGCGTCCGGACGCAGAACACGGTTGCGCGGCGGTGAAAGATTCATCAACCTACAATAGATGAATCTTTCTCCTTTAAAGGGTGTTTGCTAGTGTCTGACCTGTTTCGCCATGAAGCGGTTCGTCACGCGACTCGTCGTCTTTCAGGCGAAGCGGCGCTGGCGTCGTCGGTAGCGTCACGCCTGATTTCGGTCACTCTGGTCACGATCCTGCTTTTGGCTGCTGCTTCCGCGAGCATGGTCGCCTTCGCCCGAAAGGAAACCATAGCAGGGTGGGTCGCGCCGGTTGGCGGGATATGATCAGGCTAGAGGCGCGGCAAGGCGGCGTCATTGAGGCGCTTCGCGTGCCGGAAGCCGAGGTGGGTCACGCCGGACGAGCCATCGCTACGCTGAAGCTGTCTCATGCCCTTGGCGGGGGCAGCGACAAGGCGCTCGGCCAGAGCCGGGATGCGCAAGCCGCGGCAGTCGCCATTCGGGGGACAGTCCCTCAAGCGACACCGGATGCCGAGCGAAGACAGTTTGTGGCGCGACGGGAGGCGATGACGCGCGAACTGGCTCAGACCCGGCGCGGGGGCACCCTGCAGGACGACCGTCTGAAGCTGGCCCGGGCCGAAATCCAGAGAGCCGAGACAATTGCCTGGCAGGGTTTCTTGCCGCGACGCGAGTTCGAGCTGAGGCAGGCCCTGGCGGTAGAGCAGGAAGAGGCGGCAGGGGCCGGAGCAGCCCTGTCCTATGAACGCGAGATCGGACAGGTGAGGGCGCGCCTGGCCGTCATTTCCATCGATTTGGATGCGGCGGGGGGCGACGCCGCCTTGGCCCGGGGGAACCTTGAACAACAGCGAGCCCAGGTCGAAACGCAACCCGCTGTCGGTACGGAACGTCTCAAGCCGTCCGCGCCTGCCCGTCATCCAAGCCGCCGATTGCGGCTTGGCTTGCCTGACGATGATCGCGTCAAAAGTTGAGAAGAATGAGCTTGAACGGGGGCTGCCTACCAGAATGAGGAGGCCTAAATTGAACGGATTGACGAACTGGTCCCTGTCCTTCGCATGCCTCGGGTCGGCCTGTCGGCTGGCGTCGATGTTGCGATCCGCGCCCGAGGCGCTGAGGGCGCATCTCGGCGTGCTGAGCGCAGTTCTTCTCGTTATGGCCCTTCTCGTCGGAACGCTCGCGGTCTGGGTCGCCCTTGTCGATCGAACCCCCAAAATGCGGTCCACAAAACGCCGCGGCTTTTAACGCGAAGCAGGGTGAAAGGGTGGTGAAGTTCTTTGGTCGATGAATTTCTTCGATCGAGGTCGCGCCGATCTTAGCCGGGGCATCCTGGGGGCGCTGAACGTGAGTTGGGCGAGACGACGGCATATGTCTGCCCCACGGCGCGCTTGCTGTTGCTCTAGTAGAGATGCAGCCTCCGGATTCAGGCGCCGCGGGCATCCTCTCTTCGCGGATCACAGCTTGACGGAACGCTGCGACCCGTCGGGGCGTTGTTAAGCTGCATTCTCCGGGCTGAGGAGATTTGCTGACGGCCCGGTTCGCATCAGCCCCCCTGCGGCGCGCCGGGCCGTTCCTGCTGGCCGCAGAAAAACGATCGTTGCTCTATTTGCGTGGCAGTTGGCTCGCCCTGAGGAGCGATCACTGGCCTGTCAGCATGCAATCCAACATTGGCTTTGTGTCGATTGGCCAGGGTCGGTTTGTGGAAGATGCGATGGAGCGGTCTGACTCGACGTCCGCCAGAAGGGCGGGCGATGTCCGTTCGATCGTCGACGTCTGTTCCCGATCTTCTTGTCCGGGGAGGTTCTCCCGGCGATTTCAGTCGATCACGCCCGCCAGCGAGGCGGCTTCGGTTGCGTAAAGGTCATCCATGGTGAAGCGCCGCGCGACGATGTCCTGCCCGAATCTGCCGCCGATGCAGTCCCCCGAGAGATGGGTCGCTCCGGCGGCCCACGCGGCCAAAGCCAGGCTGCGCGTGTTGACGCCATAGAGGCTGGCGCCCATGCCGATCTGGGCGGCGCCGGTGATCATGCGATCCAGTCGCGCAAGCGTCTCTCGCTCGGGTTGGGAGGAAAGGGCGGTGTAGATGACGCCCACGGCGCCGCAACGATTCCACTGGACCACGTCCCCGTTCCCCGGATCGACGCGGATATGGACGCCTCGGCAGAACGGCCGAAGCTGCCCGACAATCTCGGCCAGGCGGGCCTGAGGGATCGCCGGCGGGGTGTCGGTCAGTTCAATGAACAGGCGCTCGCGCCAGATCGCCGACACCTTCTTGAGCTCGGAGAGAATCTCGGTGCGCGTGCCGGTAAAGGACAGGCCGTTGATCGAAAGCGGCATGTGGATGGCGACGCGCGGGCCTTCGTGTCCGGCTTCGACGATTTCACGTACGAACTGCAAGCGTTTACAGGCGATGACGGTGTGAGTCCGCGGCGTGAGGTCGCGACGATCGATAGCCTCAAACTCGCCATTTGAGCCGGTCTGAACCGCGATGGTCCGCGCGACGAACGAGACGACCGCGCCCTGGGTCACATTCCAGATGGGTTCCAGGTAGAAGACGGCCTGGATGTCAGCGCCGCCAGGCCGGCGAATGCTGACGACCTTGCCTGCAGCGCGCGCGACCCCGAACCGCTCCCAGGGCGGCGAGCCGTCGATGCTGTGGGACATGTCTCGCCCGCGCTGGGCTGCGGCGGCTTCCAGATCCGCCTCGCTCAGACGCGTGGCCTCGATGCCGTCGTCGCTGAGCCGATCGACAATCGAGACGTTGATGTTCTCGCTCTTCACGGCGCCGAGGAAATAGCTGAGCGTTTCCCGCATCAGCTGGGACGCCCGGCTCAGAGCGCCCATGGGCTCCCGGCTGGGCTGGATCAGCATGAAGTCGGTTTCGTTCACCCTGACGATGAAGTCGTCTTCCCGACCGCCGCGCCGAAAGGAGCGGATCACGAAATCTTCGACCAGCGGATCATGCCGCGTCCATCTTTCCCCGACGGCGTCACGCACGGCGTTCACGCTGATGATGTGCACCTGGCCGCGAGCGGCCGCATCCGCGGCGCCGGCGTGACGGAGCATATCGGTCACCGAGGTGGAGACCGTCGCGGAATGCGTCATGGCCTCATGCCCGCATCGACCGCTGCGCCGTGGGCGCGCGCCTCAGGTGAAGAGTGACGGTCATTCCTTTGCCTGGCGGAGACGAAAGGGTCAGGGTCCCGCCGAAGCGAGCCATCAGGCTGCGGGCCATGGTCAGGCCCAGGCCCGAAGCCTCGTCCGTCGGACGGGTGGTGAAGAAGGGGGAGGCGGCGCGAACCAATGTATCGGAGGACATTCCCGGCCCGTCGTCCTCGACCTGGATCAGGACGGCCTCCTTTTCCGGGGAGGGGGGTTGAGAAATCATGACCTGCGCCGCCCCGGCCCGTCGTGCGTTCGCTTCGAGTTCGTAAAGAACAGCGCGGAACAGATCAGCATCGACCATCACGCGCCCGCCGGTCACATCGACAATGCGTATTGATTCGTCGGCTGATCGCGCGTCCCGCCACTGGGCGATCAAGTCGCCCAAATCCACCGCCTCGACGGTCGCGATCGATGTGTCGGCATAGGTCGCCAGCCGACGTACCACGTCGGCCGCCCCTTCGGCTTCCGTGATCAGCGCCTCCGCTCCAGCTTCGACCTCGGGCGCTGCGCCGGGGGCCTGCAGATTCTCGGCACGGCAGATGATGCGGGCAAGGAGGTTGATGAGGTCATGGGCCACGCTTCCGGAAACCTGGGCGACGGCTGCGGCGTGTTTGGCCCGGGCGCGTTCCTGTTCGGCGGCGCGCTGCGCCGTGACGTCGAGAAAAGTCCAGAGAACGCCCGGTCGGTTCCTGGGGAGCGGCCTTGCGGAAGAGGTGAAGCGACGGTCCCCGATCCGCAGGTCGCCTCTGGGGCGATCGCCCTTGACGACTTCTTCGAGACGGAACGGAATTCCGGCCGCATCGACCCCCCCAAGGATAGCCTTCGCCGCCGCCCCCTCGGGGATGCCGAAGAGGTCGCGTGCAGCGGCGTTGGCGACCATCTCCTTTTCGTTCTCGAACAGGAAGAGCAGCGGCGTCGGCAGTTCGTCGATAATCTCGCCCAGCGCCTCGGCGCCGGTGCGGCGCCAGAAGTCGTGCAGGCGGGGAAGGGCGCTGTGGGATGCAGGCCTCATCATGCCGTTTCCACCCACACGGCGTCGGGAGCGGAAGTCGCGCGGGCGAACGCAGCGACGAGCGCCATGGAACCGGCGAGGTCCGGTCGATGCTGGTCGGAGCAGGTCGCCGCGTCATGTCCGGGAGGCCGCAGGAGCGCAAAAGACGCGCGCGCGCGGCGCCCGGCTCTGGTCGCGTCCAGGGCGGACCTGAATCTCCCGCTGTCCCCGCCGTCGAGCGACCGCGCCCTCACGACCTGCATGCCTCGCTGTCGAGAAGCCTGATCGCCCGGTTCAGGATTTCCTGCGATCGGAACGGCTTCGCCATCACATCCGTGGCGCCCAGCCGTCTCGCCAGGTCAAGGAAAGCGCCGGCCTGGATCCGGCCGCCGCCCGAGATCGCCAGCACCGGAAGTTCGGGGGCCAGGACCCTGATCTCGCAGATGGTCTCGATGCCTTCCTTGTCCGGCATGATGATGTCCGTGATGACAAGATCAGGACGCTGCTTTCGAAACTGGCGCATGCCGGCTGCGCCTTCGCTCGCCACCGTGACGGCTGCGCCTGCGGCAGCGAAACGCTCAGCCAGCGTCTTAAGCAGGACGAGGTTATCTTCTATGATTAATACGCATTTACCATGAAGTGGTCGTTCTAGTTCAGACATTGTCTGTAATTTCCTCCGTGCTCTCAATATATCTTGAAGCAGAAAAAGGAAACGCCAGAGCATACGTGCCCCAATTATTATGGACCAAGCAGGATTTCGCGGACTCTTGTTATCAGTTCCTGTCGGCGATAGGGCTTGCAGAGCCATTGGCCGGCGGGGATCCTGGAGGCAGCGTCGAGGGGCCCGATGAATCCGGAAGTGAAAAGCACCCGAAGATCCGGCGCGATAGCCCTGGCCTGGCGAGCCAACTCTTGTCCGTCCATGCCGCCAGGCATGACGACATCGGTGAACATGAGGTCGAACCCGGGTTCCTCCTGAAGGCAGGCGAGCGCCTCTGGGCCGTCCGCCGCCAGGACGATGCAATAGCCGACGGCGCGCAGTTGACGTACGACGTGATCGCGGACCAGGGGATCATCCTCAACGACGAGGATGCGTTCCCCTGTCCGTGGCGGCGACGTCGGTTCGGGTCGAGTTTCCGCCGGTGAAGTCGCCGCTTCCTCAGTGCAGGGCAAGAGCATGCGAACGGTGGTGCCGGCGCCGGGATGCGACGCGATGTGGACCGATCCCTCCGACTGCGCTGCAAATCCATAGACCGTGCTCAGTCCCAGCCCGGTGCCTTTGCCCACCGCCTTTGTGGTGAAGAAGGGGTCGAAGGCCTGACGTTGAACGTCCGGCGTCATGCCTTCTCCGGTGTCCGAGACGGATATTTCGAGCCAGGCTTTCGCAGCAACGTCGAAGGCGGGGCCGCGTCGACCTTCGGAGGCGCGCGCATCGGCTACACGCGCCCGAACCGTCACCTGGCCGCCTTTGGGCATGGCGTCGCGGGCGTTGACGACAAGATTGAGCAGGGCGGATTCAAGTTGAGACACGTCCGCGAGCACCGGCGGTAGGTCAGGCGCCGACTCTATTGCGAGAAGGATGTCGGCGTTGATCGTGCGCCGCAGCAGAGGTTCGAGCCCGACAAGAAGTTCTCGGACGTCGACGGGGCGCGGCGTCAGCGGCTGGCGCCGCGAGAAGGCCAGGAGCCGACCGATGAGATCGGCGCCCTTGGCGGCGGCGGTTACGTTCAACTGGGCCAGTTCGCGACTTTCGCTATCTATAGCGCTTTCCATCAGGGTCTCGGAATTGCCCATGATGACGGTCAGCAGATTGTTGAAGTCGTGGGCGATCCCGCCGGTCAGGCGACCGAGCGCCTCGATCTTCTGGGACTCCAGCAGCCGGGTTTCCATCTCGAGGCGTTCGCTGACGTCGGTCATGCTGCCGAGCATGCGTTGTGCGCAACCGTCCGGGCCCCGGACGATGGCGGCGCGGTCAATGACGTGGGCGATCGCCCCGTCGCCCTTGATGATGCGGTAGGCGCTGCTCCAGCCATCGGCGCCGTCGCTCACCGCCGCCTCCACCGTTTCCCGTACGCGCGATCTGTCCTCGGGGTGTACATTGCGCAGCCAGAAGTCAGGACGGTCTGCGGCGGCCTCGACCGGATGCCCGAACTGATGCGCCATGGGCTCGTTCCACCACATCCGGCCGGCGGCCAAGTCCAGATCCCAGAAGACGTCGTTGGTCACGCTGGCGATCAGGCGGAAACGTTCCTCGCTGGCTTCAAGATCCGCCTGGATCCGCTTGCGCTCGGTGATGTTCTGGAAATGGACGGCGAGTCCTCCCGCGGAGGGATAGGCGCGAATGTCGAACCAACCGAGATCGGGATAGAATTCCTCAAACGCCACGCTGTGACGACCGGCGACGGCGCCACGATATTTGGCTTCGAAGGGGCCGCCGAGCGCTTGCGGGAATTCCTCCCACATGTTGCGTCCCTGCAGGGAGCGCGGAGACCGTCCCAACATTCGTCCTGCAGCCTTGTTCACAAAAACGAAGCGCCAGTGCTCATCCAGCACTACGAACCCCTCGCGGCTGGCGTTGAGGGTCTCGGTAAGCTGACGTTCGACGGCTTCGGACTTGAGGCGGGTGCGTACGAGCTCATCGATGTCCTGGAAGCCGCCGCGCAGACCGGTGACCTGGAGGTTCGCGTCCCGCTCGGCCTCTCCGGTCGCGCGGACCCAACGACGTCGCTGGTCTGCCGTGACGATCTGCAGCACCTCGTCGAACGGCTCGCCGTCGCTCAAGCAGCGCTCCAGCATGGCTTCAACCGTCTCCCGGTGTTCGGGGAGATAATAGGCCAGGCAACGCTCTGGCGTGACCTGAGTGCCAGGGGTTTCGCCGTGGATGGCGGCGGTTTCGTCGCTCCATGTCAGGACGCGGGAGGGAAGTTCCAGTCGCCAGCCGCCGAAGCGGGCCACGCGTCCGGCCATGGCGAGGAGGTCGAGCGCGGCCTTCTGGGCTCGTCGGGCTTCCTCCTCGGCGATCTCTAAGCGGGCCAATTCGGTGATGTCGCGCACCGCGACGATTTTCGACGGTCGGCCCATGTAGATCATGCCGAACGACCGCACTTCGACGGTCATGATCTCGCCGTTGCGGGCGCGATGCCTCCAGGGACCGGAAATCTCGGGGCCTGCAGGAGAGCCTGCGACCGCCGCAAGCAACCGCGCCTGATCTTCCTGGGGGCGGATGTCCTCGATCGTCATGGCGAGGAACTCGGCTTCGCTGAAGCCGTATCGCCTTGTCGCCGCTTCGTTGACGACCTTGAAAGCGAGCGTCTCCCGATCATAGATCCACATCGGATCGGGACTGCAGCGAAACAGGAAATCTTGATTGTCCGGCATGAGGTCCGCTCGCGATGTTCGGACTGACTCTTCCCTGCAAGCCTCAATGATGTGTTGCTGGAACGGGGTTTCGGAATGATTCAGAGTAAAATGGGCTTGAGGGCGTGTTGGAAACCCCCTTCAAGAGGAGCCCCCAACGTTGAGTGGAGGGGGCAGAGGCCTGCCTTGGAGCGATGCGGAACCAAAGGCTCCCGCCAGACATGAATCCACCTGATCAGGAGGCGCTCATGTCGACAGTGACGAAGAAGCTGATCCGGGCTCAGGCCGGAGTGAAGCTGGAACGGATCGAACACCTGGCGGCCAGACAGCGAAGGGAGGTCTGCTTCAAGCTATCGAGCCACCGAGCCACGCCGGAGCGGATTATCGCTGACGAGGCCGAGGCGCAGAAAGCTTTCTCTCGTGAAGTGGGCGCCTCGCTGGAAGACGCCTTCGTGAAAGGCCTGATTAAGCAGGGCGGGCTCGACCACTGACTGCTGGTCTGGTTGCAAACCCAACGCTTGCGATTCTCATCGCCGATGCGCTGGCTATTAGGATTTGTTTGAATCCTAGTGCCGGCGTGCGCCAACACCGGACATGCCCGTCGGAGTAGAAAGGCGGCATTCGCGATCAAGGGAATGTCCGCTTGCCGGCGAGGTGCCATAGTCGCAATCCGACCCGTTTAAGACGTTGGCAAAGTCGGCTTGCGGCGCTGCCTGGCATCAGCAACCATGCTGCTTTCCCCTCTAGATTTCGAATAGCATGCAAATCGCCATCCTGACCCTCGACGGCTTCAACGAGCTCGATTCCTTTATTGCGGCCGGCATCCTGAACCGGATGAAGGGTCAGGGCTGGAAGGCATACATCACCTGCTCCACGCCCGAGGTTACCTCTATGGCTGGGGTGACTATCCAGCGCCAAAAGCCGCTGGAGTTTCTCACCGAGGCTGACGCGGTCCTGATCGGTAGCGGGATCAAGACCCGCGAGTACGCCGCTGATCCCTACTTCCTGGCGCGCATCACGCTTGATCCTTCGCGCCAGTTGATCGGTGCTCAATGCTCCGGCACGCTGCTACTGGCCAAGCTGGGCCTGATCGGCGAGCTGCCCGCCTGCACCGACCTGACTACAAAGCCCTGGGTCGTTGAGGCCGGCGTCAATGTCGTGGACCGACCCTTTGTCGCCCACGGCAATGTCGCAACGGCCGGCGGCTGCCTGGCCTCTCAATATCTTGCCGCCTGGATGATCGCCCGCCTAGCGACGCCGCAGGATGCCCAAGAAGCCGTCCACTATGTAGCGCCCGTGGGCGAGAAGGTCGAATACGTCGA
Source organism: Brevundimonas sp. 01N35 (assembly GCF_056399785.1). Taxonomy (NCBI): domain Bacteria; kingdom Pseudomonadati; phylum Pseudomonadota; class Alphaproteobacteria; order Caulobacterales; family Caulobacteraceae; genus Brevundimonas; species Brevundimonas sp. 01N35. Next base: position 65,725 of record NZ_JBFTRZ010000014.1, read on the forward strand.
GCGCGCCATGGCGGCGGTGACCCCGTTTCTCAACGTCTCGATGGCTGCTGCGTAAGGCGGCGTCATCCGCCTTCCGCCCTGAGCTGACGTTTGCGACGTCCGCTTCCAGCGCGGCCGGATTCTTCGGCAGGGTGTAAGCCAACAAGCAAAAGCCCGCCTGCCACATTGGGACTCAGACGGGCTCAATGAGCAGATTGCAAGCGTCGAGCCATCGGGCTCCGCTATCAGGCCCGCTCGGGTTCGCCGGGGCAGGCTTTCGTCGTTTCGGATGTCTTGTGTGGATGGCTCCCGCGTTGCAAGTGTCGATAGAACTTCTGACAATTTGGTCGGGTGCGGTCTTGTGTCCGGCCTGTTGATGCGGTCGTTTAAAGACCGCGGTTGGCGCGGCCGGCTCTGCTCTCTCAGCCTAGCCATCTTGGCCGCTCTCGGCGTCAGCATCTATCGAGCGCTGTTTCTGTGAGCCGGGCTGGATTCGCTATTGGGCGCAGCTTTGATGGTCGCCGGCAGCGAACGATCGGTGAAGATCTGCTCGCAACCGCAAAGCTGGACCGATCCTGTCTCTCCCAGCGTGGAGATTTCCATTCGGGGCAGAAAGGGAGAGGAGCGCCGTTGTGTTGGTCTTGAGTGGCGGCCTTTCAGCATGTTGGTCCAGAAAGCGGTTCCCTGCCGCCAGATGCTGGAAACGCGGCCGCTTGGAGCCATCATCGGATCCAGGCCCAGGGAGAATGACGCCGGAGCCCTTGCGACACGCCACGCGGAAACGATCATCATGACCAAGCACCGCATCTACACAACCAGCTTCGCTAGCGTCTATCCGCACTACGTCGCCAAGGCGGAGAAGAAGGGGCGCACGAAGGCCGAGGTCGATCAGATCATATGTTGGCTGACCGGCTTCAGCGAGGGCGAAATGAACGCTCACCTGGAGAAGAGAACGGACTTCGAGACGTTCTTCGCAGAGGCCCCCGAACCAAACCCTGCAAGGGCCAAGATCATGGGCGTGATCTGCGGGGTTCGCGTCGAGAACATCGATGAGCCGCTCATGCGAGAGATCCGCTATCTCGACAAGCTGATCGACGAACTCGCCAAGGGGAAAGCGATCGAGAAGATCCTGCGGGAATAGGGCGCCCGTCGCCGTTGAAGACGTCGATCCGCTCAGCCGCAAGCATAGTTTCGGCGCTGATGCGCGGCGTGCGGTTAGCGGAAAACCCCCATTTGTTAACGAGCCTGACAGCCCGCCTGCGGCCGACGCTGGCGGCCAGGCGACAGGCGACAGGAGCTGGGAGCGCTAGGGTTGCGGCGTCGTGGTGGTCACGACAGCAGCGTCGCTCGGGGGCGGCGGGACGGCCGTCGGGCGCTCAGGGATCACCGGCTCCGTAGCGCGCGCTTCGGCGGCGCGGGCCTCGGCGGTGGCGCGGATCGCCTCAGCGCGCGCCGTCGCTGTCTGGGCCTGGGCGAGGGCGACGCTGTCGCGAACACCGCTCATCTGGTTCTGCAGCATCGCCGCCTCGGCGGTCCGCCGAGCGTTCTCGGCGGCCGCTTCAGCTTGGGCGACCCGCAGATCCGCATCCGCAGCCTGTTCGGGGGGGCGCGTGAGGAACCACAAGAGCGCTACTACGGCCAGGACAGCCAAAACGCCGACGGCCCACCAGGCAGCGCTGCTGCTCTCTCTCTTAATGATCACCGTCTCTTCGACGCGGCGTTCCGCGCCTGTCAGGGGCGGAATGGCGTTCGGATCGTTTGGTTTGAAGTCGTCCACGGAGTCATCTCCTCGGTTTCGGGGTCAAACAGCGCCTCTTGGGCAATGGTTCCGCTTCGGGTGTGACGGCGGCGCTGATGACGGCGCGCCGGTGTCCTCGGCTCGGGGGTCGGCCTGTTCGATACGGCCTTCGGCGAGGGTAGGGACCTCGGGGCGGGTGTCGATAAAGGCCGTCGGCCGGACCTGGAAAGGCGGTTCCAGGCGTCGCCTCCCGACCCCGTCGACGAGGCTGACGGGGCCGGGAGATTACGCCGCGAGCATGAGTTCAGTCAGTGGTCGTGACCCAGGTTTCCGCTGGCGTTGGCGCCGATGTAGACCGAGGCGCCTTTGCGATCCGCCGAAGACGAGCGGCTCGCATCTACGGCCGAGGTCGGGGGAGAAGAAGCGGGTTGAGCGGGGGTTTGACCACGCCCTGCGGCCGAACCCGAGGCTGAACCCGACGCCGTACCGTTTTTCGCCGAGGCCGCGCTGTTCAACATGCCGGACGAATCGACCTGCAGGGAGCCGGTTGCGGCGTCGGCCGCGCTGCTGACGGCGCCTCGGGCGCTGGCGGCGGTCGCGGTCGCCGTGTCGCGCGTGTTGGAAGCGACCTCGCTTGCCCGTTGACGATTGCGCTCAGCCACAGCGGCGGCGCGCGTCTGGGTTTGCCGGGCGCGGCGCTCCGCGCGCGACAGAACGTCGGCGGTCCGTTCGCGCAGCATCGAGCCGTTGACCGTGCCGCCCAGACCGCCGGTCAGGGAGCCGGAACCGCCGACGGAACCCGTCAGGCCGCCGACCTGGCCGCCCAGGTTGCCGCCAAGGCCGCCCGTCAGTCCGCCCGAACCGCCCAGCACCTGGCCCTGGGACGCTCCAGCGATCGCCAGGGCGAAGCCGACGGTCGCCATCATCAGGGTCTTCTTCATGGTCGTGTCTCCTGCATGTCGTGGGCGAATTGCGCCCTCGCAGGGTCCAACGACCCGGTCTGCGGCTTTCATCCCTGGGACGAGATTATTTTCAGCGCCTCAGCCGGCCGCGCGCGCCCATCTCCTGCGGCGGCGTCCGCGACGCCGTGCCGACCAGCCCTGCTCCGTATACCGGATCCGGCCCCCGCGCCCCGAGGTCCCGCGCCGAACGGGACAGGGCCTCGATAGCGTCCGGGCCGCCCCCTCCGCGCGCCAGCAGGCCCGCGACGATAGGGGAGGCGAAGGAGGCGCCCCGAACCCCGGTCCAGGTTCCGCCTTGCGCAGCCGCCGCCATGTCCGCGCCCGGCGCGGCGAAATCGACCTGCGGACCGCGCCCGCCTTCCGGCAGGGCCCTGTCGCGCGCGCTCACCCCCGTCACGCCCACCACCCCTTCATAGGCGGCCGGATAGAGGGGCGGCGCGGCCGGACCGTCGTTGCCGACGGCCGCCACCACGGTGACGCCCCGCGCCTGGGCGCGCGCCACGGCCCGCTCGACCAGGAGGTTGCGCGGACCGACAAGGCTGATGTTCACCACGGTCGTCCGTTGCTCCACCATCCAGGCGAGCGCCTGGGCGAGGCCCGTCGACGATCCGCCCGCCGCCTGACCGCCGTAGATGTCGGCCACCAGCAAGGCCGCGTCAGGGAAACCGCCCGAGAAGGCTCCGCTGCGCCCGACCATCAGCGAGGCGACCGCCAAACCATGCGCGCCCATGCGCGGCGGCCCGGCGAAGCCGCGCTGGGTGATGCGCGATCCCGCCAGCGCCGGGTGGGCGGCGTCCACGCCCGTGTCGATCAGGCCGAGCCGCGCGTCGGGTTTCTCAAGGCCGGGCCGGGCCGGGCCGCCGTCCGCAATAGCCTCTTCCGCGCCCGCCGGCGCATGAACATGGTTGAAGGTGATCTCCGCCTCAGGATCCAGGTCGCGCAGCCGCTCCATGGCTTGCGACAACGACAGGCGGCGTGGGGGAGCCAGCACCGTCGTCGTCAGGTCCAGTGTTTCAAGCCGCTCTTCGCGCACCACGGTGAAGCCGGCGTCCAGGGCGCGGTCGCGCGCCGGCCTCGACAGATCGATGGCCACGATCTCGCCCGCCACGACCGGCCAGCCGAGGGGGTCCGCCTCCAGAACCCCGCCGGAGCTTCGGATCAGCCCGTGGAGCCGCGACGGCGCCTGCAGCGCACGGTTCACGACGCGGGCGCCCAGGCGGTCAATGTCGCCGACCGCCGGCAGGCGGTCGGCGACGCCCAAGCTGGGCAGCCCGAGCGGCGGCAGAGGCCCGATTTGCGCCCAGGCAGGCCCTGCGACGAGCAGCGCCGCCGCTCCGACCCATTCCGCCATCCGCCTCCCCATCCGCTGTCGTCGCGCCACGCCTCGTCCTTTCATATGCGCCCTTGCCTCAGGCGCGGTTTCACCCGTGATATGCCATGGATGAAACGCCTGGGTCCGGTCGTTTCATCCATTATGGACGAGGAAGGCGCTTGGACGATTTTCAAACCGGGCTGGTGGAGCTCCTTCCGCGCCTTCGCCGTTTTGCGGGGGTGCTTCGGACCCGCGACGCGGACGCGCAGGACCTCGTCCAGCAGACCGTCGAGCGTGCGCTGGCGGCGCGATCGAAATTCCGAGCCGGGACGCGGCTCGACAGCTGGGCCTTCACCATCATGAGACGGATCGCCATCGACGAGGGACGCTCGATCCTGCGATGGAGCCGCGTCGTGTCGCCGGAAAACGCGACCTCCGCCGGCGTGGCCGACGCAGCCCAGGCTGACGAAGACCTGCGCGCGGACGCCCTGGCGGTGCGCGACGCGATCCACGCCCTGCCGGAGCACCAGCGCCACGCAGTGGCGCTGGTGCTGGTCGAGGGGCTGTCCTATGCCGAGGCTGCCCAGGTGCTGGGCGTGCCGGCCGGCACCCTGACCAGCCGCCTGGTGCGGGGCCGTCAGTCCCTGATGCAGACCCTCGCCGCCCAAGGAGTGACGGGATGAGCCGGATCGACGACGATACCCTGATGCGGCGCATCGACGGCGAACTGTCGCCCCGGGAGGCGGAGCAGGTCGACGCGGCGGCCCTGGCCTATCCCGAAGTCGCGGCGCGGCTGGAAGACATGCGCCGGCTCCGCGCGACGGCTAGGGAGGCCTTTCCGGTCGCCGCCGATCCACGTGATCAGGCCCTCGCCCGCCTGATCGCGGCGGGAGCGGCGCAGTCCCGCTCTCCGCTCGCCGGCCTGGGTCGGGCCTTGGCCGACGCCTCCACGCCCCGACGGGCGGCGTTGTGGGGCGGCCTGGCGACAGCGGCGTTTGCCGGAGGCGTGCTGCTTGGTCCCTACTTAGGGCAGGCGGATCGCGGCTTTGCGGTCGGCGCCGGCGGCGCGCTGAAGAATGCGGGCCTTGTCCGCGTCCTGGATACCCGCCTGGCCGCCGATGGCGCGGACGCAGACGGCCGATCGGTCGGCCTGACCTTCCGTGACGACGAGGGACGATGGTGCCGGACCTTCCGGGCGGACGAGGCGAGGCTGGCGGGCCTGGCGTGCCGGGGGCATGACGGCTGGGCGATGCAGGCGCTGGCGGCGACCGATGGCGCTGCGAGCGAGGTCCGTACGGCCGCCGCCGACACGCCCGACGCGGTTCTGGCGGCCGTTGACGCCGTCATCTCGGGCGAGACCCTGGACGCTCCCGCCGAAGCCCGCGCGCGCGACGCCGGTTGGCGCTGAACGCCGCGGATCGGACGTGCAAACTTTCTCGGCGAATGACCGCTTGCCGCGCTAATGCGAACTTCCTCTGTTGATGCTGTGGACGGCTCTCCAACCCACCGGCGGCGTTAAGCCTCCGGCAGAGCTGGAGGAGAGCCATGAATCAGGTAGTCACGGTTGGTTTGGACATCGCGAAGTCCGTGTTCCAGGTACACGGCGTCGATGCTGAAGGCGTCGCGACGATGCGTTTCGTGCCTGTGAAGTCGCGGGACCAGCAGAGCGTCATGGTGCTGCATCGGACCCGGCTGATCCTGACGCGCCAGCGCACACAGATCTCGAACGCCATTCGCGGCCACATGGCAGAGTTCGGGCTCGCGGCGGCCGTCGGTCGCCAAGGCCTCGAGAGACTGATCGAAGTGATCGCCGATGCCGCCGACGAGCGCGTGCCTCCCGAGGCGCGGGTCTGCCTCAGAATGCTGGTTGTTCAGCTCGGCTTGGTGAATGAACAAATTCTGGAAACCGACCGGCTGATCCGCACCAATGCCCGCTCCACAGAAATCGGCCGCCGGTTGATGGAGATACCTGGCGTCGGGCCGCTGCTCGCCAGCGCTCTCGTCGCCACGGTGGCCGATCCCAAGGCCTTCAAGTCCGGACGCAACCTGGCGGCCTGGATCGGTCTGGTGCCCAGACAGAATTCCAGCGGCGGCAAGGAACGGCTCGGCGGGATCACCAAGCAGGGCGACCGCTATCTGAGACAGATGCTGGTCGTCGGCGCGCTCGCAGTCGTTCGATACGCCCAGCGCAACGGCACGCGCCGGCCGTGGCTCGTGCAGTTACTGGCTCGACGAACGCCGAAGGTCGCGGCGGTGGCGCTAGCCAACAAGAACGCCCGCATGATTTGGGCGATCATGAACAGCGGTGAACGCTACCGGGAGCCGCTCGCGGCATAAAGGACAGGTCCGGCGTCATGCTGCGGCCGACGAACTTGGGAAGGGCGGACGAGATGTAATGCGACAGCCGGTCGAAACCGGAAGGCGGGAGAACCTATATGCGCCAGAGCGCCTCGAGCGCGTGCTGTTGGTCAGGACCCATCTTCGCGGAAGGCATTATGGCCAGCGGTCATGCGTACCGCACCAACAGGTCGAACACATGGCCGCACCGACCAGGCTCAGCAGAACGTCAAATCAATCCTTGCCAACGGAGAGCCGTCCACACATGGCG
>NZ_JBFTRZ010000015.1:0-54949 GCF_056399785.1 Brevundimonas sp. 01N35
CACGGAACCGACCTGTCCCTCCACAGCCAGGCCCAGCTCAGCGCCATCGCCCGACAGCTCAACGAACGGCCAAGAAAGACCTTGCTCTATCGGACGCCAGCGGAGACCTTCGCTGCGTGTGTTGCAGCGATCAGTTGAGCCCACCGTGGGAAGCGGACCTTATCGCCAGCGCGCTGCTTACCTTCGAGCGAGGCTAAAGGTGAAGGAAATGACGGTCTGGGCGCCGTTCTCGTGAAACGCGATATCGCTCCCCACCACCTGACGCCGACTGCCACAACGGAGCAGTCCCCAACTAGCGGTCGCTGGCTTGCCAATGGCCGAAGGCCAGCGTGCATACGGAAGGTCCTGAGGCGGAGTGAGCGCATCGCAGGGCCGCAGCAAAGCGGCTTCGACAGCCGACCTGACCTCTGGGTCCTTAAATAGCCTGCTGCCTACTGTGAGCCGTATGCAAAGGTCGAGTTCGCGGCAGTCGGGACTGTCGCCAGGACCGAGCAGTGCACAACCGTGCTGCAGCGACAAGAAGTGCTGGAGCGTGTCCTCCGCGCATAGCCCGGATTGGCCCAACGTATAGGCCTTATCCCCAAAGACCTCGTAGAAGCCTTCGCCCAGCTTGCTGCGGATGACTGCTTCCGTCGCCGCAGCCCGGAAGGCGTCGCCATAAGGTGCCGGATCGTAACCGATCAGGGGCGGCCCCTTCGGAAATGGGGCGCATCCGGCGAGAGCCAGGAGGCCTAGGACGAGCAGGGTTCTGAGGCGCATGGATGCACCCTGACGGGGCTGCCGGAAAAGCTCAACAGTTCGCGCCCACAACAGACGGCCTGAATGTCTCAGATGGGTCGAGAGCGGAATTTGGACGTAGCGCGCGCTACTATGCTTCTCCAAGACGTCCTGGCCGGGTTTGGACGCGCGCCTGCGTGCGTCGCAGCCAAAGCTCCGCCGCGATCAGGTTGGGGACCCAGGCCAGGAAGGAGATGGCGCGGTACCAAGGCAAGAACGGCAGATCCAGGAGCATGACCAGCGGCAGGTAGAGCCGCAGGGTGACGGCGGCCAGGGTGAGCGCCCAGGAGCGGATCATCCAGCGCCGATGCTCAGCGAAGCGGCCTTGCACGGCCGCGCGCCATCCCAGGAGGGTCACGGCGACCCAGATGACAGCCAGGCTGCCGAAGCCCGCCGAGGCGATCGGGCCGGCGGAGGAGCCCGGCGCCAGGATGAGGCCCGCCGCGCCGCCGACCAGGCATCCCGCGACATAGACCCGTCCAGTCCAGCGGTGCGGCGGGCCAAAGCCTCTACCCTGGCCCCGGCGCAAGGCGGGCAGGAACTGCAGCGAGCCCAGCAGCAGTGCGGTGATTGAGCCGGCGATATGGATGAAGAGCCACGGAACCCCGAGCGGGTTGCCCAGCGCCTGGGCCGGCGTCTGTGGCGGATGCAGCAGGTAGCGCGCGGAATAACCGGCGATCCCCAGGCAGAGAAGGGCGAGGAGCATCCAGGCGATGCGGGCGCGCCAGGACGTGGTTTGGGTCGGGGGCGTGGCGACGGTGGTGGTCAAGCGGAGGTCCTCGTTGGCGGTTTCGCTGAACGCCATTGCCGACCGGGCGGCTGCTCGCTAGGCCTCGCTGCGCGAACGGCGCCAAGGTTACGCGAACGGGACGGCATGAACGGTGAGGCGAGAGGGACGGGGGGTATGGCGCGGCGGTGGGCCATAGACCTGGCCATGCTGATCGCGATCGGCCTGCTGATGGGGTTTCTTGGACCGTTCGGTTCTGACCGCATCCCCGACCGTGATCGCTACATCTACTGGATGGTCTGCATGGTCGGAGGCGGTCTGATCGGGATCGCAGCCGACGGCCTGCTGATCCCGCGCATCGCCGGGACCTGGCAGCGGGTGGCGGTGGTCTCAGTGCTCATGACGCCGGCGGTGTCGCTGCTGGTGCTGGCCGCTGAACATGTTCTTCTGGGCGGTCGGCTCGACGTGGAGGGGTTCCTGCGTCTGCTCTGGCAGGTGTGGCCCATTCTGCTGGCGGTGATGGCGGTCCGGGCCTTGGTCTGGCGGCGCTCGCCCGCGCAAGTCGAGACGCGCACCGTCATCGCCCCGCCGCTCCCCGAGGCCGAAGCGGCTTTCCGGCGACGGCTTTCGGCGAAACGTCGCGGGGCGCGGCTGATCGCGATCGAGGCGCACGACCACTATCTGAAGGTCCATACCGACGCAGGTGCGGAGCTGATCACCCTGCGTTTCGGCGACGCCCTGGATGAACTGGCGCGGGCCCACGGCTGGCGGGTCCACCGCTCATGGTGGGTGGCGGCCGACACGGTGGAGGACGTGCGTTGGCGGCGCGGCGCGGGCGAGATGCGCCTCGTCGGCGGCCTCACGGCGCCGGTGAGCAGGACCTATGGTCCAGTGCTGAAAGAGGCCGGTTGGTTCTAGAGGTCTGTCTTGGCGATTCTCGATCCCAACACCTTGCGAAGGGATTGTTCGATCAGGCCGCCGCAATAGACCTCGCCGTACTCGTGCCCCGCGCGTTCGGCCAGTTGGGCGAGCGGGGACAAGGTCGAGACGCGACGCGTCAAGCCCGCCGTCATGGGGGCAGCCTCATCAAGGATCGATCCGATCTGCGGAAACCGCTCGGACAGCGTCGCCCACAGGGTGGCGGTGACCACATCGGCGATACCGGGAGCGTCGCCGCCGAGCAGGAAGCCGGAACGGGCGTTCAGGCCATGTCGCCGTCCCAGGTCGTCCCACAGCGCCATCCACTTTCTCAGGCGGGGGACGAAGGCGGCCCATCGCTTGTCGGTCCACATCTGGCGGCCCCCATCCAGGGTGAGTTCGTCGATGACGTCGTTCGCGTCGTTGACCACCTTGATCGTCAGCGCGCGCAAGGCCGGGTCCGTTGGTAGAAGCGCGAGCGTTTCTCCGAGGTAGAAGATGATCGCCGGCATCTGGGAGATAGCGACCCCGGCGGTCTCGTCGACCAATACCGGCGGACCCATGAACGGAACCGGCATGTCTTCCGGCGGGCCCTGCATCAGGGCGCTGATCGCGTCGTCGCCGGCTTCCGACCAGCGCTTTCCTGCGAAGGCCAGGACGGCGCGCACGAACTGGCCGCGAAAGGGCGCGGACCAATAATAGAGGGTGTAGCCGGGCATCCTGACCTCGCTGGCGTCGCGCTTCGCTCAACGCGGGGAGGGAGCGGTCCGTTCGCGCCGGTTCAGCGCGCCTCGATCAATACCGGGCGGTTCGCCGGTCAAAGGCCGAAGGGATAGATGTCCGGCGCGCCTTCCGGCGGCGCCCCGGCCAGCGGCGTCACGGCTTCCGTCTCTTCGAACCAGACATAGGCGTCGAACTGGGCCGAAAGCCGGGCGTCGAAATAGTGGCTGCTGCGCTCCGTGTCGGGTCGGTAGATGACGCCGATGGCGCGTTCGAGCCGGGTTCCGCCCAAGGCCTCGGCCAGGCCAGGATCGGCGCGCCAGTCGGTCAGCGACCGGCCCATGCCGGCCTGCTGGAAGATATGCTCCCAACTGTCGCGGCGCGCCGGGATAATCTGTTTGAACTCCTGGGGGCCGCCCCAGTCGTCCGCCGCCGCCACCTGTCCCCGGTCGGTCCCGAAGCCGATGGACACGCAGTCCCGATCGAAGGCTTCGCGGCACAGCTGGCCGAGATTGTATTCGCCGGCCTCGCCCATGGCCGTGGCGGAGGCGTCGCCCAGGTGCGAATTATGCGCCCAGACGATGATCTTGGCCCCCGGACCGCGCGCCTGCAGCAGATGGCCGAGCGTCTCGAACATATGGGTGTCGCGCAGGTTCCAGCTCTCGACCGAGCCGCGATACATGGCGCGGTAATAGGCCTCGGCCGCCCGCACCACGCGCGCGTTCTGAGCCGCATCGAGATAGTCCTCGCCGTCCTGGCGGCTGTAGTCGAGCCGATGACGCAGCAGGCTGACCAGTTGGGCGACGACCGCGTCCTCGCAGTCGACCGTCCCCAAGCGCGCCGCCGCGCCGTAGCGTTGAGGCTGGTCCAGATAGGGGGTGAGGCAGCCATAGCGCAGGCGCGCCTCGCCCGCCGCCTGGGGATCGACCCGGTCCAGATAGTTCAGAACCTCGCGGCGCGACTGCGATAGGCTGTAGACGTCCAGGCCGCGCAGTTCAGCGCGGTCCGCCATGGGCCGCTCCAGGTTCCAGGCGCGCAGGGCGTGCACGAAGGCGACGAATTCGGCGTTGCGCCACATCCAGCGGGGGAAATTGGGAAAACTGTCCTTCTGGCCCCAGACTCCGCGGTTGCGGATGAAACGGTCCAACTCGGCCACGTCGGGCCAGTCGCCTTCGACGGCCACGATGCGGAAACCGTGCCGGTCGATCAGCCGTCGCGTGATCGCCGCCCGCGCCTTGTAGAACTCCCGGGTGCCGTGGGTCGCTTCGCCCAGCAGGACCACCCGTGCATTTCCGAAGTGATCGAAGGCGGCGGCGAAATCCTCGTCGTCGATGGGCGGCAGCGGCAGGGAAGACCTGCGCACGAGCGCGGCGAGCTCCTCGATCTGGAGTGAAGAGGGGGCGGTCATCCGCTCATCTGAGCCGCTTTCCGCCGCCTCGCCTTGACGCCCGTCAATGTCGAGGAGAGGCGTCGAACTAGACTTGCGCTCACCCGTCGTCGGTTCTGACGGGTTCAGGAGGCCGCCATGCCCGCCGACGCCGCCCCTTCCGCCGAAGCCGTCCTGATCCCGCCGCTGGATCTCGCCGGCGATCTTCGAAAGCCGCCCCGGCCGCGCGGCCTGGTGATCTTCGCCCACGGCAGCGGCTCCAGCCGGTTCAGCCCCCGGAACAGGGAGGTCGCCCAGGTCCTTGTCGGGGAAGGGATGGCCACCCTGCTGTTCGATCTGCTGACGGAGAAGGAGGCGGGAAACCGCGCCAACGTCTTCGACATCGACCTGCTGGCCGAACGGCTGGTCCAGACCATCGACTGGGCCAGGGCCCGGCCCGATCTGGCGGACCTGCCGCTGGGCCTGTTCGGGGCCAGCACAGGGGCGGCCGCGGCGCTCAGGGCGGCGGCGGATCGGCCTGAGACGGTCGCCGCCGTGGTGTCGCGCGGCGGACGGCCCGATCTGGCTGGCGAGGCGTTGGCGCGCGTCACGGCGCCCACCCTGTTGATCGTCGGCGGCGACGACGAACCCGTCCTGACCTTGAACCGAGAGGCGGAACAGCAGATCGCAGGGCCGAGCCGGGTGGCGGTCGTGCCGGGCGCGACCCATTTGTTCGAAGAGCCGGGGACGCTGGAGGCGGCGATCCGTCTGGCCGTCGGCTGGTTCGAGGACTATCTGCGCTGACTGCGCCTAGCCGTTCCGGTCTGCTCCGAAGGCGGCCGCGCGGGTCATCAGATCCAGCACCTCCTCGTCCTCCAACTGATGGAAGTCGGCATAGGCCTCGCCGACGCTGCGGAAGATCGAAGGCTCCTCCAGACAGACCAGGACGTCGACCGCTTCGCGCATCGCGGCGGCCACCTCGGGCGGTGCGACCGGCACGGCGAGAATCACGGTCGCGGCGCCCTGTTGGCGCAATCCCTGAACGGCGGCCCGCGCCGTCGCCCCCGTCGCCAGGCCGTCATCGACCACGATGGCGGTCCGCCCGCGCGGATCGGGTCGGGTTCTTCCGGCGAAATAGAGGGCGCGGCGGCGTTCGATCTCGGCCAGTTCGCGAGCCTGCGCCTGGGCCAGATAGGCGTCGCTGGCCGCGGTGGTTCGCCGGACGGACTCGTTGATCACCATATGAGGCTGGTCGCCGTCGAACACCGCCGCCAGCGCCAGTTCGGGGTAGCCGGGCGCGCCGATCTTGCGCACCAGGGCCAGGTCCAATGGCGCGTCCAGACGCCGCGCGATCTCGAACGCCACGGGGACCCCGCCCCGGGGCAGGGCGTAGATCACCGGATCATGGGTGTTCAATCCGGTCAGCACATCGCCCAGCCGCCGTCCCGCCTCGGCGCGGTCCTCGAACAGGGGCGGGCGCCGATCCATGGTCAGGACCCGGCCGTCAAGCTCAGGCGCGCGACGGCGCTGCCTGTTGAATCTTCCGTCACGGCTTCGATCTCCCTGTGGGGATCGTTCATCTTGCCCCATCGGCGCTCGGGTGGGTTGACGTCCGTCAAGTCACGGACGGGACGGGCAGGATCGATATGGTCCCGCCGCCCGGTCGTTCTCCGCTCCGCGAGGAAACTTCCTGCACCGAAGCCGGTTGAGGCCTCGGGGGCTCAATGGAGACGCCGTCATGCCGACCCAAAGCCTTATCCCTCAACCCTCGTCCCTGCTGGGCGCTTTCGACCGGGATCCATTTTCGCCGATGCAGCGAGAACTGGACCGGCTGATGGGCGATTTCTGGCGCATGCCCGAGCTTCGATCCAAGGGTTCCGACGGCGCCAGGCTCTGGCCCAGTCTGGAAATCAGGGAGACCGAAAAGGATTATCATGTCACCGCCGACCTCGCGGGCCTCGAGCAGAAGGACATCCAGATCGACCTGAACGATAATGTCCTGGTGCTTCAGGGCGAGCGGCGCGACACCCATAGCGAGAGCAGCGAGGGACGTTGCTATACCGAGCGCAGTTATGGACGGTTTGAACGCCGGATTCCTCTGGATCAGGAAGTCGACGCCGACCGGGTGGAGGCCCGGATCAAGAACGGGGTGCTCGATATCGACATCCCCAAGAGCCAGCACGCCCAATCCAAGGCGCATCGCATCCAGGTAAAGCCGGGATAGGCGTAGGCTCGATGGAAGGGGGGCATGAAGGCGGGCGGCTGAGCGCCGTTCTTGCGCCCGCCTTCTGGAGGCGAAGGCCGTTCCGAGGCCTGCGTCGCCGCAGCGCGGAGGAATTTGTCGTGATCAGCGGGGGCGAACGATCTGGCTGGACAGGGCGTCCATCAGACTGCGGGCCTCGAACGCGTGGGGATCGTCGGCGGGCTTGGCCCCGCGTCCCATGATGATCTCGGCCGAGGCTTCGTACTGGGTGACCAGATCGACATCGAAGAAGGGATCTGAACCCCAGGGGTCCCAGCGCCGCCAGACGCCGATGCCGTCGTGGTAACGCCAACGCGGCCCCCAGGCCGGCCCCCAGGGGCGATCGATGGGATAGGCGTATGCCTGTGTGGTGGCGTCGGTGCTGCGCTGCGCCGTGGTGAACCAGTCATAGCCGGACTGAACCGTGAGCTCGGCGGCGCGATAGAGGAGATAGGTTTCGACCGTATCGCGAGAGGTCAGGCTGTTGCCCGCGAAGGTGACCCGCCAGCGGTCAGGCTGGAGCTGGACATCGCTGTAGCCGCCCGCCCCCTCGGACGAGGGCGCGCCCATCGGCTGGTAGGGGGTCGCCGTGGAGCAGGCCGCGAGCGCGGCGCCAAGGGCGGCGGCGATCAGCGCCCTGCGTCTGGACGGGTGTGAAAACGGGCTTCCAACGGACGTCTGGGTAAAGACGGGGGCGGGGCTTCTCATTGGCGTTCTCCAAGGCCGAAGAACGCGCCTCTTTGCCGACGACGCCCTTGATCATCGTCAATTCGCCTCGCGAAATTCGGGGGTGAACCGCTCTGGCGCCGCGCGACGGAACTTGACGTCGATCAAGTCGATCCCGGCGGAAAGGCGCGAGGGTCGGCGTCGCGTCGCCCGGTCGAGCGGCGCATACCGGCATCGTGCCGGAGGAGGAGTCCGCACCATGAAGGCGCTCGTTTACAAGGGGCCGGGCCAGAAGGCCCTCGAAGACCGGCCCATGCCCGTGATCCAGGCCCCCGGCGACGCCGTCGTCAAGGTGGTCAAGACCACGATCTGCGGCACCGACCTGCACATTCTCAAGGGCGATGTCCCGACATGCGCGCCAGGCCGGATTCTGGGCCATGAGGGCGTGGGGGTCATCGAGGCGATCGGCGCCGCCGTCACGACGTTCAAGCCCGGCGACCGGGTCCTGATCTCCTGCATCTCTTCCTGCGGGAAATGCGAGTATTGCCGCCGGGGCATGTATTCTCACTGCACCACCGGCGGCTGGATTCTGGGCAACGCGATCGACGGGACCCAGGCGGAATACGTCCGCATTCCCCATGCCGAGACCAGTCTCTATCCGATCGCGCAGGGGGCGGACGAAGAGGCGATGGTGATGCTCAGCGACATCCTGCCGACGGGATTCGAGTGCGGGGTTCTGAATGGCAAGGTCGCCCCTGGTTCGACGGTGGCCATCGTCGGCGCCGGGCCGATCGGACTGGCCGCCCTGTTGACGGCGCAGCTCTACTCTCCGGCCGAGATCATCATGATCGATCTGGACCACAGCCGTCTGGAAATCGCGCGTCGTTTCGGCGCCACGCAGGTGATCAACAGCAGCGACGGCAAGGCGGCGGAGACGGTGTCGTCCCTGACCGGCGGTCGAGGCGTCGACACCGCCATTGAGGCCGTCGGCGTCCCGGCGACCTTCGAGCTGTGCGAGGAACTGGTCGCGCCCGGCGGCGTCATCGCCAACATCGGCGTTCACGGCAAGGCGGTGAACCTGCACCTCGAAACCCTGTGGTCCCGGAACATCGCCGTCACCACCCGGCTGGTGGATACGGCGACGACGCCGATGCTCCTCAAGACGGTGCGATCCGGCCGGATCGATCCGACCCGATTGATCACGCACCGCTTCACGCTCGACCAGATTTTGGACGCCTACGACACCTTCGGCCGCGCCGCCGAGACCAAGGCGCTGAAGGTGATCATCAACGCCTGACGGACGGCCTCGGCCGCCTTAGGGTTCCGTCGTGACGCCGTCGAAATGTTCTTCGCCGGCCTCGGCATCCGACTTGGTGGCGCGTACAATCCCGTCCTTGTGATCCGGAGGACCATAGACGGTGTAGAGCTTCAGCTTCTTGTCGCCCGTGTTTACGACGTTGTGACGGGCGCCGGCGGGCACGATGATGGCGTCATCGGCCTTGATCCTGGTGCAGGCGCCGTCGATCCAGACCTCGCCTTCGCCCTTTTCGATGCGGAAGAACTGGTCATGGTCGTCATGGACTTCCTCGCCGATTTCTTCGCCAGGACGCAGGGCCATCAGGACGAGTTGCAGGTGTTTGCCCGTGTAGAGCACGCGCCTGAAATCCTTGTTGTCGACCGTCAGTCGGTCGATGTTATCGACGAAACCCTTCATGCCGCTCTCCTGACCCATGTTCTCGGAAAGCCTATCATCCTGACGAGGGGGCGGCCATTGACCAGCGTCAATGCACGTTCTTCGCTGAAAGGGTTTTGGGGCGGCGGCCTCTCGTCCCGACCCATGGAGGACCCGTCAGGTCGAGGCGTAGCCGCCGTTCAGGGCGTAGTTGAAGCCGATGGGCAGGGCCGCTCTCACCTGGGTGAAGAAGGCGGCCAGTTCGCCCAAAGTCGTGCGCGGCAAATAGATGATGTCCCCGCGACGCAGGGCGACCACCTCGCCCCGGCGAGGGCGAAGGTCGACCACGCGCATCATCCGCACCCCGCCCGGTCCGCGCCGAATCAGCGCGGCCTGTTGCAGCCTGGCCGAGGGCAGAGCGCCACCGGCCAGGATCACGGCCTGATGGGCGTCGATGTCGCCGGGCATGTCGAAGACGCCCGGATTGCGCACCTCGCCGTCGACCCAGACCTTGAGCGGGCCGGCCGCGCGCAGGGTGACCTCGACCTCGGGGCGTCTAAGCTGAGTGGCGTAACCTGCTGAAATGTCGGCCTCGAGTTGGGACAGGGTGCGGTCGGCGGCCATGACGTGGCCGAGCAGGGGCAGGGAGACGCGGCCGTCCGGTCCGACCTTCAACTGGCGGGTCAGTTCGCTGGCCGTCGGGGTCGCCACCTCGATCTCGTCGCCGGGATAGAGCAGGTATTCCGGCTCTACGTCGGTCCAGTCGGCGAAGGGGACGTCGGGGAACCGGCTTGCGGGTACGCCTTGCACGCGACGCGCGTCACCCGTCGCCGCGCCCGCGCAGCCGGTCAGGCTGGCGGCCAGACCCATCAGGACAAGGCGGCGATCAGGAATCATGGAGGCGGGGACCAGGCTGGAATTCGAGCTGATATGAAGCTGAACGGTTATGGGTAACGCGTGGTTAACGCAGGCCCCGCAAAGGTGCAGGCGACGATTTCAGTGGATTCGCCCCGTTCATGCGTTCGACAGCCTATGCAGCAGCCCGGCCGCGGTATGGCGTCATGGACGTCGTGGCCTTGCTGTTCCGCGAACTGCTGGTGATGATTCTGGTGTTCGTCGTCCTGTTCGTCATCGGCGCGGCGGCCATCCTGACGCTGAAGAAGACCTACACCGCCGGGGCCAGTCTGTTTGTCGGCGTCGGTCAGGAATATGTCTATCAGCCGCGCGTGGGCGCCACGGATCGTGCGTCGCCGCCTGCCGCGGGCGAGGTGGCGCAGTCGGAAGCGGCCATCCTGAACAGCCTTGAGGTCAAGCAGCGCGTGGTCCGCGCCCTGGGCGTCGAGACCTTCCAGGAAGGCAAGCGCGCGACCGGCACGCCCGAGGCGCAGGAAGCGTCGGCCGTCCGCGCCGTGGCGGCCAGCCTGGCCGTGACGGCGGCGCCGCTGAGCCCGGTCGTGGGCCTGAGCTACAAGAGCGATGATCCGGCCCTGTCGGCGCGCGTGCTGAACACGGTGATCGACCAGTATCTGACCTATCGGCGCGAAGTGTTTCAGGACCGCGCGACTCCAGCGATCCAGACCCAGCGTCAGACCTTCGAAGGCGAGCTGGCCGACGCGGACCGGGCCTATGAGGCCTTCCTGCGCAGCAACGACATCGGCGATTTCGCCACCGCCAAGGCCACCCTGGCGGGGACTTATCAGTCGACCTTCGCCGAACGCATGAGCCTGCAAGCCCAACTGAACCAGGCGTCACAGCGGCTGGCGACCCTGGTGGGCCAGCAGGCGCGCACCCCCGCTGAGATCGCTCTGCAGCAGGATCTCAACATCTCGGCGCAGGATCAGATCCTGCAACTGCGCACGCAGCGCGAGGGCTTGCTGGCGCGCTATCAGCCCGACGCCCAACCGGTGCGCGAGCTCGAAGGCCAGATCGCCCAACTGCAAGCCTATGTCGGCACCGGCACGGCGGTCGGCGCCAAGGAGGTTCGCACCGGGCCGAATCCGATCTGGACCGAGCTGGAGACGACGCGCATCAACGCCCAGGCCGATCGCGACGCCCTGGCGGCGCGGCTGGCGGTTCTGGATCGTCAGGTGACGGATCTGCGCCAGCGTCAGGCGCGCCTGACCGAACTGGAATCGCGCAACGCCACCCTGTCGGGCAATCGTGAGGTGCTGTCAGCCTCGATCCGCGAGTTCCAACTGCGCGAGACGCAGAGTCGCGCCGACAACGAACTGGTCAAGGCCGGGGCCGACAACGTCACGGTGATCGAACGCGCCCAGCCGCCGTCCAAGGGCAAGAGCCTGAAGCTTCCGCTGCTGATCGGGGTCTTTCTGTTCGCCGGATTCACGGCGCTGTGCGTCGGGCTGCTGCGGGTCTTCCTGCGGCGCGGCTTTGCCATGCCATCGACGGCCAGCCGGACGCTGCAACTGCCCGTCCTGGCCGTGGTCCCGATGAAGCGGGCCCGATCCGCCGATGTCCGGCCATGCTAAGGCTGACGCCTTGAGGGCGAGCGCGTAACCGATTCGATGGTCGATCTGACGACGGAAATGGCGGGACTGTGGGCGGCGCTGGGGCCAGCGCCGGCTCATCGCGGCCGCGTGATCCAGTTCGTCTCGGCGACCTCGGGCGAGGGCGTCTCGACCGTGGCGCGCGAATATGCGCGGTTGGCGGCGGTCCGCGCACGCAGGCCGGTCTGGCTGATCGACGGCGATCTGGCGCAACAGGGGCAGGCAGACGCCGTCGCCGCCGAACCCGAGCGGTTCGGGCGGCTCGCCGCGCCGGTCCAGGCCTCGCCCGACGGTTCGGCCTTCTATGCCGTGACGCCGCCCATGCGCGGCCGCGACGGTCGGCCGGTGGCCCCGGCGCGGCTGATGACGGCGCGGGCCTGTCTGGGCGGGCGTCTGTACGTGACCCGATTCCATACGGAGTTGACGCGCGCCGGTCAGCGGGTCGAGCCGTTGGGCGAGGCGCGCTACTGGAGCGCTCTGCGCGCCCACGCCGACACCGTCGTCATCGATACGCCGGCGGCGGATCGAAGCGACATGGCGATCACGCTTGCGCCCTTCATCGACGCCACCATCATTGTGGTCGCGGCGGAAGCCACGGCGGCCGGAGAGGCCGTAGCCCTGCGCGACGAGATCGGCGCCGTGGGCGGCCATATCGCCGGGGTGGTGATGAACCGCTCGACCTGGACGCCGTCGTCGATCCTGAGCCGTCTGACGGGCTAGCTGACGGTCTGTGCGGCGCCTTGGCGGTCCAGCCGCGCCAGTTCGTGTATGCCGTAAAAACGAGGCTCTAAGCCCTTCATCCAGAATATTTTTCCGATTCCGCGGGCGGTGCGGTCCAGCGCCTCGGCGCGCGTCGGACTCCGGACCAGCGTCAGCGCCAGAGCGGTTACGCTCCAGACCAGGGCTTGCGCGGCGCCGATCGCCATCCAGCGCGCGACGCCCGGCCAGTCGCGCGCGGCGGCGGCCGTCTGGGCGGGGCCTTGGCCGTATGCGAAGGCGCGCGTCAGGGCGTAGCGCAGCCTGGCGCGATGCGGCGGCGCGAACTCGTCGACCCAGGCGTCAGCTGCCCAGCCGAAGCGGCCGCCACGCGCCGCCAGCGCCGCGAACAGGGCGTCGTCCTCGCCGCCCGACTGATCGGCGGCGGTGTTGAAGGGCGTTGCGCCGGGCAGGGCGGTCGCTCGCACCAGCAGGGCGTTGCCGCAGCCATAGGGGGCGTCGATCAACTGGGTGCGGTCAGGGCCTTCGCGACCGAAGAAGCGTTCCAGATAGGGGCGTGTCCAGCCGGTTTCGTCCGGCACGCGGCCGCGAATGGGACCGAAGACGGCGTCGGCGCCCGTTAAAATTTGAGCCGAGATCAGCGCGGCCAGCCAGGAGGGCGAGGCGGCCTCGTCGTCGTCGAGGAAGGCGATCAGCGGGGCCGTGGTGGCGGCGAGGCCTTCGTTGCGGGCGGTGGCGACGCCGGGGCGCGGCGCATGGCGCCAGATTACCGGCACGCCGGCGTCGGCGGCGAGGCGCGCCGTGACGTCGCGGGCGCTGGCCTGGGGGTCGTTGTCGACGACGACGATCTCTCTCAGGCGATCCGAGACGCCGGTCTGGGCCAGCGCGGACAGGACGGCCCGCTCCAGGCTGGCGGGGCGGCGCAGGGTGGGAATGATGATCGCGACGTCGGCCTGGGCGCTCATGCCGCCAGAACCTCGCCGACGGTGCGGATGTCGCAGCCGACGGAGCGGGCGTGACCGATCAGCCGCTCCAAGGCGTCGGGCGTGCAGCCCCAGGGCGACGGCGTTTCGCGCACGTCGTGGGTGTAGAGGATCAGCCAGGCCTGTTCGGCCACGGCGCGGTCGATCCAGGCGCGGGCGAGGGATTCGCCATCGGGCCCCTCGATGCCCACGCCCGGCAGTTGGTTCTGGTCGTCGCCGTCGTGGACCAGCCCCCTGTGGACGCCGCGCAGGGAGGCGTAGCGGCCCCCCAGCTGCTTCTTGGCGCGGGGCGACACCTCGCCATAGGGATAGGCGAAATGAAGCGCGGCGGCGCCGAGGCCGCGCAGGGCGGTGTCGTTGGCGTCCAGATCCGTGCTCAGTTCGGCGGGCGTGGTGAGGTGGCAGTCCACGTGGTCGAAGGTGTGGCCGGCGACCTCATGCCCCTGACGGATCAAGGCGCCGATCTCGGCGGCGTCGGCGAAGCGGCCCATGTGCCCCATTTGCCCGAACAGGCCAGCGCAGACGTAGAAGGTGCCGCGCGCGTCATGCTTCTCCAGCATTTCCGCCCCTGAATGGGCGGCGCTGACGGGGATGTCGTCGAAGGTGAAGCTGACGGTCGGCCGCGCCAGGGCTAGCCGTGCGGGGCGACGGTGCGTCAGTCGCGCGAAGCGGCGGCGCAGCTTGCCGCCCAGGCTGACGTCGGGCGTGTAGGGCTGGATCATATCGCCTCCGCATAGAGGGCGACGCGGTAGAGCCGCAGGCTGAACGCCCTGAGGGCGACGGGCAACACCGGCAGCTCCGCCGCCTGCTTGAACAGGGGGCGGATAGCCTTCAGGCCCGGCACGGACTTCAACCGTCGCGCGACGCGGTAGCTGGGATAGACGGCGACGAAGTCGGGATGGCGGGCGACCACGCGGGCGAAGTTGGGCGCCGACTGCTCGTACTTGGCAGCCAGGGTCTCGACCGTGTCCAGACCCATGTGGGTGGCGGGGTTGTCGACGTGTTCGACTTTGAAGCGGCGTGAGACGCGCATGGCCCATTCGACGTCTTCCCAGCCCCAGCCGGTGAAGCCGGGATCGAAGGCCTCGGCCTCGAACACGTCGCGGCGGACCAGCAGGTTGGAGGTGAAGACGTATTTTTCAGGCTGCAGGGCGCGCTGGTCATGGGGGATGCAGTCGGATCGCGCCGCCATGCTGCGATGGACGGCGAAGCGCGCCTCGTCGGGGGCTTGCAACAGGGAGAAGCCGCCGAAGGCTGCGGCGGTCTGTCCGTCGCGCGCCAAAGCGGCCCAGGTGCGCAGGAAGCGGTCGTGGTCGGGGCGCATGTCGCTGTCGAGGAACAGCAGGCTGGACCCGCGCGCAGCGGTCGCCAGTCGGTTGCGTCCGACGGAGCGGCCTTCATTGGTGGAAAGGGAGATCAGGCGGATCGGCAGGGCGCAGACGGCGATCCGGGCGGTTAGCCGGGCGGTCAGGGCGTCGTCGCTCGTGCCGTCGTCCAGCAGGATCAACTCGGCCATGCCGTTTAGAGGCGGCGCTTCGCGGTCGAGCAGGGCGATCAGGGGCTCGGGATCGTCGCGAAGAAACGGGATCAGCACCGACAGGGCCGGGCGGGCGTTGGCCCAGGCCGCATTGTCGTGAATGGCGGTGGAGACGCTCATGCGGCCGCCCTCCGCGCCTGGACCGCACCGAGGATCCGCCGCGCCAGATCGCGCATCCCCCCAGCATTCAGGGCGAAAGCGCAGGCGCCATAGACCGCTGCGCCGACCGAGGCGTCGAGCATCAACTCGGGGAAGCCGCCGATGGGCGGCAGCAGCGACACCGCGACGGCCATCACCGCGCAACTTGTTCCGCACGTCAGCAGCGACCTCCACGGGACCGGAAGGGGCAGGATGCGACGCCCCATGGCCCAGGACGCGATCAGGCCGATGGCGAAGCTTGCGGCCGTGGCCCAGGCTGCGCCCAGAACGCCGAAGCGCGGAATCAGCACGATGTTGAGGATCACGTTGGCCAGCGCCGGAATGCTCATCGCCGCCAGCAGCCAGCCGGTGCGGCGGCCCAGGGTGAAGGCCTGATGGAAATAATAGACTGTCACGCCCGACAGCAGGGCCGACAGGGCGATCCATGGCGTGACCAGGGCGGCGGCGTCGCGGAGATCCTCGCCGATCATGAACTCGGCCAGCGGGCGCGCCACCAGGGCCACGCCGACCGCGGCGGGCAGACCGATCAGGATCAGGGTTGAGGCCTGCTCCCGCGCGGCGGCGGACAGTTGATCGCGCCCGCCGCGCTCCAGCGCCATGACCAGGGCAGGCGTGCCTGCCGCGCCGAGCCAGATGAACAGGACGTCCAGCGTCCGGTTGGCGATGCTGTAGCCTGCGTGATAGGCGCCGACGGCGGCCTCGTCCATGAACATGGCCAGCAGGAAGCGGTCGGTCGACGCCAGCACCAGGGCCAGGCCAAGGGAGGCGGCGATGGGATAGCCGTAGACCGCGTAGTTTCTTAGCCGCTCGCGATCGACGTAGCCGCTGCGCGCCTCGCGCAACTCGCCGGGTAGGATGAAGGGCAGGGCGAACAGAGGCGCGATGAGAAGGCCCGCCAGCGGCGAGGCGGCCCCGCCGCCCGACAGGGCGAAGGCCGCGCCGACGCCGAAGCCGGCCAGGGTGTTCCAGATGTCGAGGCTGGCGGCCTGGCGCACCTCGCCCGCCGCGCGATAGCGCTCCTGCGCCAGCTTGGTCAGGCAGCGCACGGGGATGCCGAGCAGGGCCACGGCGATCGGCAGGCGGAAACCGTCCGGCATGGGCCACAGCCAGATCGCCAGACCCGCCAGCGGCAGGAACAGGCCGGTCAGGATAAAGGCGGTGCGATACAGGCTGGCGAAATGGCTGGCCATGTCGGCGCCGTCGCGCTGGGCGGCCCAGAACCGCGCCATGGCGGCCTCCAGCCAGCTGAAGGTCGCCACATGCGCCAGGGTCATGACCGAAAAGGCCAGGGCGTAGCGGCCGAAGTCTTCGGCGCTGAGCAGCCGCGTGTAGATGATGATCGCCAGGAAGCCGACGACGCCCTGAATGATGTTGGCGGGCAGATAGCCCAGGACCCCGCGCCAGAACATCAGCGCACCGCCAGACGGTCGCCGAGCAGCACCGGGATGGTGACGGCGATGATCCACAGGTCGAGCCAGAAGGACTGGCGCTCGATATAGTCGATGTCGAGTTGCACCCGGCGACGCACTTCGGGCGCGGTGTGCATGGGGCCGCGCGAGCCCTTGATCGCGGCCCAGCCGGTCATGCCCGGCTTGATCCGGTGGCGATGGGCGTATTCGGCGACCAGACGGGCGGATTCGACGGCTCCGGTCTTCATGCCGATGGCGTGGGGGCGCGGCCCGACCAGGGACATCTCGCCCCGGATCACGTTCAGCAACTGCGGCAACTCATCCAGGCTGGCGGCGCGCAGGAACCGGCCCACGCGCGTGATCCGGTCGTCGTCGGCGGTGACCTGGCGGCTGGCGGTCGCGTCGGCGTCGGCGTGGCGCATGGTGCGGAACTTCAGCACCACGATCTCTTCCTGATTGAAGCCGTGCCGGCGCTGGCGGAACAGGGCCGGACCCTCGCTGTCGAAACGGACCAGCAAGCCGATCACGAGCAGGATCGGCGAGAGCAGGATCAGGGCTGTGGACGCCAGGACGACGTCCTGCAGACGTTTGTGGAAGGCGCGGCGATCGGGGTCGACAGGGCCTTCGAGCGGGGCCATCGGCGCCTGCGCCAGCTTCTCCAGCGCGGCGTTGCGCTGCTCGGCTGTCTTGGGGTCGATCAGCAGGGTCAGGCGAATTGGCAGGGCGCCGAGACGAGCGGTGAGGTCCCGCACGCGCGTCTCGGCCTTGGGATCGATGGCCAGCACGATCTGGTCGATGTAGGGCGTCAGCCGGTGGTTCAGCAGGGCGTCCGCTTCGCCTAGGAACGGCACGCCTTCAACCGCGTCGGGGGAGCGCGCCAGGCGATCGTCGAACACTCCCAGCACGTTCAGGTCGCGGCGCTGCAGCGCCTCCCGGATCAGGCGTTCGGCGTGGCGGGTGGCGCCGACCACCGCGATGTTGGGGGTCAGGGCGCCCTTGCGTCGCCAGTGCGCGACCAGAAGGCTCCACACCGCATGGGTCGCCAGCAGCAGCGCCATGACGCCCGCGCTCCAGCGGCCATAGACGACCCACGGCGTGGCCGCGCCATGCAGGGCGAACCCCAGGGTGAAGGTCAGCACCGCGCCAAAGGCGACGACGCAGGCAATCGACGCCATATGGGACCGCAAGCCATGACCCCTGTCGAACCGATAGAGCCCGAGGGACCGGAGCAGGACGAGAAGGGCCAGGGCGCCCAGTCCGAGCGGAGCCGCATCAACCAGCCGCGCCGACAGAGGGGCTCCGTCCGCGAGGCGCGCGACAGCGACGACGGTCGCGGCTGCAACGCCCACGATATCCAGTCCGCGGAAATAGAAGACGCGCCGCCGGGCGGCGTTGCGCTGGCGCGTGTTCAACCAGAGGTCAGGGCGGAAGGGGCCGCGTCGCGCCTTGCCGGACGTTGGGAACGAATCACGCGTCGCAGAAACGGATTCGCGGACGCGCCGCGCCTGCACGCCGGAGCCGTCCGCAGCGGGAAAGAGGGTGTCGGCGGACGTCATGAGGCGAACAGCGTGATCCCGAAGCAATGATTACAGCTGTATTCGTCGCATAGCGCCTGTCTATCCGACGTTAACGCCACAGTTTGCAGGTCCCCGGTTGCGTCGCGGCGCGCGACTCGCTATCCACGCCGCCTGCCGGAGACGTGGCCGAGTGGCTGAAGGCAACGGTTTGCTAAATCGTCGTACCCTGTAAGGGGTACCGAGGGTTCGAATCCCTCCGTCTCCGCCAGACTTCCTCAAGTCTCGCACAAGCAGGTCAGCTTCAGCGGCCCTAGGGCTGCTGGCTGGCCGCTGATCGCATCAGGCCCGGCGTCTGCTCTGGTCGTTTCGCTGCACGGCGTCGAGCGTCGCGGAAGAACCACGCCTTCGCTGTCTCGGTCACGGCCACATAGGCGCACACCACGCCCAGCATGGCTGCCATCAGCAGCGGCGACAGGGGCGTGAAGCCGAACAGGCGGGAGACGGGGCCGAGATAGGGCGACGCGAGGGCGACCGCGGCCACGGCGAGGCTTGTCCAGACGAGCCAGCGCCCAGGCCGGCTTTTCCACGCTCGCCCTCGGGTTCGCAGCACCATGACCACGGCCAGTTCGGTCAGCAGGGACATCACGAACCAGGCTGTCTGGAACAGCGACTGGGGCGCGTGGAAGACCTGAAGTAGCAGGACGAAGGTGATCAGGTCGAACGGGGAACTGATCAGGCCGAACACCAGCATGTAGCGCTGGATGTCCGCCGTCCCGATGCGCTGGGCGACCTGAAGCTGCTCCGGGTCGACCGCATCCGACGATATGGCCATCGACGGCAGGCCGGACAGGAAGTTGTTCAGCAGGATCTGCTTGGCCAGCATGGGCAGGAAGGGCAGGAACGGCGTCGCCACGGCCATGCTGACCATATTGCCGAAATTGCCGCTGATGGTGATGGACAGGTATTTCAGCGTATTGGCGAAGGTGCGGCGCCCGCCCTCGACGCCGCGCTTCAGTACGCCCAGATCACGCTTCAACAGGACCACGTCAGCGCTTTCTCGGGCGACATCGACGGCCTGTTCCACCGACACGCCGACGTCCGCCGCCGACAGGGCGGGCGCGTCGTTGATCCCGTCGCCCAGATAGCCGACCGACTGGCCGCGCCTTTGAAGCGCGCGAACGATCCGCTCCTTCTGCTGGGGATCGACTTCGGCGAAGAGCACGGTGCGCTCGACCTGCACCCACAGGGCTTCGTCCTTCAGCGCGGCGATATCCGCGCCGGTGAGAAGCGCATCGCTCGCCAGGCCGAGGGCGCGGGCGACATAGGCCACGACGTGGCGGTTGTCGCCGCTCAGCACCTTCACCGACACGCCCAGCGCCGCGAGATCGGTGATCGCCTGAACGGCCTCGGCCTTGGGCGGGTCCATGAAGGTCAGAAAGCCTTCGAACCGCATGTCCACTTCGTCGGTCATGCCGTAGTCGGGCTGCGGCGGCAGGCGTCGCGTGGCCACGGCGAGCACGCGCAGTCCCTCCTCGCCGCGCGCCCGATACCAGGCCTCAAGGACGGCCTGCCGCTCTGGCGTCAACGGCGCGTCCGTCTGGCCGTCGCTGACTGTGGAGCACTGGGCGAGCACGGCCTCGAAGGCGCCCTTGCTGATCATCTGGCGATCGCCGCCCGACGCGTTCGATTGAACGACGATGCTCAGTCGCCGCCGGATGAAGTCATAGGGAATTTCGTCAATTTTGGTGAACCCTGCCGTCGTCAGTCCTCCGGCTTGACCTGCCGCCACCACGGCCTGATCCAGGGGGTTTTCGATGCCCGTCTCGAAGGCGGCGTTGATGAAGGCCAGCCGCCGAACCGCGGCGGAGTCCTGGCCGGCGGGGTCCAGGGCGCCCTTGAGCATGATGTCGCCCTCGGTCAGCGTGCCGGTCTTGTCGGTGCAGAAGACGGTCATGCCGCCCAGGTTTTCCATCGCTTCGAGCCGGCGCACGATGACGCCGTTGCGGGCCAGATCCCGCGCCCCGGCCGCGAGGGTCACGCTGACGACCGCAGGCAGCAACTCAGGCGACAGGCCGACGCCCAGGGCGACCGAAAACAACAGGGAGTCCAGGAATGGGCGGCCGAGCAGTTGGTTGGCGATCAGCACCAGGATGACCACCACCAGCATGACTCGGATCAGCATCTCGCCGAAGCGGCGTATGCCCCGGGCGAAATCGGTTTCGAGGGGCTTAGCCTTCAACCGCGCCGCAATGGCCCCGTAACGTGTCGCCAGGCCGGTGCGCAGAACCAGAGTCTCGGCTGTGCCGCTGCGGACGGAGGTGCCGAGAAAGACCATCTGATCGGCGGTCGGCGCTTGCGCGGTCGCCGGGTTGGGCCGTTTCTCTACAGGAAAGGATTCCCCCGTCAGCGCCGCCTCGCTGACCAGCAAGTCCACAGCCTCGAGCACGAGGGCATCGGCCGGCACGACGGCCCCCGCGGACAGCAGCACGCGATCCCCGGCGACGATCTGTTCGAACGGAATCGTCCGGATCTGGCCGTCCCGGCGCACACGGGCGTTCAGCGCCAAGCGCCGTTGCAGGGCTTCGACGGCGGCGGAAGCGCGGTATTCCTGGACAAAGCCGAGCAGGGTGCTGCCCAGCACAATGGCCAGGATGATGCCGCCCTCGAGCCATTGCTGCACGACGCCGGACACCACGGCGGCGATGACCAGGATGAGGACGAGGGGGCTACGGAACTGCTGAATCAGGAGGGCCGCGGCGGAATGGCCGCGCTTGGACTGGATGGCGTTGGGACCGTCCCGGCGCAGGCGCGCGGCGGCTTCGACGCTCGACAGGCCGCCTGCATCCTGCTGCTCGGCGATTGTGGCGCACGGAGTCATGGCACGATCGAGCGGCGCAGCCGAGCGCCGGCCTTGAGCGTCACGACAGTGGTCGCGACGATCGTCGCGGGGCCCAGGCTGTAGATCAGGCGATAGACCAGCAGGGCCGCCGCGGTCTCATGCGTCTGGGCCACGAGCGGCGTCAGTCCGATCACCACGGCCTCGAACACGCCGAGCCCGCCGGGCACGCCGGACGCGGCGCTGACCAGGGAACCGAGAATGAACACCACCAGAAAGACCGCGAAGGCGGCGATCGTGGGCTGCGGCAAGAGGATGAACAAGGCCGCGCCAGACGCCGCCCAGTCGCCCAGGCCCGCCGCCAGGGCGGCAAGGCGGTCTCGCCAGGTCAGTACGGACGGGCCGCCGCCTCCGAGCCATCGCGGGCTTGAGGAGCGAAACGCCGCGAACCAGATCGCGGCCGGCGCGACCAGCACGAGCGCCGCGACGCCGATCAGGACGTTCGAACGATGGAGTGCGTGCGCGAACACCGACGGGGCCATGGCGATCGTCAAGCCGGCCGTGACGATCCCGCTGAGAGACACCGCCGAACTGACGACCAGCGTCAGGCGCGCGATCTGAAACCGCGTCAGGCCGGCCGGCTCATAGCCGCGCAGACGCACGGCGCCGCCAGAGGCGAGGCTGAGGCCGAGGGTGTTGGAGACGGCGAAGGCCGAGATCGCGGTCAGGGCGATCCGCCGAGGGTTTGCCTTGAAGCCCATGATCCTGGTGACGATGACCTCGGTCATCGCCAGACAGCCGTAGCTGATCGCCGTCAGCATCAGCGCCGCGCCCACGGCCCACATAGGGATCTGGGTCAGAGCCGAAACGACCAGAGAGAGGGAAATGTCGCGGATCTCGCGCCAGATCACCCAGACCGCCAAGGCGAAGGCGGCGAATGAGAAGCCGATCTTGAGCAGGCCTGTGATCGGACGTCGGGCGCTGCGAATGACGCTCATGCGGCCTCCTCCATCTGGCGATGGTCGGGCGGCGTCCGAACGATGAAGGCTGGGGTCAAGGTCGGTTCTCGGCAAACCTCTCAATCAGCACGCTCGAACCGGAGCGAGTTTGACGATGGTCAAAACGCGAATTTCCGACCCGCCGGTCAGGCGCTCGGCTTCAGGCGGCCAAACCAGCGCTTCAGCTTCTGATGCAGGTGATTGTTGGCCACCTTGCGGTTCATGGCCTCGGCGTCTCGCAGCCAGGTGACCTGCACCACGCGACGCTCGCCGGTGAAGGGCAGGTGTCCATGCCAGGATCGGTCGGATCGCGGGAAGGCGAAAGCCGAGCCGTTCAGCGGCGGCACCTCGAGCGCATAAGGATCGTAGTTCTTGCCGTCGTAGAGGACGCGCAGGCGACCGCCGGACGAGTCGTGCCAGTCCGAGTTGAGGTAGATCAGCATCGTCATCACCTTCCGCTCGGAGTCGGTGTGGATGTGGCCCTCCTTGGCCTGTGACCAGCGGCGCACCGTCACCAGGCGGGGGAAGGGATGCATGTCGCGCCCGAATTTCCTCGAAAGGCGCTCGGTCAGGTCCGGCCCTTTCAACTCCTGCTCCAGGGCGGCGAAGGTCGGGGTCGAGGTCTCTTCGTCCAGCGTCACGAAACCCGACACCTTGATCGGCGGGTAGTCGGCCGCCAGGCGCTCGAAGGCCCCTGGAGCCAGCAGGTTGGGGACCAGAAGGTGAGGATACGGCTCGGTGGAGGCTAGGGACTCGTCCAGCGCCTTGAGATCGAGAAGCGTATCCGGATTTGGTTGAGCGGCTGGAGCGTGAGCGGGCAAGTAACGATCCTCCCGATTGGGACAATGGCTGAGCGATTCATCGAACCTGGTTGGGCAGCGGGCGCTGAAGCCTGACTTTTGTCAATGAGGTCGGAGGCGGGCGGCCTCGGTCGTAATTCTCGGCAAGGGGGCAGGCGAGGGGAGATACGTCCAAGAACGACGTGTTTCTCCATGATGCTAGCGCTTGGGGGGCGCGAGCGCCTCGCGCGTCAGCAGTCGGCTGGGGGGCTTTTCTCCTTCTAGACGTTTCCCTTGCGTGATCTTGGCGCCGTCGTCGGGGCGGGCTACGCCTGCGCCTCAACATTCTCTTGGGAGAGACGCACATGGCCGATCTGGCTTCCGTCACCGAACACATTCGCGGCGCCGTCGGCGACAACTCCGGCCTGGGCAAAACCGTCAAGCTGGACCTGGGCGATGTTGGCCAGATCTTCATCGACGGCGCCTCGGCGCCGAACTCGGTGAGTAACGACGACAAGCCCGCCGATGCCACGGTCTCGATGAAGTGGGACGATTTCATCGCCCTGTCGGAAGGCAAGCTGGACCCGATGATGGCCTTTATGCAGGGCAAGCTGAAGATCGCCGGCGATATGATGATCGCCCAGAAGCTGGCGCCGCTGCTGAAGCGCTGATGCGTTTCTGAGCAACCAGAATAATGGCGGCGCGGCTCCCTCGGGGTCGCGCCGTTTTGCTGTCGGAGGGACGAGCCATGAATTTCCAGCCCAGCGAACGGGGCCAGCATTGGCGGGAGCGGGTGCGCCGTTTCATGGACGAGCAGGTGCTGCCGCGCGAGGCGGAGTACCGCGCCCAGGTCCACGCTGATCCCAAGCAACAGTCGCCGATCATGGAAGAGCTGAAGGCCAGGGCGAAGGCCGAGGGGCTGTGGAATATGTTCCTGCCCGGCGATCACGGCGCGGGTCTGAGCAATCTGGAATACGCCCCCATCGCCGAACTGATGGGGCGCGCCCTGTGGTCGGCCGAGGTGTTCAACTGCAACGCCCCTGACACCGGCAATATGGAAGTCCTGCACATGTACGGCGACGCCGCCCAGCAGGAGCGATGGCTGGCGCCCCTGATGGCGGGTGAAATCCGCTCGGCCTTCCTGATGACCGAGCCGGATGTGGCTTCGTCGGACGCCACCAATATCCAGACCAGCATTGTCCGCGACGGCGACCACTATGTCGTCAACGGGCGCAAGTGGTGGTCGACCAATATGGCGCACCCCAACGTCGCCATGACCATCCTCATGGGCAAGACCGACCCCGACGCCGCCACCCACCAGCAGCAGAGCCAGATCATCGTTCCCGTGAACACGCCCGGCTTCCGCGTCGAGCGGATGCTGTCGGTGTTCGGCTATGACGAGGCGCCGATCGGCCACGCCGAGGTGGTGCTGGACAACGTCCGCGTCCCGGTCGCGAACTTGATCGCGGGCGAGGGCCGGGGGTTCGAGATCGCCCAGGGGCGGCTTGGCCCGGGCCGCATCCACCACTGCATGCGTGTTATCGGCGCGGCCGAGAAGGCGCTGGAGCTGATGTGCGAGCGGCTGTTGACCCGTACCGCCTTCCGCAAGACCTTGGCCGAACATTCAGTCTGGGAGCAGCGGATCGGCGAGGCCCGCACCAATATCGAGATGTGCCGTCTGCTGGTGCTCAAGGCCGCCTGGATGATGGACGAGGTCGGCGCCAAGGGGGCCAAGTCCGAGATCGCCCAGATCAAGGTCGCTGCGCCGCGCATGGCGCTGAAGATCATCGACGATGCGATCCAGGCCTTCGGCGGGGCCGGGGTTTCGGGCGACACGCCGCTGGCCGAACTCTACGCCACGGTACGGACGCTCAGGATCGCCGACGGCCCGGACGAGGTGCACAACCGCACCATCGCGCGGTTGGAGTACGCCAAGCACGGCGGTCGCCGCTGACAAAAAAACGGGGCCGTGGCAGTTCGCCATGGCCCCTCCGCTCACGCCGCTATGAATCTATTCGACTGTTAGTGCCGCTTGTCCGGTCGATAGACCTGATGGTGATGGTGCGAACCGATGCCGCCCTCCGTCACGTCGCTGATGAAGAAGTTGGGGCTGTGTTTGTGCGGAGGTTCGCCGCCGAAATGGCGATGAAACCATCCTTTCAAACCGGGTTCCTTGGTTGGCCTCCTCTCTTCGGAGGTGTTCATGGAGCTATCCTGATCGGACGGGTTGCGGGGATGGGTATGAAGTGGGTTCATCATGATCGACTCTCCCGGGTCTGTCCCTAAAACAGGGTAGGAAGGCCTGCGTTCCCCCTGCCTAGCTGTCACCCTCAATTACATTTTGGACAGCTTCGACCGGGGGTTCGTCGAGCAGCAAGGCCAGTCGATGGCGCGCGCGATTGACGCGACTCTTGATCGTGCCGACCGCGCAGCCCGCTATGTCGGCGGCTTCCTGATAGGACAGTCCCGCCGCCCCCACCATGACGATGGCTTCGCGGTGCTCGGGCGGCAGGGCGTTCAGCGCCGCCTGCAAGGATGTAAGTTCGGCCGTCCATTCCTGGCTGGCCTCGGCGGTCAGACCGGCGGCGTAGCGCCCTTCCTCGTCGGGAACTTCGCGTCGGCGTTTGGCGGCGTTGGTGTACCAACTGTTGCGCGCGATGGTGAAAAGCCAGGCCCGCAGATTGCTGCCCGGTTCGAACCGGGCCCGGTGCGCCCAGGCCTTGGTCAGGGTCTCCTGAACCAGATCGTCCGCATCCGCTCCGTTGCGCGACAGGGAAAAGGCGAAGGCGCGCAGGGACGGAATGAACCCCATGATCGTCTCGCGCCAATCGACCGGGTCGATGATGCCGGCTGGATGGCGAGGGCTCGCTGTCGGCGGCCCTTCAGGCACGCGAACATTGGGCATGCAACGGAGGTCCTGAACTCTGGCAGACGACCCGGCGTCGGGTCGAGGGCGCCAGAGGAACGTCGCGTCCCGACGACTGTTCCCGCCCCTCGCGCATCACGTCGCGCGGAACCGGGGTCGATCAACCGGCATTGAATATCGTCGGCGCTGGATCGCCGAACGAGAGGCGGGAAGGCTCTGCGTGCGAATGACAAAGCCCATCGGGGTGGCGGTGAGCGTTGAAAGCGATCTTGAGCGGTACCGTCGGGTGCGTGCGGCTCTGCCGAATTTGGCCCAGGGCCTGTCGGCCGAGGATCTGGCGGTTCAGTCGATGCCCGACGCGAGCCCGGGGAAATGGCACCTGGGTCACGTCAGCTGGTTTTTCGAGGTCATGCTGCTGGGCCTCCGACCTGGCTACCAGCCGGTCGATCCGCGCTTTCACCCCCTGTTCAACTCCTACTACGAAGCGCTGGGCGAGCGGGTCGAACGACCGATGCGGGGGCTGCTGACCCGGCCTTCTCTGGCGGAGGTGATGGCCTATCGCGCAGAAATCGACGATCGCATGGAGGCGTTGCTGGCCGGCGGGTTGAATGACGGGCTTGAGCGCTACCTGTTCGCATTGGGCCTGAACCATGACCAGCAGCATCAGGAGTTGTTCCTGATGGACCTGTTGCACCTGATGGCCTGCTCGCCGCTCGACCCTGCGGCCTATGACGCGGAGCCGCGCAGCCAGAAATGCGAGCAAGCTCGAGGCGGCTGGGTGTCGTTCGAGGGCGGGCTCACGCAGATCGGAGCGGACGCTGGCGGCTTTGCCTTTGACAACGAGCGGCCCCCGCATCGGGTCTGGCTGGAGCCGTACGTCCTGGCGGAGGATCTGGCGACCAACGGCGACTGGATTCGGTTTATCGAGGACGGCGGCTATCGCCGGCCGGAACTGTGGCTGAGCGACGGATGGGCGGCGGTCAGGGCACAAGGATGGTCGGCCCCCCTGTACTGGCGAAATGATCCGTCTGGCTGGACCCTCATGACGCTGGCCGGGCGGCGGCCGGTCGATCCGGCGGCTCCCGTTCGCCATGTCAGTTTCTACGAAGCCGACGCCTATGCGCGGTGGTCGGGGCGGCGCCTGCCGACCGAGGCGGAATGGGAGCATGCCGCGCGGACCGAGCCGGCGGCCTTTTCGAACCTGGACGGCGAGGCGTGGCAGTGGACCGCCAGCGCCTACGCGCCCTATCCGGGCTTCCGTCCGACCGAGGGAACGGCCGCCGAGTACAACGGCAAGTTCATGGCCAATCAGATGGTCTTGCGCGGCGGATCGTTCGCCACGCCGCCGGAGCATCGCCGGATCAGCTACCGAAACTTCTTTTACCCGCACCAGCGCTGGGCGTTTTCGGGGGTGCGGTTGGCCTGGGACAGCACGCCGGAAGGGATATCCATGGACGACGACGCGACCGACGCCTTTCGCCAAGACCTGATCGCCGGTCTGTCCGAACGACAGAAGACGCTTCCGCCGAAGTGGTTCTATGACGCCGAAGGGTCGCGACTGTTCGAGGACATCACGCGCCTGCCGGAATATTATCCGACGCGTCAGGAGGCGGCGCTGCTGCGGCGTGTCGCGCCCGAATGGGCGGCGAGGTTCGGCCCCGGCGCGGTCCTGGTCGAACTGGGCTCTGGGGCCAGCGAGAAGACGCGCATCGTTCTGGACGCGGCGCCGGACCTGGCGGCCTATGTGCCGATCGACATTAGTCCTGCCGCGTTGAACGAGGCGGCCGATCGCATCCGCGCCGACTATCCAGACCTGAAGGTTCTGCCGATCGTCGGCGATTTCGAGCATCTGTCGCCGCCGCAGTCCCAGGCTGGGCCGGGGCGGCGGGTCGGCTTTTTCCCGGGGTCCACCGTCGGCAATCTGACGCCCGAAACCGCGACGCGGCTGTTGCGATCGGCGCGCGAGATTCTAGGGCAGGGGGCTTTTTTCATCCTGGGCGTCGATCTGGTGAAATCGCCGGCGACGCTGGTCGCGGCCTATGATGACGCCCAGGGTGTCACCGCCGCCTTCAACCGCAATGTCCTGGTGCGCGCCAATCGGGAACTGGGGACGGATTTCGACGTCGCCGCCTTCGCCCATCGCGCCCTCTGGAACGAGGCGCGATCGCAGATGGAGATGCACCTGCAGGCCCCGCGCCCCATGACCGTCCGTCTGGGCAAGCTGGCGTTCCGGTTCGTCGAGGGCGAGACCATCCACACCGAGAGCTCGCGCAAGTTCGACGAGGCCTCCGTACGCGAGCTGGCCGAAGCGTCGGGCTGGAGGCTGGAGGTGTTCGAAGTCAGCGACGACCCGGCGGTGGCGCTGGCGTTGCTGGCCGACTAGCGGACATGGAAATGGCGGCGCTGCCTCCAGGTCGCGCCGCCAGTGCGGGGGCTGTCGCCGACCCTAGCGCTTGGGAGGATTTTCGTGGGTCTCGGCCTTGTTGCGCGCGCCGTGGGAGGCTTCTCCGCCCTTGCGGCCGGCCTGCGCCGCAAGGCTGCGATCCTGCGAGAAGCTGCGTTTCTCACTGGGGACGCTGGCGCCGCCCTTGCGGGCGATCTCGCGCTGGCGTTCCGGGTCCATCGAGGCGAAGCCTCGCTTGGAAACACCGGAGCCGCGGGTGGGCTGACCTTCGGCCATTCGGCTGTTCCTTTCAAAGACGGTGGCGCTTGCCCGAAAGAACCCGGCGTCGCGGGTGAGGTTCCGAACAAGCACCATTTCCTTGTTCTGTGGACGATCCGTCGCGGGGGCGAAGGGGCGGCCAGGAACCGGCTGCCGCGGGGCGGGTTCAGCAACGACCCCTCGAACCACAGGAGATCGACCCATGGCCGAGCCCTATGCCTCCGACGTCTCGCCGGAAGATATTGTCAATGGAACGGCGACTGAAAGCCTGCGTCTGGAGCAGGAGGCGGACGCCATCATCGCCCGCAACATTTCCCCGCGTCCGCTTCGCCAGGCCGTGCGCGAAGACGCGGCGGAGGCCCGCGCCTGGGCCGACCATCGCGTCAAACGCGCGCGCGACGCCATTCGCGGCGAGCCGATCCGCGCGAGTCTCTACGCCCTGGGGCTGGGGGTGCTGATCGGTCTTCTGGCCGCGCGCTAGATCAGGCGGGGCCAGACGCAGGCCGGGCGATCGGCGCGCGCGACATGGCTTGGTCCGACACATAGGGATTGGTCCGCCGCTCGGCCCCGAAGGTCGAGTGCGGGCCGTGTCCCGGCACGAAGGTCACGTCGTCGCCCAGCGGCCAGAGCTTGGTCGTGATGGCGTTCAATAGGGCGGCGTGGTCGCTGCGCGGAAAGTCGGTGCGGCCGATCGAGCCCTGGAACAGGACGTCCCCGACCTGGGCGAAGCGGGCCTCGCGGTTGAAGAAGATGACATGGCCGGGGGTGTGGCCGGGGCAATGGACGACTTCCCAGGTTGTTTCGCCCAGCGTCAGAACCTCGCCGTCGGCCAAGAAGCGCGTCGGGGTGAAGGTGCGGGCGTCGGGCAGGCCGTACTTCTGACCCTGGGTGGGAATCAGGTCGATCCAGAACTGGTCCTCGGCGTGGGGGCCGATGATGTCGACGCCGGTCTTTTCCTGCATCTCGGCGGCGCCGCCGGCGTGGTCGAGATGGCCGTGGGTGATCCAGATGGCGTCCAGGGTCAGCCCGCGCCGGACGATCTCGCCGAGAATCGCATCAGTCGAGCCGCCCGGGTCGATGACAGCGGCCTTCCTGGTGCGGGTGCACCAGACGGTGGTGCAATTCTGCTGCAGCGGCGTGACGGGCGTGACGAAGACGCCGATGGGGGAGGCGGGCTGGCTCATGCCCTCTCAGATAGCGTCAGGGGGGTGACTAAGGAACCGGGCGCGTTGACCTTTCGGCCCCTTCTCGACATAAGGGCGGGCTTCGAGGCGCCGCTCCTGAAGGGGGCGGCCCTATTGCTTTATCCACCGCGCGCCGCACGGCGTCGCCACAGAGCGTCAGAATCCCGACCATGCAAGTCGTCGAAAAGTCGAACGAAGGCCTCAGCCGCGTGATCGCGGTGACCATCCCGGTAGCCGAGCTGAACGAAAAGCTCGAAGCGCGCATCAAGGAAGTCGCGCCGCAGATGAAGCTCAAGGGCTTCCGTCCGGGCAAGGTGCCGGCCGCGCACGTCAAGAAGACCTTCGGTCGTGACTTCATGGGCGAAATCATCAACGCCTCGCTGAACGAAACCAGCCAGAAGGCCCTGGACGACGCCAAGCTGCGTCCGGCCGCTCCGGCCGAGATGAAGCTGATCTCGGACATGGACAAGGTCATCGCCGGTCAGGAAGACCTGGCCTATGAAATGGCCCTGGAAGTCATGCCCGACTTCACCCCCGTCGACCCCAAGACCCTGAAGCTGGATCGCCCGACCTACACGGCCTCGGACGAGGACCTGGACGAAGCCCTCAAGGAACTGGCCTCGCAGGCCAAGTCCTACGAGGACAAGACCGGCAAGTCGGTCAAGGCCGCCGACGGCGACCAACTGACCATCGACTTCGTCGGCAAGCTGGACGGTGAAGTGTTCGAAGGCGGCTCGGCCGAAGACGCCGACCTGGTGATCGGTTCCAACCGCTTCATCCCGGGCTTCGAAGAGCAGCTCAAGGGCGCCAAGATCGGCGAAGAGAAGACCATCGAGGTCACCTTCCCCGAGGACTACCAAGCCAAGAACCTGGCCGGTAAGGCCGCGACCTTCGACGTCAAGGTCAAGGCCATCAAGGCCGAGACCGAAGCCAAGGTCGACGAAGAGTTCGCCACCCGCATCGGCCTGGAGTCGCTGGACAAGCTGAAAGAGCTGCTGAAGGCCAACCTGGACCAGCAGTACGCCGGCGCCGCCCGCTTCAAGCTGAAGCGCGCCCTGCTGGACCAACTGGACGAAGCCCACGATTTCGCCCTGCCGCCGAAGATGGTGGAAGCCGAGTTTGAAGGCATCTGGGCTCAGGTGTCGGCTGACAAGGACGCCGGCCGTCTGCCGGAAGAGGACGCCAAGAAGTCGGAAGACGAACTGAAGGCCGAGTACCGCAAGATCGCCGAGCGCCGCGTGCGCCTGGGTCTGGTGCTGGCCGAAATCGGCCGCGCCAACAACGTCGGCGTGACGGATCAGGAACTGTCGAACGCCATCATGGCCGAAGCCCGCAACTATCCCGGCCAGGAAAAGATGGTTCTGGACTTCTACCGCCAGAACCCGAACGCCGCCGCCCAGCTGCGCGCGCCCATCTATGAAGAGAAGGTCGTCGACCTGATCGTCGGCGTCGCCGCCGTCACCGACACGCCGATCTCGAAGGAAGAACTGCTGAAGGAAGAAGACGAGGGCTAAGCCCCTTCTCTACTGACCAGCGGATAATGATCTGGCCCTCGCACTCCGGTGCGGGGGCTTTTTCATGGGTCTGATGAAGATTTAATCTTGGATCGACGACCCGGCCTCATTGCGGCCCATTTAGTTTGTCGTTTTATAGAACGATGAAATCTGGAGGGGCCTGAATGGGCGCGTCGCTTGCAATGGGATTTATGGGGCTGGCCTTGCTGTCGGCGCCTGTCGATCAGGATCGGTCAGCATCTGCGCCCGCCGATGCCCAAGCGACCACTGAGCTCGCCGACATCGTCGTGCAGGGGCGCCGGATCGATGATCAGGTTCGAGGTTTCATCGATGAGATCGCCGCCGCGCCTACCGGTCGGGGACCCGCGCGCTGGCGCGACAATATCTGCGTCGGGGTCGCCAATCTGCGCGGCGAGGCGGCGCAGTACCTCGCGGACCGTGTGTCCCAGGTGGCGCTCGACATCGGTCTGGAGCCGGGGGAGCCTGGTTGTCGGCCGAATATCCTGATCATTGGTACGGACGACGGCGCGGCGCTGGCGCGCGGGCTCGTCGCGGCCCGAAAGAACGTGTTCTGGCCTGGCGGTTCGGGCATGAACCGGAGCCGGGCGGCGTTGGAGGCGTTCCAAGCGAATGATCACCCCGTGCGTTGGTGGCACATCAGTCTTCCGGTTGATTCCCAGACGGGGCAACTTGCGGTTCGATTGCCAGGGGAAGAGCCCCCCCAAATCTTCAAGACCACATCCGGACGGCTTCGCACCACGATTCGCAATGACCTGGGTCGCGTCGTCATCATTGTCGACCTGGCGAAAGCTGAAGGTTTGGATCTGCGCCAGATCGCCGACTATGCGGCGATGGTCGCGTTCTCCCAGGTCGACCCGGATGCGGATACGGGGGCCTACGACTCGATTCTGAATCTGTTTCGTCAGCCCGCGATGACGCCGAGCCTGACCAGTTGGGATATGGCCTATCTCAAGGCGCTCTACTCGGCCGAACTAAATCAGTCGTCGGCGACGCATCAGGCGGGTGAGATTCAGGGGTTGATGGCGCGGGATCAGAAGCGCGAACAGGGCCTGACGGACGATCCGCACTGATCCTTGGTAGGCTAAGGCGAGCGTGCGGCCTTGCGCGGCGCGGGTCGGGTGGTGATATCTTGGCGACTAAGGTCGCGGCAGCGAGTCGCGCCGACAGAATTCGAAAAAGGCCTTCATGCGCGATCCGATCGACTACATCTCCAACAACCTGGTGCCGATGGTGGTGGAGCAATCCAGCCGCGGCGAACGGTCGTTCGACATCTTTTCGCGTCTGCTGCGCGAGCGGATCATCTTCCTGACTGGTCCGTTCGAGGACGGTATGGCGTCGCTGATCTGCGCCCAGCTGCTGTTCCTGGAATCGGAAAACCCGAAGAAGGAAATCAGCATGTACATCAACAGCCCCGGCGGTCAGGTGACCTCGGCGCTCGCGATCTACGACACCATGCAATACATCAAGTCGCCGGTCTCGACCGTGGTCATGGGCATGGCCGCCTCGGCCGGTTCGCTGATCCTGACGGCTGGTGAAGCGGGCCAGCGCATCGCTCTGCCGAACGCACGCGTCATGGTTCACCAGCCCTCGGGCGGTTTCCGCGGCACGGCCTCGGACATCGAACGCCACGCCGAGGACATCATCGCCACCAAGCGCCGCCTGAACGAAATCTACGTCCACCACACCGGCCGGACCTATGAGGAAGTCGAGCGCACCCTGGACCGCGACCACTTCATGACGGCCGAGGAAGCCAAGGCATGGGGCATCGTCGACCATGTCTATGACAAGCGCACCCAAGCCGACGACGACGGCGTGAAGACGGTCTGATCCGACTTTAGGCATCTAGCTGCGACGATTTGCGAGGCGGGGCCCGGAAACGGGTCCCGCCTCGAATCGTATCGCCCCGCTAATGAGGGGTGGAGCAGGGGTCTGGGCCCGCCCGCGGTTTGTGCTATCAGGCCGCCATGCAGTACACACGCGATGCCAGCGGGACCGTCGAAGTCGACGGCGACATCTATGGGTGGGAGATCCGCCGTCAGCCCCAGCCCAAGGCCGGCGGCCAGTGGGACGGCATGGCCATCAGCCTGCACCTGAAGGACTTCAAGCGCGAGGCGGTCATCCAGTTCCCCATGCCCATGCGCGCCAACGGCCGGCCCGATCTGGAGAAGCAGCGCGTCAACGTCGACGCCGTGCGCAACGCCGTAACGTCGGCGATGGAGGCGGGCTGGAACCCGACCTCGCGCGGCAAGGCCGTAGTCTTCGACGTGGACGCCGACGGCCGCTGATTCTCCGAACGGACCCTCAGGGGCGGCCGGTGAAGACCCGGAAGCCCTTTTCCTCGGCGATGGCGATCATTTCAGTGTCGCCGGAGGTGTCGCCGTAGGCGGCGGCCAGTTTCATGTCCGGTCCATAGGCGGCGCGCAGGCGGCGCACTTTTTCCTCGCCCCGGCAGTTCTCGCCCGCAAAGGCGCCGGTGACGCGGTCCTGGGCGTCGAACACCAACTGGGTGCCCAGCAGGCCCTCAGCCCCCAGACGGCGGGCGAAGGGGGCGACGGTCGTTTCCGGCGAGGCGGTGACGATGACGCGGTGCGCGCCCTTTTCGCCCCAGGCGTTCCAGCAGGCGAGGGCGTCAGGACGCATGAACTGATCCCAGTTCTGATTCGCGTAGCGTTCGGCCTCGGCCTCCAGCGTGGCGCGGTCCAGGCCCAGCAGGAATTCGCGCACCGAGGCGGCCTTGATCCGGCCCCGGTCGCGATCCCCGACATAGGCCGCCAGCGCGGGCGCCATCCTGGCCAGGCCCAGGGCCCAGCCGCCCGCGCCGGCCCGCCAGCGCAGGAAGGCGGTGAAGCTGTCGCGAATCGTCAGGGTGCCGTCGAAGTCGAAAGCGACGATCGGACGGTCCCCGGCGGGGGACTGGCGAAACGATTGTGCGGCGCCCATGTCAGACATTAGCCGTGATCCCCATAGAAACTGTGCTGTCCGTCCCTGTTAGCGCTTTGTCGTGTCGCAACAGGGTTGTGGCGGAACGTGTGATGGGTGATTGTCTTTTTTTGAAGACCTTCGTGCATAGATTCACGGATCGACCACGAGGTAAGCGCCTTTCGTCCCATGTCGGGCCGGATCGCGGGAGTGAGAAGGGTCTATGACCAAAGCCGCCGGCACAGACGCCAAAAGCACGCTCTACTGCTCATTCTGCGGAAAGAGCCAGCACGAGGTGCGCAAGCTCATCGCCGGACCGACGGTGTTCATCTGTGATGAATGCGTCGAGCTGTGCATGGATATCATCCGCGAAGAGCATAAGATCGCCTTCAAGACGACCAAGGACGGCGTGCCGACTCCCAAGGAGATTCGCGACGTCCTGGACGACTATGTGATCGGCCAGAGCCACGCCAAGAAGGTGCTGAGCGTCGCCGTCCACAACCACTACAAGCGCCTGAACCACGCGACGAAGAACAACGACGTCGAACTGGCCAAGTCGAACATCATGCTGATCGGGCCCACCGGCTCGGGCAAGACGCTGCTGGCCCAGACGCTGGCGCGCATCATTGATGTGCCGTTCACGATGGCCGACGCCACGACCCTGACCGAAGCCGGTTACGTGGGCGAGGATGTCGAAAACATCATCCTGAAGCTGCTTCAGGCGTCGGACTACAACGTCGAGCGGGCTCAGCGCGGCATCGTCTACATCGATGAAATCGACAAGATCAGCCGCAAGTCGGACAACCCGTCGATCACCCGCGACGTGTCGGGCGAAGGCGTGCAGCAGGCCCTGCTGAAGATCATGGAAGGCACAGTGGCTTCCGTGCCTCCGCAAGGCGGTCGCAAGCATCCGCAGCAGGAGTTCCTGCAGGTCGACACCGCCAACATCCTGTTCATCGTCGGCGGCGCGTTCGCCGGCCTTGAAAAGGTGATCTCGGCCCGTGGGGCAGGGGCCTCGATCGGCTTCGGCGCCAAGGTCAAGGAAATCGACGAACGCCGTACGGGCGACATCCTCAAGGGCGTCGAACCGGACGATCTGATGCGTTTCGGCCTGATTCCCGAGTTCATTGGCCGTCTGCCCGTTCTGGCGACGCTGGAAGACCTGGACGAACCGGCGCTGGTCACCATCCTGACCGAGCCGAAGAACGCCCTGGTCAAACAGTACAAGCGCCTGTTCGAGATGGAGAATGTGGCGCTGACCTTCACCGACGACGCTCTGTCGGCGGTGGCCAAGAAGGCGATCACCCGCAAGACCGGCGCCCGCGGCCTGCGTTCCATTCTGGAAGGCATCCTGCTGGAGACCATGTTCGAACTGCCGACCTTCGAAGGCGTCGAGGAAGTCGTGGTCAATGCCGAGGTGATCGAAGGCCGCGCCCAGCCGCTGCTGATCTATTCGGAAAGCACCAAAAAGAAGGCCGACGGCGCCGCCTAATCGAGCGTAGCAATGTTGGAAGGGGCGGCGCCGGCGACGGCCCGCCCCTTTTTCCGTCCCGAGGCCTCGATCTGCGGCGTCGGCGCCACAGTCCGGCAGGGACAGAAACCTGTCGCAACCGCCCGGATGCGCACGTTTCGGCCTTGGGCATGGACCTAGCCGGGCAGGTCGTCCACGATGGGCCCTGAACCACGCTTCTGTGGGCCATCCGACCGCTACGCTTGAACCCGGCGTCTCGCGAACCACATACTCACACGAAAGCCGCCGGAATCGGCGGGTCGTCCAGAGGAGCCTAGGCATTCGCGCCGAGGCGTTTCGGGGCGGCGGGCTGGAGATCCACGAAAGCCCTGGAAAGTACGCATCATGACCGAGAGCAAAATCCTCCCCGTCCTGCCGCTGAGAGACATTGTCGTCTTTCCGCACATGGTCGTGCCGCTGTTCGTCGGCCGCGAGAAGTCCGTGCGGGCTCTCGATGAGATCATGAAGGGCGACAAGCAGATCCTGCTCGCCACCCAGAAGAACTCAGTCGACGATGATCCGGCGCCTGACGCCATCTATCAGACCGGCGTCCTGGCCACCGTCCTGCAACTGCTGAAGCTGCCCGACGGCACCGTGAAGGTGCTGGTTGAGGGAAAGGGCCGCGCCCACCTGACGCGCTTCACCGACCGCGAGGACTACTACGAGGCCGAGGCCGTCGAGATCGCCGACGAGGAAGGCGACGCCTCGCAGAGCGAAGCCCTGCTGCGCGCGGTGATCGAGCAGTTCGAAAACTATGTGAAGCTGAACAAGAAGGTCCCGCCCGAGGCCCTCAGCTCCATTCCCCAGATCAGCGATCCGTCCAAGCTGGCCGACAGCGTCGCCGCGCACCTGTCGGTGAAGATCGCCGACAAGCAGGGCCTGCTGGAAACCATCGCCGTGCCGGCGCGCCTGGAGAAGGTCTATGGCCTGATGGAGGGCGAGATCAGCGTCCTTCAGGTCGAGAAGAAGATCCGCTCGCGCGTGAAACGCCAAATGGAGAAGACCCAGCGCGAGTACTATCTGAACGAGCAGATGAAGGCGATCCAGCGCGAGCTGGGCGAGACCGACGACTCGCGTGACGAACTGCTGGATCTGGAAAAGCGCATCCGCAAGACGCGCCTGTCCAAGGAAGCCCGCGCCAAGGCCGATGCGGAGTTGAAGAAGCTGCGCAACATGTCGCCGATGTCGGCGGAATCGACCGTGGTGCGCAACTACCTCGACTGGCTGCTGTCGATCCCGTGGGGCAAGGCCAAGACCAAGCCCATCGACCTGCAAAAGGCCGAGGACATCCTCGAAGAGGATCACTACGGCCTGGAGAAGGTCAAGGAACGCATCATCGAGTATCTGGCCGTCCAGGCGCGCACCGGCACGCTGAAGGGCCCGATCCTGTGCCTGGTCGGCCCTCCCGGCGTCGGCAAGACCTCGCTGGCCCAGTCCATCGCCAAGGCGACGGGGCGTGAATACGTCCGCATGTCGCTGGGCGGCGTGCGCGACGAGGCCGAGATTCGCGGCCACCGCCGGACCTATATCGGCTCCATGCCCGGCAAGATCATCCAGTCGATGAAGAAGGCGAAGACCACCAACGCCTTCGTCCTGTTGGACGAGATCGACAAGCTGGGCGCCGACTGGCGCGGCGACCCGTCGTCGGCCCTGCTGGAAGTGCTGGACCCCGCCCAGAACTCGACCTTCGGCGACCATTATCTGGAGGTCGACTACGACCTGTCTCAGGTCATGTTCGTGACGACGGCTAACAGCTTGAACATGCCCCAGCCCCTGATGGACCGGATGGAGATCATCCGGGTCAGCGGCTA
Source organism: Brevundimonas sp. 01N35 (assembly GCF_056399785.1). NCBI lineage: Bacteria > Pseudomonadati > Pseudomonadota > Alphaproteobacteria > Caulobacterales > Caulobacteraceae > Brevundimonas > Brevundimonas sp. 01N35. The sequence goes on from NZ_JBFTRZ010000015.1 coordinate 37,015, forward strand.
CACCGAGGACGAGAAGGTCGAGATCGCCAAGCGTCACGTCTTGCCGAAACAGCTCAAGGATCACGGGCTGAAGGAGGGCGAACTGATCGTCCCGGAAGAGACCCTGCGTGACCTGATCCGCTACTACACCCGGGAAGCCGGCGTGCGTTCGCTGGAACGGGCGCTCGGCGGTCTGGCCCGCAAGGCGGTGCGCGAGATGGCCAAGACCAAGGCCGTCTCCATCACCGTCGATGCGGCCAAGCTGGCTCAGTACGCGGGCGTGAAGAAGTATCGCTATGGCGAGACGGACACCGAGGATCAGGTCGGCATCGTCACCGGCCTGGCCTGGACCGAGTTCGGCGGCGACATCCTGACCATCGAGGCGATCAAGATGCCCGGCCGCGGCCGCATGACTGTGACCGGCAACCTGAAGGAGGTGATGAAGGAGTCGATCTCCGCCGCCGCCTCCTATGTCCGCAGCCGCGCCCTCAGCTTCGGGGTCAAGCCGCCGCTGTTCGAGAAGACGGACATCCACGTTCACGTGCCGGACGGCGCGACGCCCAAGGACGGCCCCTCGGCCGGCGTGGCCATGACGGTCGCGATGGTCTCGGTCCTGACCGGCGTGCCGATCCGCAAGGACATCGCCATGACCGGCGAGATCACCCTGCGCGGTCGCGTCACCGCCATCGGCGGCCTGAAGGAAAAGCTGCTGGCGGCCCTGCGCTCCGGCGTGGCGACGGTGCTGATCCCTCAGGAGAACGAGAAGGATCTGGAAGACGTGCCGGAGAACGTGAAGTCGGCGCTCGAGATCATCCCGATCTCGACCGCGGACGAGGCGCTGAAATGGGCCCTGACGGGCACGCTGACGCCGGTGGAGTGGGACGAGGCGGCCGAGCCCCTGCTGCCCGTCCAGCCGTCCTCTCCGCCCCACGACGGAAAAGCCGTCAGCCACTAACGGCGACAAAAGAAGCGACCAAGCGCGCGGCCCGGGGAAACTCGGGCCGCGTTGCTTTTGACGTCGGCGTCAAGAAGCCGTTAAGTGCGCCCCGGGGAAATGCTGGGGAGCAAGACCAATGAACAAGACTGAGCTGATTGGCGTCATGGCCGAGGCGGCGGGCATCAGCCGCGACCAGGCCAAGCTGGCGCTGGAAGCCTTCACCGACAACGTAACCGCCTCGCTGACGCGCGGGCGCGACGTGCGTCTCGTCGGCTTCGGCTGTTTCGTGGCCGTGGATCGCAAGGCCGGAACCGCCCGCAATCCGCAAACCGGCGAGGCCATCGCCCGCCCTGCCTCGCGCACCGCGCGCTTCAGGGTTGGGGAAGGATTGAAAAGCGCCTTGAACGGCTGAGGAGACAGGGGCATGAAGCGTCCCTGACGCGCGACGTCACGGGCGGCTAGCTCAGCTGGTCAGAGCATCTCGTTTACACCGAGAGGGTCGGCGGTTCGAACCCGTCGCCGCCTACCAAATTTTCCTAGCAAATCAGTGGGTTGTACAGATTTTGCTGGTGCCGGTTGTTCCGGCAGTTTGGGTCAAGGGGGCAGTAGGGGGGGGGCAGTTTCTGCGGATTTCGCTGAAATGTCCTGAAACGGTTTGGGCCCCTAAGGCGTGTTCTGACCCGAAGCGATCACCCGCCCTTGATCAATCCTCTCATGACGGACCGGGGATGACGTTGTTGAGGCCCCTCGATATCGGCTGCTCGTGACACCCAATGACGCCCTGCCCAGCGCCGCCGACGTCGAGATCGTCTGGGTTCACCGCGACGGCGGTCCGCGTGGCCGGGCCGAGGCCCTGACGACGGCGGCAGTTGCGGCAGCGGGACGGATCGACCCGACCATGCCTGTGTCTGGGTGGCCAGCGAGTCCTCGGTCGCTCGTGCGATGCGCGCCGCCTTGCTTCCTAGCTCTTCACATGTGCGCCAGCGGCGCAGGTTTGATCGTCTTCGAGCTTCTGGGACGGTATGGATCAGCCGCACTAAAAAGGCGCGGCCAATAGGTCCGCAGTGGGTCGAGTGCGGTCCTCGGCTTCGACGCTGAAAGCGCATCGGCTTAGGGTCCGCTAAGGGCCGCGTGCGGACGCCGGCTTAGCGTCCTAATGCCGACATTGGGCTGAACGCCTAGAAGGCGGACGCCTCAAACGTCAGCTATGGGTGGAGAGGGGAACTTCAACTTGACAAGGTAGCGTTGGCCACCAACCGAAATCAGGATCGCATGCGAAAGCTGGTTCAATGCCCAACAAGCTTTCGGATCGCCTTCCGGCAGGGTGTCGTAGTGGTTGCCTGCACGACCTTCGTCCCGCTAGCCGTTTGGGGGTTTGGCGCCGTCCTCGCAGCGGACGATGGCGTAGGGGCTGGGCCAATTTTTCTGGCGTTTTTCGCAGGATGGTCTCTCGCTGGCGGCGTCGCAAATACGATCCCTCTGATCGCGAAATGGGTCATCCACGATCACTTTTCTCGACGTTGAGCAGACCGAAACGTCCGAAACCTGGCCGTGAACCTTTATCTGCACGGTTTCTGCACGCCGCCTGGTTCATATCTCGAACATGAGGCCATCAACGCTCGACACGCATAAGCGACAACGACCGCCTCATAAAGAAGGCGCCGTCCAGCCGTGTTCAATTCATCCATTCGATCATCCTACTGGCTGAAGGTCGGGATCGGGCTGTTGCTGGGCGGCGCGGCTGACGCGATGTTCTTCATGCAGCGGCCCGGCGCGACCCTTGGCCTGTTCGCCCTGCTGTGGCTGGCGGCGGCGGCCTTGTTCCGAAAGGCTTGGGTCCGCGACCGGCGAGGTTTGGCGGCGGCCGCAGGCGCGGCGGGGCTGGCGGGGGTCATGATCGACCGGCCGAGCCTTTTGGCCTGGGTCCTTTTCGGTCTCGCCCTGATGATCGCCATGCAGTCGGCGCGGGTGCGCGGCGGCGAGGACGTCTGGCGCTGGGCGCAGCGGTTGATCGTTCAGGTAGTAGTGGCGGTGGCTGGGCCGTGGATCGACCTGATCCGCCTGAACCGGACCAACCGGCGACGGCAGGCGATCAATCTGCCGGGCGCGGTGCGTCTGCTGCTCCTGCCCGTGCTGGGCGGCGCAGTGTTCCTGTCCCTGTTCGCCAGCGCCAATCCGGTGATCGGCGATCTGGCGGCGCGGCTGCGGTTACCGCCTCTGTCGGAGAATACAGGGGCGAGGGCAATCTTCTGGGGCGTCGTTCTGATCGAGGTCGGTGGAATTCTGCGTCCGCGCTGGCGGGCTGGATTGGTCGCTCTGCCATCGCTGGAGGGGCGATCGGTACCTGGCGTTACGGCGACTTCGGTCACCCTGTCGCTGATCGTGTTCAACCTGATGTTCGCGATGCAAAACGGCCTGGACCTGGCCTTCCTGTGGAGCGGCGCTCGGCTGCCGGAGGGCGTGACCCTGGCCGAGTACGCGCATCGCGGCGCCTATCCCTTGATCGTCACGGCCCTTCTGGCGGGCCTGTTCGTCCTGATCTTCCTGCGGCCGGGGTCAGAGACGGCGACGCGACCTCTGGTTCGACGGCTGGTCGTGCTGTGGGTCGGGCAGAACCTGTTTCTGGTCGCTTCCAGTCTGTTGCGGACGGCGGACTATATAGAGGCCTATTCCCTGACCCGGTTCCGCATCGCCGCCATGATCTGGATGGTGCTGGTCGGTCTCGGCCTAGGGCTGATCTGCTGGCGCGTGCTGAGGAACAAGAGCGCTAGCTGGTTGATCAACGCCAATGTCGGCGTGGCCCTGACGGTGCTGGGGGTGGTCAGCGTGGTCGATCTGGGGGCGATCGCAGCGCACTGGAACGTGCGGCATGCGCGCGAGGTCGACGGCCAGGGTTCACGGCTGGACCTCTGCTATCTCGACAGCCTGAACGGCGCGGCCCTGGTCTCGCTCGTCGAGTTGGAGCAGCAAACGGCGGACTCGGCGCTGAAGGACCGCGTCGCGGCGTTGCGCGACCGGCAAATGGCGGCGATGCAGGAGCATCAATCGAAATGGCGGGGTTGGCGCTGGCGCGACGCCCGGCGGCTTGACCGGGTTGAGCAACTGACCGCCGCCCGTCCCCTGACGGCGATGCCTCCCGGTCAGCGCGATTGCGACGGGCGTCTGATCACCCCGTCCGTGCGCCTTTCGGCGCCGCCGTCGACGCCCAGTCCCATTGCTCCCCCGTTGACCTCTGAAGCTGGAACCTGAACATGGCGATCATGCAGCGCACCGTCCTGGTCGTCGATGACGACCCGCATATCCGCGACCTCCTGACCTTCGCCCTGGAAAAGGCAGGGCTGGCGACACGCGAGGCCGGCGACGGCGAGGCGGCCCTGGCCGCCATCGCCGAACAGCGGCCCGACCTGGTCATTCTGGACATCAACATGCCGCGCATGGACGGGATCGAGGCCTGCCGCCGCATCCGTGCTCAGGGCGATCTCCCGGTCCTGTTTCTGTCGTCCCGTGACGACGAGATTGACCGGATTCTGGGCATCGAACTGGGCGCCGACGACTATGTGGTCAAGCCATTCAGCCCGCGCGAGGTGGTGGCCCGTGTCGCCGCCATTTTGCGGCGTGTGAATATGTCCCCGCCACCCCCACCGCCGGGCGCGGTGCGCGTCGGCAGGCTGTCGCTGGATACGGACGGCTGGCGGGCGCGCTGGAACGACGCCGATGTACCGCTGACCATCACCGAGTTCGGCATTGTTCGCGCCCTGGCCTCCGCCCCGCAAAAGGTCTTTACCCGCGACGCCATCATCGACCGCATCCATGGGCCGGGCTTCGCCCTGACCGACCGGACCATCGACAGCCATGTGCGCAATCTGCGCGCCAAGTTCGCGTCTATAGGCGGGGCCGACGTGATCGAGACCCGAGCGGGCGTCGGCTACCAGATGGGTCCCTGTCGCGGCGGCGAGGCGTGATCGGAGGCGCTGTCCAGCGACTGAGAGGCTTCGTGCGGGCGCACTGGCCTGCTCTGCGGTTGCGCACCATCCTGCTGTCGGTGCTGTTTTTTGCCGCCATTCTGCCCGGCGTAAGCGCCATCTTCCTGCGGGTCTATGAGAACACCCTGGTCCGTCAGACCGAGGCGGAGCTGATCGCCCAGACGGCGGCCCTGTCAGCAACCGCCGAGGCGATCTGGCCCGGCGCGCGCATCGTCCTCCCGACCGAAGCCCAGCGCCGAGCGCCGGGCTATTATCACCCCGAACCGGCGCGCATCGATCTGCGCTCCGATACAATTCTGCCGCCGCGCCCGCCGGCGCGCACATCAACGGCGCCAGCCGATCCAGCGGCCGTCGTCGTGGCCGAACGTCTTGAGCCGGTGATGGAGGAGACCAGCCGCATCACCCTGGCCTCCATCGTCCTGCTCGACCGCAACGGCGTGGTTGTGCGCGGCCTGGGTCAGGGCGGAAGCTGGCGTGATCTGGCTGAGGTCAAGAGCGCGTTGGCGGGCTCGCCCGCAACCGTGCTGCGCCGAAACGCCGCCTATCAGCCGCGCTATTCGATGGAGTGGCTCAGCCGAGCCTCCGGCCTGCGTATCCATCATGCGCAGCCGGTGGTGGTGAACGGCCGGGTTGAGGGCGTCGTCCTGACATCGCGTTCGCCGCGCGCCCTTTTCAAGGGGATTTATCAGGACCGGGGCAAGATTCTGTTCGGGATTGTCGCGGTTCTGGGTCTGCTCAGCGTGCTGGCGGTGGTGATCTCGCGCGGCATTGCCCGTCCGATCGAGGTCCTGCGACGCGCCGCCCGCGACGTGACGCATGGCGGAGGGGTCGTGCCGCCGCCGCCCCCGACGGCGGCGGTCGAGATACGTGATTTATACGAAGACTTTGGCCAGATGGCCGAGGCGGTGGATCGCCGCTCGCGCTACCTGCGCGACTTCGCCGCCGCCGTCAGCCATGAGTTCAAGACGCCTCTGGCTGGTATTCAGGGGGCCGTCGAACTGCTTCAGGACCATGGCGACGACATGGAGCCGGATCAGCGTCGCCGCTTCCTCGACAACATCGACGCCGACGCGCGACGACTGTCCGATCTGGTGACGCGGCTGCTGGACCTGGCGCGGGCCGACATGGCGCGGCCGGAAGCCGGAGCAGCGGTCGATCTGCGACCTGTCGTGGCCCGCATCGCGGACGCCCTGAGAGCGGGCCTGACGATTAAAGTCGATCTGCCGGACGGCCTGCCGTTGGTCGCCGTCCCGGAGGCCAGTCTGGAGATGGCCCTGACGATCCTGTTGGAGAACAGTCGACAATTGGGCGCGACGGCCGTGGAGATCGCCGCCCAGGTCGATGACGATCAAGTTCGTCTGACCGTGTCCGACAACGGTCCTGGCGTGGCTGAAGGCGACGTCAAACGCATCTTCGAGCCCTTCTTCACGACGCGCCGCAGTGAAGGAGGCGCAGGCCTCGGTCTGTCGATCGCCCAAGCGCTTCTGCGCGCGAACCGGGCCAGCCTGGCATTGGTTGGAGCACGAGCCGGCGCCACGTTTGAGCTGCTGCTGCCCCGATCCGCTGGCTAGGCGCGAATTCGAGGCCGCAGGGGGCCATCGTCTGGACGAGTTGGATGACATCATTTCGCGCGCTTACTCGTCGTGCGGGGGGCTAAATGGCCTCATTGTCGATAAGCGGACGCGGCGAACTTCAGTTTGGGGGGGAGCGGACACACAGGCGCTCGCCTGCTACGCTCACAAGATGTCATTCGAAAATGCTTGGGCTAAGTATCATTCTGGTGAACGACCAGTCGGCTGGATGCTGCGAGAAGACGGGGCGAAATACTGGTTGCGCTTTCATTCGCTGCCCGCCTCGAAACGCTATGCTGACACCGATGAAGAGCGTTCAATTCTGCTGGCTCGTCACAACACGCTAGCCGAGGAAGTGCTTGGCGCTAGCCCGTGCTGGCTTGTTTAGACCCATTGGGCGACGTCCGCCGGTGAAAGCGACGCAGCAGATCAATACGATTCTTTCCGGGCCACCCGCGAGTTGGGATTGGGTTTCGTCTCGACGTTTCTCGTGGACGACGGTGAAGAAGATCGCCCGTGGCGGGTGTATGCCGTCCAAACCAATTGGTCGCCTGGTCGGTTCGACGATCTGCTCCTTTCGGTGGCGGATGAGAAGGCCGGGCCGACACTATGGATGGCCGCGAATGGTGCGATCTTCGCTCCTTATGACGGCGGCGCAGATCTCTTTCTGCCCGACATTGCACAAGTCCAGCGAATGGCAGAACGACACAAGGATTGGCTCTCGCAGCATTCTCTAGGCCTATAGAAGGGCGATGGGTTGGATGCGGTACTCGACTTCAGCGCCGAAAGCGGACGCTGGCAAAGTCAGGGAGGGGTGGGCAACAGATGTCAGCCTCAGCGCGTCAGCACGACATGGGTCCCCGCCTGGTCCACGCTGAAATCGATGGTTTTTCCAGCTGCCCGCTGCCCTCTGCGGAGGTTGACACTACCGTCTCCACCCCGCCGCCGTGCGCCGATCAGAGATGGGTCTTGAAGAAGCGGATCATCTCGCGGTTCAGCGCCTCGTGAAATACGGCGCGGTCGAAGCCGGGGGTCGGGGCGCAGATCATCGGGGCGTTGGCGGCCAGTTCGGGCGAGCAGGCCGGCATGAAGTCGAAATGGCTGGCGCCGTCGATGCGTTTGTACTCCGGCGGGCGAGGCAGGGCATCGCGCACCGGCTCGGCGTAGAAGGGCGAGGGCAGGATCTGGTCGGCCCCTGCCTGCCATAGCTGGACCGGCTGGGTCACGTCGGCCAGGCCTTCGCGCGTGAAGGTGAAGCCCAGGGCTGGGGCGGCGACGACCAGGGCCTTGAGGCGGGCGTCGTGCGGCAGGCGCGGCGCGCCCTGGCCATCGTTCATTGTCTCTGAATGCTGGCCCGCGAGGCGGCAATCATAGAAGGCCGGGTTGGCTCGGCAGTGATCGACCAGTCGCGTCATGTCGGGGTTGCCGCCCGCCGCCGCCAGCACGGTGAAGCCGCCGGCTGAGAAGCCGAACGCCCCGATCCGCTCCGCGTCGATCCGGGCCTTGCCTTCCCATTGGCCCAGCATGTGGTCGATCAGCACCGATAGCTGGCGAGTGCGGCCGACGACATCGGTGGCGCGGCTCTGGTCGCGCCAGTTGTCGCCGGTGTGGGTCAGCGTCGCGACAACGAATCCGGCCTTGGCCAGGGCTTGGACCGTGTCGCGGTGACTGCGAAAATCGCCGCCGTTGCCATGTGAGATGACGATCAGCGGGCGCGGCGTCGTGGCCGTCTCGGCCGGATACCAGACGCCCGCCTCAATGGCAGGCTGATCGCCATCGGTCACGGTGAGGCGGGAATAGGCCACGCCGTCCCGGATCGACGGACCCGCTTGCGCGGCCGACTGCGGGGCGGCTTGAGGCAGGCCTGGCGTGGCGGCTGTGGCTGTGGCGCAGGAGGCCAGCAGGATTGAAGCGGCGGCGATCAGGGAGGCGGTGGACATTGAAAGGGCTTTCGGCAGCAGGCGATGAGGCCGTGTGCCGTCGCTGCCAGTCATCGCGCCAGCGAAGATGGGCGAACGGGCGAACGGGTCCGTGGCCGGGCGAACGGCTGCAATCGCCCGCAACCTTGCTAGGGTGGAGCCATGGAATCGACTCGGGTGAAGGACAGGCGATGGCGTCCGGCGGCGACGGGGTTCACGCCTGCTACTGTCGAAGCCAACCGATTTCGAGCCCTTGTTCGTGCGACTGCCCTCCGTCGAGAGTCTGGAGAGACCGGGGGCGGCTCCGCAAACGCCGCCGTGAGGAGCACGCGCGCAGCAAAGCGGTGGCCCGCGTGGGGAAGCCCGCAGGCCGCCTCTGAAACCCTTAAGCTTTGCCCACGCTGTGGCCGCCCTAGGGGAGCACCTCCCAACGTCCGGTGGCCGACAGATCCCGGCGCAGCAGCACGGGGGCGCCGCCGCGCAGACCTGCGCAGTAGGCGAAGGTGGCAGTGGCGCTCTGTCGACCAACCACGATGTCGCCGAATGGATTGAGCGTGCAGCCCGCGCCGTCCTGCCAGCCCGCCGCGGCCAGAATGGGCAGCGCCGCCGCAGCGGCCGGCGGTTCGAAGACCTCCCGCGGCGCAGGAGTCCAGCCCGTCGCGCCGCGGGAGAAACGATAGACCGCAAGGCGTCCGGCGTCGGTCAGCGCGCAGACGATGACGCTCGCATCCCCAGCCGCGAACGCGCCCAGCCGGCCGTGGGCGCCGAGCCGGTGCGCAACATCCCCTGCCGGAGTGATCGCGGACCAGACGCCGCGCTCGTTGAGAGCCGCGAAGCGCAACCGCCGGTCCTGGCCGATCGCGAACACCAGAAGGTCGGCCGCCGTCGGTGACACGGCCGCCAGCGCCGTGCCGCGCAGCAGGCTGGGCGCCTGCTCCAGAGCACGCGCCTGGAACGCAGGCCAATTGCGTGAGGTCCCCAGCCAACTCGTCGCAGTGAGCCTCCGCTGCTCGTCGACGAACAGGGTGACGACCTCCGCCGCCCCGCGCGCGCAGACCGCCAGGTCGGAGAACGGATGCACCCGCGGCTGGGCCAGCGCCTGCACGGCCGCACCCCAGGCGCCGGTCGCCGCCCTGCGGCGCGCATGCAGCAGGTTGTTCTCGGCGACGTAGACCAGGTGGGAGTCGTCGGCGCGGTGGCTTGCGACGCCCAGGGCGCGCAAGCCCCGCAGCGCCGCCGCAGGGGTGGGCGGGGGGCCCAGCGATCCGCCCGGTCCCCATTGCCCTTGTGGATCGACCCGCGCCTCGGCGATCTCGCCATTGACCAGCACCGTGTAGAGGGCGGGTCGGCCGCCCACCTGCGCAAGCAGCAGCGGCGCGTCCGGCTCGGTGACCACGAACGGGTCGACGCGGACAATCGGCAGCAGCGGCTCGACCTGATCCAGCCGCTGCTGGGGCGGGACTTGAGGGGCCAAGGCGAAACGGCCGCGCAAGATCCGCGTGGAAAGGCCCTCCCCGAGGCCCGCCAGGCGCGGCTCGGCGATCGCTCGGGCGGGGTCGCGCACGAAGCAGCAGTCGTAGTCCCAGGTCTCGATCCGCCGCCAGCGCGGCAGCGCCGTCGCGGTGGCCGACCCCCGCATGGGCAACTCCGCCCTTGCACCCTTGTGGAACCGGAACTGGCGTCCCAGCGGCCAGGCGAAGGTCGGGTCCCGCGCGCGTGCGTGGGTCGACGGATAGATGCGGATCGGAACCCCGTGCTGGCGCGGCGGCGCGTTTGGCCGAGGCGGCGGCCCGTCCTGGATCGCCGCCACGTCCACGTGGATCGGATGAACCTGCAGGTCGTACGGCGCGATCGGAGTGTCGTCGACCTGCACGTCCCACATGAACAGATCCGGCCAGACCGCCAGCATTGCGTCCATGGTCTTGCCGCGGCCATACAAGCCGGGCCGGAAAGCCCGCAGGTCCGGATCCGGACGCGACATCGCTTCGAACAGGCCCAGGTAGTAGTCGGTCTCCCAGGCCTCGGGGTCGTCGGTCTCACCGTCTTCATTGTCGATGATCACCACCGAGCCGCCCAGCCGGGGCCCGCTGGCGTGCATGACGGTGCGAAGGTGGCGTCCGTGCAACTCGCCGCGGGCCCGGGTCTTCTGCGCCGCCGTGCGGGCCTGCTCACCGCCCGAAACGCTGTGGCCGACGTAGAAGGCGAAGCCCCAGCCTTGCGCCAGCAGGGCGTTGAGGTTGCGCATCCAGGCCCGTTCGACGGCCCGCGTGGTCGGTGTGAAGTTGCCGGCCGGTTCCCCGGCGAGCGGCGGCCCGGTCACGTAGGCGCCGGTGAAGCGCAGATTGGAGTTGGCGATGAGCGTGCCCATCCAGCCCGGATCGTCTCCAGCCGGGGTGCGCGGCAGCTCGCTCTTGTCCAGGCCCACCCAGGCGGGCAGACGCGGGGCGGGTCGGCCGGCGGGCGCCGCGGGCAGCGCCGGCGCGGGTCCAGTTTGCGCGGGTTGGGCGGGCTGCCGAGCAGCCGCAGGTTGAGCCGGTTGCGCGGGTTGGGGCGGCGGACGCGGCCGTCGCGGTCGGCGGGGGGGCACCGGGCGGGCCGATCAGGTCGCGTCGACCCAGGCGCCAGAGGCGTTCTTCTCCCACCGCGGGAGGGAGTCCTTCTTGCGCAGCAGGATCAGCGTGGTCGGCAGCCGCACTTCCCATGGATCGCCGACCGGGAGCTCGTCGTCGCCGGCTTGCTGCCGGTCTTTGATCTCGTCGACGATGTTGAGGTAGGCCGGGCTGGTGACAAGCGGCGGATCGCCCCCTTCCCAGATCTGGCCCGTCTCCAGGAAGTGGGCCACGGCCAGTTCGAAGCCCGGCCGCACGGAGACCACCACCCGCGCCGCGCCGGCCTTCATGAAGGCAGCGAACTCGAAGTCGGCGTCTTCGATGAACGAGGCCTCGACCCAGCGGCTCTTCCGGCCCCAGTAGTAGGGATAGTAGAGGAACATCATCTGTTCCCACTCGAAGGCCTGTTCGAAGAAGCGGATGTACGGGCCCTCCAGCTCGGCTTCGGCCAGATCGACCTGCGGCAGACCAAGACCACCCGTTTGGATCGCCCCGAAGGCGTCGAAGTGCTGGGCGGTGAACACCGAGATCACCGCCTTCTTCAACTCCTCACGCTGCAGCAGGCTGTACGCCAGCGGGCTGCGGCCGCGGGTCTGGGCGACGGCCTGCGCCTTGGCCCGCTCGACGGCGTCCTCATAGGCCTTCATCTGCTTCAGGTAGCCCTGCTTGATCGCCTGGTGGGTCTTGTTGCGCCACTTCTCCAGCGCTCCGGCGGTGCGGTTGCAAGTGATCTCGATCGCCGCGGTGACCGAGGCGACATTGATGGTCAGCAAGGTGCAACTGATCGACTTCTGCTGCTTGTTCAACGGCGTGCTGCTGGCCCCCACGCTGGCGCCCGAGTGCACCCAGTGGGCGGTGCCGATCGTGACCACCACGTGGTGCCAGCCACCCCAGTAGGTGGCCGCGACTACGGCGCTGGCGAACACCGCCTCGTAACCGTCCGAGATCGGCACTTCGGCGGTCTTCTGGATCTCGCCAGAGTCGGCGTCGCCGTTCACGCCTTCGAAAACCTTCGAGAGGGTGATGACCGGCTCTGGCGGCGCCTCGATCCCCTCGGCATCGTAGCGGTGCGCGTGCTGGGCGTAGTTGCCTGCAGTGATCTGGCTGGCGTTGAGGGTGAAGGGCGGCGGCTTTTTGATCTCCTCCCCGGGGGCCGGGACGGTCTGCAGGGTGTAGTGGATGAAGGCCGCGGGCTCGGGCACCACCAAGTCGAACAGCACCCGGCTGCCGTAGTTGAAGACCTGCGCCTCGTAGAGCTTCTCCAGCCACTGGTACTGGCCTACCACGTGGCCGCCCTCGCCGGGCACGTTGTTCCACTCGTGGATGTTCTCCTCCTCGAAGGACTCGAGGGTTCGCATCGTGGTGCGGCGCAGCACTCGCTCGGTGACCTTGGACGAGGCGCGGGTGGTGACCTCCTTGCCGTAGCTCTCGGCTGACTTGGCCGATTCTTCCTTCGACGAGGACATGCCCAAGTCGGTCGTCACCTTGAACTCCACGACCGGACCGTAGGAGCCGGAGAGCGACGTCCCGATCTTCAGGCTGGCGTCCTCCTTCTGGACCTTTGCGGCCTCCTTCTGCATCTCGAAGCGTTCGGTGGACTGCTGGTCGCGCTCCTCCTCGAGCGTCGTTTCGCGCTCGTCGACGATGGTTTCCTCGGTGGTGCGGATGCGCTTGGTGGTGGGCGAGCGGTGCTCCCCCTTCAGGACGTTGTCGACATGCGAAAGTTCGCGGGCCTCGTAGCCCTTCAGCGCCTGCCTCACCACCAGCAGGTCGCCGATTCCCACCGAGCCGATCTTGCCGTGGGTGAGCGGGACGCCAGGCGCGCCCTCGCCGTTGTCGCCCGTATCGGCGAGCGTCTTGAAGTCGGCGGTGTAGACCCCGCCGCCGATCACCACCGTCCGGATGTTGGGCGCCAGCGCTTCCTCCAGCCGCATCTCGCCCACCCCCAACTCTCGCAAACGCTGCTCGCCCTTCTGAAGGGTCTCGAGCAGCCCGCCACGGGGTCGGCTGAGGCCCTCGACGACCCGGCGGGCGCCGGCGGAGAGGTCCTCCAGCGCCGTCGCCGCCAACGGCGCGCGGGTCAGGGCCGGGGGCACGCGACCGGGCTCGACTAGGCTGCGCTCCCGCCGCTCGCGCGGATCGCCTTCGCGTATCTCCTGCGGTTCGGGGAGACCGAACAGCCGTTCGCTGGGCAGGGCGACGAGCTCGGCCAGGGCGGCATCTATCTCGCGACGCTGGTCGCGCAGCGCCTTCAGCTCCGCCTCGGCCGCGGCGCGCTCGAGCGGCCGATCAGAAGGTGGACGGGCTTCGATTTCGCGCGGCGGCCGATCCGGCGTCTGCAGCACGACCACCCGGCTCATCCAGTCGGCTGGCTCGGGCGCGGCCTCCGCCCCCGCCGCGAATAGCCGCTCCACGTAGGCGCAGGTGCGGACCACCTCGATCAACCGCGGGGCACGCAGGTCGAGGCGCCCCCCGTACTTGATCCCGGCCAGTTCGTCCGCGCTTTGCAGCGCCAGCGCGTCGAATTCCGGATCGGCGGCGACGTCAGCGAGGGTCCCGCCGAACGCGGTCTCCAGTGCGGTCTTGGCCTCGGCGACGCTGTCGATGGTCCCCTTGCGGACCGCCTGGGCGAAGGTGGCGGCGGCGGCCGAGTATTCCAACTGCCGGGAGCTGGGGCCTCCGGGCGGTCGGCGCTCGACGACCCGCGTCGCGGCCGTGCGCAGCGCCTTGGGCACGTTGCTCTGGCCCCAGGCCCAGACGATGTCGCCTGCCATCGGCCCAGACACCTTGGCGAGGATCGCGTCCTCGCCCGGGGTCTTGGCTTCTAACGGGCGGGCATGAAGGAAGTTGAACAGCGACTCCATGGCGAGCGCTCCCGTCAGGTTTGACTACAACCTTAGGCACATAATTCGATGCCGCACACGCAGTAACGGCGCCGCCTGCCTCGCTTCACCCCCATGTGATTGCCCGATGTGGGAGGCCCTGTCGGCCGAGGCCTGGGCCATGTCCTGGCCAAAGCTTTTCGATGTCCTCGGCAAGGCCGCGATCGGGTCGTTAGGCGGCTGAAGAGACCGGCGCGGGCAAGGTGCCCGAATGCCCGCAAGCTTTGATCTTGGGCTTGCTTGTGTTCGTGATCGGTCAGGTCATGCGGGTCGGTCGCGAGATCGAGGAAGACCGAAGGGCGTTCGTCTGATGCCGATCATCCTCCGTCTCGATGTCGTCATGGCCCGACACAAGGTCCGATCCAATGTTCTGGCGCGCGCCATCGGCATTACCGAAGCCAATCTGTCGCTGCTCAAGTCCGGCAAGGTCAAGGGCATGAAGTTCGACACCCTCGAAGCCATCTGCATCTATCTGGACTGCCAGCCCGGGGACATTCTCGAATACCTCCCCGACGAAACGACCGAACACCCGCCGATCGAGTTCAAACGCGCCGGCTGATCGGCGCTTCACCCTGGAGATCTTCATGAAACTGCTTTCAGCGCCCGTCTGGGCGATCGCGGCCGGCTGCCTGCTGGTCAGTTCCGCCGCAGCCTGTGGCAATGGCGACCCTTGTCGGGTCTTCGGCCGGCGGGGGAGTCGCTGTAGAGTACGCCCTGGCTCATCCGGCATCAGTGGACGGCCTAGTCCTGGTCGGGGCGGCTGTGAACGGCTTTCAACCGACCGATCATTTCGGGCGGCGTACGGCGGCCTTGGTCGGACTGTTGTCGCAGGCACGACTGGAAGAAGCGGTTCGCGATCCGTGCATTCTCACGCCTTCTGCAGAAGAAGCCCGCGCCTTCATCGTCGCCGACTTGCGCGCCCATCCCGGTAACTTCGGCGCAGGACGAATGATGCGGAACGGGGCGGCGGTGATGAGCCGCTTGGGGGAAATCTCTGCGTCGACCCTGATCGTGACAGGCGAGGTAGACATGCCGGATGTTCATGCTCACGCGGGCGCGCTGGAAGCACTCATCCCCGGCGCGCGGCGGATCGTCATGTCTGACGGCGGGCACTTCATCTACCTAGAGCGACCGGACGCCTTCGTCGACGTCCTGCAAACCTTCGTCCGCCAACATCTGGCGCACAGCCGGCACTAGGAAACAAATCCTTGAGCTTAATAGCCAGCGCATAGGCGATGAGAATCGCAAGCGTCGGGTTGCCGACCGCTTTCGTGAAGCCCCTTGAGAGGCATTGATGCTGTGGGGGGACTTGGCCTAGCGTCAGGCTTCTAGCGGAGCGCTGTCATGTCCATTCGCGGTCCCTGCGACGCCGGTCAGGTGCAGGGCGCCCTTGCGCCGGTTCAATCTCTCACCGCCGCACGCAAGCGTTGGGTTTTGATCGCCACGGTTCTGGGTTCCAGCCTGACCTTCATCGACGGCTCAGCGCTGGGCGTGGCCCTGCCGGCCATCCAGCGCGATCTCGGAGCCGGTCCGGCCGCTGTCCAGTGGATCTCCAACGCTTATCTGCTGATGCTCGGCGCACTGGTGCTCATCGGCGGCGCGGCGGGCGACCGGTTTGGACGCCGCCGGGTTTTTCTGATCGGTGTGAGCATCTTCACCCTCGCCTCCATGGCCTGCGGTTTGGCGCCGACCGTCGAGGTGCTGATCGGCGGCCGAGCCTTGCAGGGCATTGGAGCGGCGCTGCTGACTCCTGGAGCGCTGGCCCTCATCGGTTCGGCCTTCCCGCCGGAGGAACGCGGCAAAGCTTTCGGTACCTGGGCGGGCGCTGGAGCTCTTTTCGGGATGGTCGGGCCGCTTGTCGGCGGCTGGCTGTCAGACCACGCAGACTGGCGCTTTATCTTCTGGATCAACGTTCCGCTGGCGGCCCTTACGATGGCCGTCGCCTTGCGCGCCTTACCCGAGAGTCGGGATACCGACGCTCGCGGGCTCGACTGGCTCGGGGCCCTTCTGGCCATGACCGGCCTCGCCGCCCTGACGTGGAGCCTGATCTCTGCGCCGGATCGGGGCTGGGACGATCCAGCCATCATCATCGGACTTGTCTCCGGAGGCGGGGCCTTGGCCGCGTTCCCGCTGGCCGAGGCCCGCGAACGGTATCCCATGACGCCGCTCGCCCTGTTCCGGTCGCCGGTCTTCAGCGGCATGAACCTGCTAACCCTGCTGCTCTATTTCGCGCTGGGCGGGGCGATGTTCTTCCTGCCCTTCGACCTAATCCGGGTCCAAGGCTTTAGCGCCACAATGGCGGGGGCGGCCATGTTGCCGTTTGCGGCGATCATGGGGCTCTTCTCGGGACTGGCAGGACGCCTCGCCGACCGGTTCGGGGCGCGGCTGTCGCTGGCTTTCGGGCCTGCCCTCGCTGGGATCGGTCTGAGCTTGCTCGCCGTGCCCGGGCCAGGTGCGGGTTATGTTGATGGACCTCTAGCGGGAATGACCGTGCTGGCGATCGGCATGACACTCGCGGTCGGGCCGCTCACTGCGGCGGTCATGGGCGCGGTCGAGCCGGCGCACGCCGGGGTGGCCTCCGGCGTGAACAACGCCGTGGCGCGCATAGCGGGCCTGCTGGCCGTCGCCTTGTTGGGCGCGCTTATCTCATCGGTGTTCGTCGATCGCGTGGGCGGCCCCGACGCCCGGGTATTGCTCGGAGAGGTGATGGCGGGCGGAACGTCACATTCAGGCGCCGTCGAAGCCTTCCACGCGTCCTTCCGCGTCGTGATGTTAACCTGTGCGGCTTGCGCGGTAGCGGCCGGAATTGTCGGAGGCCTGACCGGGCCAAAGCGGCGCTAGTCACGGCTGGCATCGCGACCGGCCGGTCTACGGGGACATCCTCGGCATCTCTCTTCTGGCGCCCTGCGTCCTGCGTCTGAAGGAAGGGGCGGAGTGGCGCCGGTTGGCGTCGCCGCTCCCACCCGGTTCCCTGTACCGGCTCTCGGGCGAGGCGCGGAGCCGCTGGGAGCATTCAATCACGCCAATGACGGCGCTGCGGTATTCGATCTCCTTCAGGACCCTGGCGTAGCGCACGCGGTCTAGTCCGCCAGGAGGTCAGCGGCCTCCGGAAAGCGCTGGGCCAATCGGGACGCCCAGTCCTTGGCGATAGGCCCGACTTTGCGCGCCTCGCGCGGTCGCGCCTGAACCAGGCTCGCCGCCTCGCGGTGCGCGGGCCAGTCCATGAGAAGACACATGGCCGCCTCGAAATCGGGATGGGCGGCGGCGCAGGCGAAGGCCCGGTCCAGCGCCTCGACGTCGTCGAAGTCGGGAAGACGGGCGAGATAGTCCCGCAGGATCTGCGCCGACAGGTCGCGTTCGAACAGGTTCCAACGCAGGTCCTGGGCCTCCTGGCGGCGGCCCTCGGCGTCCAGCACGTCGATGGAGGCGGCCTCCCAGGCCGGCGTCAGCCTGGGGGCACCGTCTGATGGGTTACGCCCAAAAGTCCAGCGCCGGTTCGCGGGAGAGGGCGCCAGCGCGCCTTCGAGGGCGGCGCGCGCCTCGCCAAGACGGCCGGCGGCGAGGAGCCGACGCGAGATATCGGCCGCGACGTCGGGCGACCCGGCCTGTTCGGGCGTGATGAGAGACAGCCAGAGATCGAGGTCCTGGGCCCGGTCCGCAAGACGGCGGACGAGATTGCGCCCGGCCGGCGTCATCCTGGTCGAGGCGTCGAGACCGTCGAGCAGGCGTCGCGCCAGATCGGGGCCGACCGTGTCGCCGGCGGCGACGATCCACCGGCCGTAGTCGAGCGGGCGACGGCGAAGGGCGTCCCCCAGTTCGCCGGAGGCGGTCCCGTCCTCCGCTTCGGCGAGGTGGAAGAGGGCGGGTGCGGCCGTCTCGAAGACGACGACCAGTTCGCCCTTGGTGTCCTTCACGCGCGCGGCGAGGCCCGGATAGAGGTCGAACCAGCGGACGAGGATGGCGAGCGCCTCGGCCGGGGCTGCCGGCGCCAGGCGCTCGACGATCATTTTCCGGTGGGCTTCGAGGTCCTCGATCAACTCGCCCCGCTTGCGCCA
>NZ_JBFTRZ010000016.1:0-42885 GCF_056399785.1 Brevundimonas sp. 01N35
GGCGTGGTGTCCAAGATCATCGCCTAAGCGATTGATCCGGGTCTTCGGACCCGAACAGTGCTGGCCTCAAGCAGCGCGCAAGCGCGATAGGCCTGCATAGAGCAAGCGTAACAGAGCGGCCCTCGGAGAAATCCGGGGGCCGTTTCTGCATCCGGGGTTGGGGAACCGCCGTCTCAGCCCCACGTTCGGAAGTCGACGTTAGGAAACGGGTAACCATAAATGCGGCGCGCGATCAGACTGGGACTGTTCATCGGCGTGATCGTCGGGATGAGCGCTTGCGCGAGTTCCTATGACGATTCAGGGCGTCCATCGTCGGGCGTTTATGGCTCGGTGGGCGTCGGTCGGTCGGGCTGAACGGGGAGCCAGCCTCATGAATGACTGGCGCAGCGGGCCGATCAGCCTTACTATTCGCAAGCGGACGCCGGTTGTCGCGCCGCGCCGCGGGTCTTTCCCCCTTCGATGTTGACCATCGCTATCGTCGTCGTGCTGCTGCTTGTGGTGCTGAACGGCCTGTTCGCCATGACCGAGCTTGCGGTCGTGTCTTCCCGTAAGTCCAAACTTCAAAGCCGTGCCGAGCGCGGCGACCGGGGCGCCCGCGCGGCGCTGAAGCTGTCCGAGGAGCCGACGCAGTTCTTGTCGGCGGTTCAGGTCGGCATCACCCTGATCGGGATTCTGGCGGGCGCCTATGGTCAGGCGACCATCGCGGGCGAGTTGGACCGGATTCTGGAAGCCGCCTTTCCGGCCTTCGCCCCCTATTCGCAATTCTTTTCGACAGCCCTGGTGGTCGTTCTGATCACCTATGTCTCGCTGATCGTCGGCGAACTGGTGCCCAAGCGGCTGGCGCTGATCTTCCCCGAGACGATCGCCTCCAAGATGGCCGCGCCGATCTCGACCATGGCGCTGGCGATGAAGCCCTTCGTGCTGCTGCTGACGGCCTCGACCTCGGGCATTCTGAAGCTGATGGGCGTCAAGGACCGCGACGGTTCGGACGTCACCCAGGAAGAGGTCCAGAGCATCCTGGCCGAAGGCACGTCGGCCGGCCTGATCGAGCCCGAAGAGCAGGTGATGATCGAAGAGATCCTCCGCCTTGGCGACCGCGCTGTGCGCGTGGCCATGACGCCGCGTCACGAGGTCTTCTGGATCGCCCTGGACGACACTGAGGAAGTGCTGCGCGACGAGATCCGCAGCTGCCCCTATTCGCGCATCGTCGTGGCGCGCGAGAGCGACGTCGATAATCCCCTGGGCGTGGTCCACAAGAAGGACCTGCTGGACAGCCTGTTGACCGACGGCGAGTTCAATATCGAGAAGCTGGTGGCCGAACCGGCCTTCATCCCGCAGTCGACCTCGGTGCTGAAAGCGCTGGAGATCCTCAAGGGGTCGCGGGTTCACATGGCCTTCGTCGTCGATGAATACGGCGCCTTTGAAGGCGTGGTCACGGCCACCGACATTCTGGAAATGATCGCCGGCGACTTCAACGAGAGCCACGACGAAGCCGACGTCTCGATCCGCAAGCGCGAAGACGGTTCATGGGCCGTGGACGGCCAGACGGATCTGGACGAACTCGGCGACGTGCTGGGCGAGGACTTCGGCGAACACGAGGGCTTCCACACCGTTGCGGGGATGGTGCTGCACCACCTGTCGCGGGTGCCTGACGAGGGCGATATTCTTCAGCTGGGTCGGTTCGAGGTCGAAGTAATCGACATGGACGACCGGCGCATCGACAAGCTGCTGTTCCGCGCCGTCA
Source organism: Brevundimonas sp. 01N35 (assembly GCF_056399785.1). NCBI lineage: Bacteria > Pseudomonadati > Pseudomonadota > Alphaproteobacteria > Caulobacterales > Caulobacteraceae > Brevundimonas > Brevundimonas sp. 01N35. The sequence goes on from NZ_JBFTRZ010000016.1 coordinate 1,745, forward strand.
TTCCCGGCTGGCAGGAGGGCCGGACGGACTCTCACTGAGACGGGGGACGTCGATCCGGCAAGATTTCAGGCTGCTTCGTCCATGGGGCGGTCTGACGCGTCGCCCTGGCTAGTTCTTTCCGCCGTCCGTGTTGCTCCAGAGCGAGGCGAAGCCGAGGGCGGCCATGAAGACGAGGAAGGCCGAAACGATGGCGGCGATGGCGGGAACGACGTCAGCGGGCATGTGTGATCTCCTTTGATCCCAGCAAAGCCGTTTGCGCCCGGCCATGCCTTGATCGAGATCAAAGGAGAGGCGGCGGCTCAGGCCGCTGCGCGTTCCGACGGCGACGACAGTTGCACCGCGCCGGACGACGACAGGCCCGAGACGGCCAGGGTGGTTTCGCACAGCGCCAGCGGGGCGGGGCGGTGGCTGACCAGAATCAGCCCCTGTCCGGTGCGCTCCAGACGGCGGGCCAGACGATCCAGAACCCGCGCCTCGGTGGCGGCGTCCAGACCCTCGGTCGGTTCGTCCAGCACCAGCCAGGGGGCCGGGCGCAGGTAGGCGCGGGCCAGACCCAGGCGGCGGCGCTCGCCGCCCGACAGCCGGGCGCCGTTCTCGCCCAGCGGCGCGTTCAGCCCGGCGGGCGCGGCGCGGATGCGCTCGGCTAGATCGGCGTCTTCCAGCGCGGCCCAGAGGGTTTCGTCGTCGGCTGTCGGCAGGGCTAGCCGCAGGTTTTCGCGCACCGTCCCGGCCAGAAGCGTCGCCTGCTGGGGGGCGTAGGCGAACAGGGTGCGGGCGGCGTCGGGCGGGGCTGCGACGGCATCGACGCCGCCCAGCGTCGATTCGCCGGGCAGGGGCGCGCGCAGATGCATCCACCGCTCGATTAGCGTGGTCTTGCCGCCGCCCGACGGGCCGGTGACCGCCAGGCGCTGCGGCGGCGTCAGCGTCAGGTCCACAGCCGATAGGCCGAGCGTGGGCGACAGGGATTGGGCGGGTCTCGGTTCTTCGGCGTCCAGCAGATCGCCCAGACGTTCGGCCGCCGCCTTGACCGCGCCGTTGTGGCGGAAGGCGGTCAGCAGGGCGCCAGCGCTTTCGACCGTGGTGACGGCGGCCAGAATGGCCAGGGCGATCAGGGGCGGGGCGGCGGACCGCGCCGTCGCCAACACGCCGAGGACGGCCAGGGCCATGGCGACCGACTGGGTCAGCATGATCCAGCCGCCAGCCGAGGCCAGCCTTTCGGTGGCGCCTTCCAGCACCGCGCCGCGCTCGGCCAGCCGATCCACGGCCCAGCCTTTGACGCCATAGGCCTGAAGCTCGGGCGCGGCGGCTGCGAAGGCGGCGAACTGGGTCTTGAGATCGCCCGAGGCGGCCTGCACCGCGCGGCCCGCCGGTTCGGCCATGCTGCGGCCGACGAGGGCGGCTGCGACGACGCCGAGAGCGCTGGCGGCGAGGACGACAAGCGCGGTGGGCCAGCCAGCCAGGGCCGCCAGACCCACGCCGGCCACCATGCCCGCGCCGGCGCCCCATGGGGCGGACAGGCGCACGAAACGGTTCTGGATGGCGTCGACGTCCTGCACCATCCGCGACGAGGCTTCGCCTCCGGCCAACGTCAGGGCGCGCGTCGCGGGGCCGCGCGCCACGCCCTCGAACAACTGCGGGCGCAAAGCAGCGAGAGCCTTGAGCGCGGCGTCGTGGCCGGTGACGCGCTCGCCATAGCGACCGCCGGTTCGGGCGATGGCCAGGAAGCGGATCAGGGCGCTGGGGATCATGAAGTTGAAGCTGTAGGCCGCCGCCGATCCCGCCAGCCCGGCCAGGGCCGAGGCGGTGATGAACCAGCCCGATACGCCCAACAGCAGGACGGCGGCGGCGGACACCAGGGCGGCGGTGACGGCGGCGGCCAGCAGGCGGGCGCCCTGACGGCGTTCCTGCGCCCGGATCAGGGTCTTGAGACGGGCGCCGCCGGTGGCCTTCACGGCGCTCACAGCCGCACCACGATGTCGGCCAGTTCGGCGACGGCCTCGGAATGGGTGGCGATCAGGGTGGTGCGTCCTTCAGCAGCGGCGCGGATGATCGGCAGCAGGGCGGCCTCCGACGCGGCGTCCAGGTTGGCGGTCGGCTCGTCCAGCAGCAGGACGGGCGCGGGCTTGAGGAAGGCGCGGGCCAGACCCAGCCGCCGTCGCTCGCCGCCCGACAATCCACCGCCGCGTTCGTCGATGACGCGGTTCAGGTCGCCGGTGAAGCCCGCACGGGCGGCGGCCTCCATGACGCGCTCGGAGGCCGCGCCGCGCCACGCCAGGGCGATGTTCTCGGCCAGGGTTCCGGGCACGACGACCGGGGCCTGACCGGCCCAGGCGATCCAGGCGGTCAGGTCGGGACGGTCGGACAGGCGCATGTCGCCGACCTCGACCTCGCCGCCGCTCAGCGGAGACAGGCCCAGGAACAGGTGCAGCAGACTGCTCTTGCCCGAACCGCTGGGGCCGAGCAGGGCCACGGTCGCGCCGGGCGGGACCTCAAGGTCGAAGCCGGTCAGGACGGGCGCGCCGACGTCATAGGCGACAGCCACGGCGCGGAAGGCGATGGCGGGCGCGCTCGCGGGGACCGGCGGCCGGTTTGGCGTCGCCTCGGCGGCGTCGATCAGGTTGCGCAGGCTGGGCACGGCGGCCTCGGCGGCTTGCCGGTCGTGATAGGCGGCGGACAGACGGCGCATCGGCGCATAGACCTCGGGCGCCAGGGCCAGCAGGAAGAAGGCGCGGGTCAGGTCCAGTTGATCGGGCGCGGGGAAGGGCAGCAGCTTCAGCAGGTTGAAACCGCAATAGACGGCGACCAGAGCGACCGACAGGGCCGAGAAGAACTCCAGCACCGCCGACGACAGAAAGGCGATCTTCAGGACGCTGCCGGTGCGGCGGGCCAGATCGTCGGAGGCGCGGGCGATCACCGCCGTCTGCTGGGTCTCCGCCTGGAAGGCGAGGATGGCGGGCAGGGCGCGGATGCGATCGAGGAAGAGGCCGGACAGCCGCTCCAGCGCCTGGAACTGACGCCGGCTCTCGGCGCCCGCCGCCATGCCGGTCAAGGCCATGCCGATGACGAAGGGCGCCAAGGTGAAGAGTAGAATGCCGGCCGTGAAGGGGCTGACCACGGCCGCCGCGAGGATCAGCAGCAGGGGCGTGACGCCCGCCGCCAGCCGCGCCGGCAGGAAGCGCGAGACGTGGCCGTCCAGCGCCTGGACCCCTTCGTTGGTCGCCGTCATGGTTTCGGCGTCGGACAAACGGCCAGAGAAGGCGCCGTTCAGGACCTGACGGCGCAGGTCGCCCTTGACCGCCCGGGCGGCGCGCGCGCCGACGACGGTGGCGCACTGGGCCAGGACGCCGCGCGCCAGCAGTGAGGCGATCGCCAGCGCCGCGCCGGGCGTCGCTTGGCTGATCCCCTGGGGCAGGGCGCCGACGGCCAGGGCCAGACCGGCGGCGAAACCCACGGCCGGGATGGCGTCGGCGATCACCAGACCGCTGGCCAGCGTCATGACGCGCTTGCGCGGCGACAGGGCCGCCTTCAGCCACTTGGCGGGCGCGGCGTCTGCATCGATCGGCTGGGCCGTCATCGTCTCTCCTGCTCCATTCGCGCGACCAGACATAGACCATCGCGAAGGCGCATTGGGCGAATCGTCCTTGCGGCGAAACAGCCTTGGGCGAAACGCCGTCTAGAGCGCGCCGCCCGGCTTCAGCTTTGATCAGGATCAAGGCCTGCCGAGAAGGCAAGCTTTAGGTTAAAGTAGAACGCCGGTCGATGGGGGCTGGCGGTCAGGAGCCTGAGCCCATGATCGACCTGGCGGTCGTAGACCTGTCACGCCTTCAGTTCGCACTGACGGCGCTGTACCACTTTCTATTCGTGCCCCTCACGCTGGGCCTCTCCTTCATGCTGGTCATCATGGAGAGCATCTATGTGATGACGCGCCGGCCCATCTGGCGGACCATCACCCGCTTCTGGGGCGTGCTGTTCGGCATCAATTTCGTGCTGGGCGTGGCCACGGGCCTGACCATGGAATTCCAGTTCGGCATGAACTGGTCCTACTACTCCCATTATGTCGGAGACATCTTCGGGGCTCCGCTGGCCATCGAAGGGCTGATGGCCTTCTTCCTGGAAGCGACCTTCGTCGGCCTGATGTTCTTCGGCTGGGACAAGCTGCCGCGCGTGGGGCACCTGTTCGTCACCTTCATGGTGGCGCTGGGCACCAACCTGTCGGCCCTGTGGATCCTGATCGCCAACGGGTGGATGCAGAACCCGGTCGGCGCGGCCTTCAATCCCGACACCATGCGCATGGAGGTCGTGGACTTCATGGCCGTGCTGTTCAACCCGGTGGCCCAGGCCAAGTTCGTGCACACGGTCAGCGCCGGCTATGTCTGCGCCTCGGTCGTGGTGCTGGGCATTTCAGCCTTCTACCTGCTGAAGGGAAAGCACGTCGGCTTCGCCAAGCGGTCGATGACCGTGGCCGCCGCCTTCGGCCTGCTGTCGTCGCTGTCGGTCGTCGTTCTGGGCGACGAGAGCGGCTATGCCCTGACCGATAACCAGAAGATGAAGCTGGCCGCGCTGGAAGCCATGTGGCGCACCGAGCCGGCGCCCGCCGGCCTGACCGCCTTCGGCATTCCCAGTCTGGAAGATCGCCACACCCATTTCGAGGTCAAGATTCCCTATGTCCTGGGCCTGATCTCGACGCGCAGCATCGACAAGCCGGTCATCGGCATTCTCGAACTGGTCGCCATCGCCGAGGACCGCATCGAACGCGGCGTCGTCGCCTATGACGCACTGGAGAAGGTCAAGGCGGACCACACCGACATGGCCGCGCGGGCGCAGTTCGAAAGCGTGCGCAACGACCTGGGCTACGGCCTGCTGCTGAAACGCTATGTCGCCGATCCGCGTCTGGCGACGCCGGATCAAGTCAAGCAAGCGGCCTGGTCGACGGTGCCGAACGTGCCGCTGATGTTCTGGGCCTTCCGCGTCATGGCAGGGATCGGCTTCCTGATGATCGGCCTGTTCGCCACGGCCTTCGTGCTGTGCACCCTGCGCAGGCATGAAACCAAATGGTTCCTCCGTCTGGCGGTTCTGGCCTTGCCGCTGCCGTGGATCGCCATCGAGTTCGGCTGGGTTCTGGCCGAAGTGGGGCGTCAGCCCTGGGCCGTGGAAGGCGTCCTGCCGACCTTCCTGGGCGCCTCCAGCCTCAGCGTGCCGCAACTGTGGACCACCATCATCGGCTTCACCGTCCTGTACGGCGCCCTGGCGGTGATCGAGGTCGGTCTGATCCTGAAGGCGGTCAAGAAAGGCCCCTTCGCCCAGCACGACATCCCCGACGAACCTCAGGCGGAAGGCGAGCCGGCGGTCGCCTGACCCCGGTCGTTCAAGGAAACAAGAGAGATGGAACTTCCCCTCGACTACACCACGCTCCGCCTGATCTGGTGGGGACTGCTGGGCGTGCTGCTGATCGGCTTCGCCCTGACGGATGGGTTCGACATGGGCGTCGGCGCCCTCCTGCCCTTCGTCGCCAAGACGGACGAAGAGCGCCGCATGGTCATCAACACCGTCGGCGCGACCTGGGAGGGCAACCAGGTCTGGTTCATCGTCGGCGGCGCGGCGATCTTCGCCGCCTGGCCCTTCGTTTACGCCGTCAGCTTCTCCGGTTTCTATCTGGCCATGTTCCTGGTGCTGGCTGCGCTGATCCTGCGGCCGGTGTCGTTCAAGTACCGGTCCAAGCGTCCCCACCCGCGCTGGCGCTCCATGTGGGACTGGGGTCTGTTCATCGGCAGCTTCGTCCCGGCCCTGGTGTTCGGCGTCGCCGTCGGCAACGTCCTGCTGGGCGCGCCCTTCCGTCTGGATGGCGACCTGCGCTCCTTCTACGAGGGCACGCTGCTGGGCCTGTTCTCGCCCTTCACCCTGATCTGCGGCCTGCTGTCGGTCTGCATGCTGGTGCTGCACGGCGCGGCCTGGCTGTCGATCAAGGGCGAGCGAGGGCCGGTGCTGAACCGGGCGCGGGCCTTCGGCACGGTTGCAGGCCTGCTCAGCCTGGCGCTGTTCGCGATCGGCGGCCTGTTCATCGCCTTTGGCGACATCGGTTTCCGCATCACCGGCGCTCTGGACACGGCGGGCTTTTCCAACCCCCTGCGGACCACGGTCGAAGCGGCGCCCGGCGCCTGGATGGACAATTACGGCCTCTATCCGTGGATGATCATCGCCCCGGTTCTGGGCTTCCTCGGGGCGGGCGCGGGTCTGATCGGCATGTGGCGCCGGTCGCCGGCCCTGGCTTTCGGCGGTTCCTCGGTTTCGGCGGTGGGGATCATCTCGACCGTCGGCCTGTCGATGTTCCCCTTCATCCTGCCCAGCTCGATCAATCCGCAGTCCAGCCTGACGGTGTGGAACGCCTCGTCCAGCCACCTGACCCTGTTCATCATGCTGATCGTGGTCGCGGTCTTCATGCCGATCGTGCTGCTCTACACCGCCTGGGTCTACAAGGTGCTGTGGGGCCGGACGAGCACCGCCGCCCTCAAGATCAACCCCGACCTCTACTGATCCCGCGAAAGGAGATCATCTCATGTGGTATTTCGCCTGGATCCTGGGCCTCGGCCTGGCGGTGGCGTTCGGCGTGCTGAACGGCGTCTGGCACGAGTTCCAACTGTTCGACGAAGGCGACGAGGGCCGCTCCGAGCCCTGACGTTTTCGATCAAAGAAAAGCCCCCTTGGTTTCGACCGAGGGGGCTTTTTTACGCTGGGGCCCGGAAGCTTGGGCCGGTTCAGCCCGCGCCTTCGCCGAGGGCCTTGAGCGCAGCCGGGTCGGGCAGGGCCACCTCGTTGTTCGGCAGCAGTTGGATCAAGCCGGAGGTCTTGAACTGGGTGAAGACTCGGCTGACCGTCTCGATGGTCAGGCCCAGATAGTCGGCGATGTCGAGGCGGGTCATCGGCAGGTGGACGCGGCCTTCGGGGCCGCCCAGCTGGACTTGGCGCGCCGAAAGGCGGGTCAGGAAGCTGGCGATCCGTTCGCGCGCCGTCTTGCGCCCCAGCAGGACGATCTGCTCCTGCGCCGCCATCAGCTCGTCGCCCGCCATGGCCACCAGCCTATGTTCGAGAGCGGGCAGGGCGTTCAGAAGTTGGTCGAACTCGTTGCGTCGGAAGCGACAGGCGCTGAGCCGCGTCAGGGCCTCGGCCGTAAAGCTGGAGGGGCCGCGCCCGCCGAGGCCGAGGAAGTCGCCCTGGAACAGGAAGCCCGTGATCTGACGTCGCCCGTCAGGCAGCAGGCGATACAGTTTCACCGCCCCCTCGACGACGTTGAAGACGAAGGGGTTGGGATCGCCCTCGTGGAACAGGGCCTGCCCCGGTTGGGCCGCCACCGTTTCGCTGGCGCAGGCCATGTTGTGCAGCTCGTGGCCCTTCAGGTCGGCGCAGACGCCCAGCGGACGCGCCCCGCAGGTCGAGCAGGGGTGGACGTCCTCAAGGCGGACATCGGCAGGTTGGGACAGGGCGGCGGGCAGGACGGCGGCCAAGGCGGCGGTCTGGGCAGGCATGGTCGACTCCAGCGTTCCGCTGCAGTCTAGCTGACCGGGGACAGCTTTCGAATAGGGCAGCCTGTCCTAGCTGGCGTCTTCGGCATAGCGTAGCTTGGCGCCCAACCGGTGAGCGAGCGCGGTCAGTTCCACGGCCAGGCTTTGCCGCACCAGCGGCCGCACGCCCATTTCTCGAACCACGAATGGCCCGGCCCACAGGGTCTCGCCGTATTCCAGATCCGGCTGCCGCCACCAGGTGACGAAACCCAGGACGCCGCCGCGTTGATTGCGGGCGCTGAGAATGCCGCGGCTGTCCGGGGCGGCGCGCCAGTCGTGCAGAAAGGTGCGCCATTGGTTCGCGCCGAGATCGGGCCGCCACAACTGGGCGAGGACGAACTCGGCCGGCGCCTCGCCCTCCGTCAGGGGGACGACGTCCAGACGAGGGGCGTCCGGCATGAGGCGAGGCTCGGTCATGGAACCATTTCGCGCCGCGGCGGCTAAATCGCCTTGATCTGTGTCAAGGTGATCCCGGCGTCTGCACAGCAGGGTCATAAGGACGGAGGACAGGCCATGACCGATTCATCACCCGCTACATCGGGCGGGACCCCGATCCACGGCGCGGCCGTGGTCGCGATTCTCAAGCTGCTGGACGGACAGCGGCTAATGACCCTGGCGTCTAATCGCGCCGACGGGCGGCCTCAGGCCAGCACCCTGGGCTATATGAACGATGGGCTGAATCTCTATTTCGTCACGGCCCGTGACAGCCAGAAGCTGCGCAACATCATCGCCGACCCGCGCGTGGGCGTCGCCATTCGCGGCGTGGGCGCAGAAGGGGAGGCGGTCGGCGTCTCCATCGACGGCCGGGCCGAGGAGGTGACCGACGGCGCCGAGGTCCAACGGCTGAATGATCTGATCATCGCCCGCTCGCCGGATGTCAGCCCCTATGCCCCGGGCGGCGACTCGGTGGCGGTGGTGAAGGTGATTCCCGAGCAGGTCGAAGCGGTCGCCGTGATGGAGGGCCGCAGCCGCGCCCAGACCTTTTCGATCGGCGATCCGGAGCGTGTCGTGCAGGGCGTCGGCTATGAAGCGAGCGCGGTAGCGCGGCTGTTCTGAACAAACCTGCGCATCTGTCGGTGGTTATAGCGAAACGCCCCTTGAAATGCCCTCGGGCGTCAGGCATATGCGCCCCTCTGGCGAGGTTAGCGCCGTCGAGCTTGCTCACGGCGCATTGATCTTTGTCCGGGACACTAGGAGTGTAGCTCAGCTGGTAGAGCATCGGTCTCCAAAACCGAGGGTCGTGGGTTCGAGTCCCTCCGCTCCTGCCATTCCCCCTGTCGCAGTCGCCTGGGAGTTCCCATGTGAGGCGACAGGTTCCAGAGGTTGAAGAGACGTCATATGGCCAAGGCGAAGACCCCCGGCGGTCGCCGCACCGTGGGAAACCAGACCGCAGCCGCCGCCCAAGGCGCAGCAACGGTCGCCGTGGACGCGCCTGCGTCCAAGAAAAAGACGTCCATCCCGCAATTCGCCAGCCAGGTTCGCGCTGAAGCCCGCAAAATTGTCTGGCCCAGCCGCAAGGAGACCTGGATCACCTCGGTGATGGTCTTCATCATGGTGCTGATCGCCTCGGCCTTCTTCTGGATTGTCGATACGGGCCTGGGCTTTGCGTCCCGCTTCATTCTCGGCCTTGGCCAATAAAGGAGACGCGCACATGACTGATGCAGCGCCCAAGCCGGCGGCCAATCCCCGCCACAAATGGTATATCGTCAACGCCTACTCGAACTTCGAAAAGAAGGTCGCGGAGCAACTGCGAGAGCAGGCGAAGCAGCAAGGCCTTGAAGACAGCTTCTCCGAAATCCTGGTTCCGACCGAGGAAGTCGTCGAGATCCGTCGCGGCCGCAAGGTGAACTCGGAACGCAAATTCTTCCCCGGCTACGTGCTGGTGAAGATGGAGATGACCGACAACGCCTATCACCTGGTCAAGAACACGCCGAAGGTCACGGGCTTCCTGGGCGCCGCGGGCGGTACGAAGCCGCTGCCGGTCTCGGAACGCGAGGTCCAGAACATCATCGGTCAGGTGGAAGAGGGCGTCGAACGTCCGAAGCCCACGATCCGCTTCGACATCGGCGAAACCGTCAAGGTCGTCGACGGTCCCTTCGCCAGCTTCGACGGTCAGGTCGAGAGCGTCGACGAGGACAACGCCCGCCTGCGCGTGGCCGTGTCCATCTTCGGCCGCCCGACTCCGGTGGATCTGGAATACAATCAGGTCGAGAAGACGGGCGGCTGATCGCCTCGATCATCGCCTGAACGACGTGCAGCGGCGGCCCTCGGGTCGCCGTTTTGCGTTTGGGCCATGGCCTTTCCGTCATCCCGGAAGCGGCGCAGCCGCTATCCGGGACCGCCAGTCACACCGTCTTTGGCCCCCTGGGCGATCCCGGGCGTCTGATGATCCCGCACGCGATCCGCGTCACCTCGTGCGCAACCCCACGCGCCAATCCCTGTAAAAATCGGAGATCGGCTGAGGCTTGACGCCGTTGGCGCGCCATAGCTGTGGTTTGGGCCAGACTGCGCGGCATGGTCTTTGACATCACAGCCCGCCAGCGTCCGCTTCAGGACCCCGGCTGCGCCTCGCGCCCCGCTTCCCGTTCTTCGTCGCCCCGGAAACGTGGCGGTCGCTGCTGTTCGGCGTCGATTGCACCAATTGCACTGTTTTTTTCTTCGCACAGTGCAAGTGCAGTCGTCCCTGCGCCGCCCTGGTTTGCCTTTCCAGGGGCCTCCTGCTACATGCCCGCCTCCATCCGACGGCCTTCGAGTCGACGGGCGGCAAATCCGTGGAAGGCAGCCATGCCGCACCACGGCTCACCGGCTCCGAGGCTCAGGCCTGGGGTCATCGATAGGAGAGACCAATGGCCAAGAAGATTCTCGGCTATATCAAACTGCAAGTTGCGGCCGGTTCGGCCACGCCTTCGCCCCCGATCGGCCCTGCACTGGGTCAGCGCGGCGTCAACATCATGGGCTTCTGCAAGGAGTTCAACGCACGCACTGAGAAGGTGGCCAAGGGTACGCCCCTGCCGACCGTGATCACGGTCTATCAGGACAAGTCCTTCACCTTCATCACCAAGACCCCGCCGGCTACCTTCTACCTGAAGCAGGCCGCTGGCATTAAGTCGGGCTCCAAGCTCGTCGGTCGCGAGTTCGCCGGCAAGGTCACGCAGACGCAAGTCCGCGAGATCGCTGAAGCGAAGATGAAAGACCTGAACGCCAACGACATGGACGCAGCAATGCGCATCATCGAAGGCTCGGCCCGCGCAATCGGCATCGAAGTGGTGGAGGGCTAATCCATGGCTAAGCAAACCAAGGCTTTCAAAGCCCGCACCGGCGACCGTGAAGCTCTGCTGTCGTTCTCGGACGCCATCAAGCTGGTCAAGGACAACGCCAAGGCCAAGTTCGACGAGTCGATCGAAATCGCCGTCAACCTGGGCGTTGACCCGCGTCACGCCGACCAACAGGTCCGTGGCGTCGTCAACCTGCCGTCGGGCACGGGCCGCGACGTTCGCGTCGCCGTCTTCGCCAAGGACGCCAAGGCTGCTGAAGCCACGGCGGCCGGCGCCGACATCGTGGGCGCTGAAGATCTGTACGAAAAGATCGCCGGCGGCTTCATGGACTTCGACCGCGTCATCGCGTCGCCGGACATGATGGCTCTGGTCGGTCGCCTCGGTAAGGTGCTGGGCCCGCGCGGCCTGATGCCGAACCCGAAGGTCGGCACCGTGACCCCGAACGTGGCGCAAGCCGTCAAGGACGCCAAGAGCGGCGCCGTTGAGTTCCGCGTCGAAAAAGCCGGTATAGCCCACGGCGGCATCGGCAAGGCCTCCTTCGATCAGGCCGCCCTGGAAGCCAACGTCAAGGCTTACGTGGACGCCCTGAACAAGGCCAAGCCGGCCGGCGCCAAGGGTACGTATGTGAAGCGCATCACCCTGTCGTCGACGATGGGCCCGGGCTTCAAGATCGACCCGGCTTCGCTGGGCGCCTGATCGCTCAACGCGGTTTGAGATCTGAGAAAACGGCGGGGAGCAATCCCCGCCGTTTTTGTTTGTTCAGTAGCCGACGGTGAAGCGCGCGCGGCTGTGCTTCGGCGCTTCGATCTCGTCGACCATGGCGATGGCGTCCAGTAAGATACCAATGGAAACCGGGTGTTAGGAAGTTCCATGCATGGCGGCGCCAGAGATCTCATCTGGTCACGCGGCGCACGGCCTAGGCGGCGAGAAAGTCGCGCTGCGCCTTCATCATCTCTGTGATCAGGACCTTTTCCTTCTCGTCGAGATAGGGGTTCCAGATGTCGAAGATCAGGATGACACGCAGTTCGTCGGCGTCGTTCCAGGCCTCGTGCTCGATGGTGTCGTCGAACACCCAGGCCGTGCCCATCTCCCACGCCCGTTCCCGGTTGCCGACGCGGAAGCGGGCCGGGCCGGGCAGGATGATCGGCAGATGGACGAGCAGGCGGACGTTGGACGACCCGGTGTGGGCCGGGATGTGGGTGTGCGGCTGCAAGGCCGAGAACATGGCTGTGGGGGCGAAGCTGTCCTGGTCCGCCATCGGCAGGCTTTCCAGCAGGGCGGCGGTGCGCGGGCAGCGGGCGCACACCGCATCCTGGCGCCGGCCGTCCTTCCACAGGCACAGCGAACTCCATTTGCGCGAGTGGTTCAGTTCACCCCATTGGTTGACCGGCGCGCCCTTGGGGTAGGCGATATAGGGCGCGAACTCGTCAAAGGCGGTCGCGAGCAGGCCGGTCAGTTCGTCCTGAATGACGGGCGTGGCCTCCTCGAGGGTCGACAGCCAGGGAAACAGGCTGCGGTCGTAGAAGGGAATAGCAGGCAGGCGAGGATAGTTGAGCAGCAGGGGCTCCTGCTTCGGCGGTTGTTTCAGCCCGGCGTAGATCTCCAAACCCTCGTCGAACCGGTCCAGCGCGGCTTCGCCCACATCGGCCCGCAGGCCTGAAAGGCGTTCGCGCATGAAGTCGCCGAGCGCCTGGGCGTGCTGTTCGACCATGCGGGCCGCATAGTCCATCTGGGCCACGACTCCGGGCGGGCAGTGGGCGCGCGGAGGCGCGATCTTCAGGGCGTTGCGATAGACCTCGACCGCTGCCTTGGGCTGGCTGATCTTCTCGAGCATCGCCCCTTTCGCCAGCAAGGCCGTGAAATCATAGGGCTTCATGTCCAACGCATCGTCCAGAACGCGCAGCGAAGCTTGGAAGTCGCCGAGCAGGCGCAGAGCGACAGCCCTGTTCAGGGTTCCGTTGTGGGTCCGCCCCAAGGCGTCCGCCTGATCGAGCAACGCAATAGCCTGACGGGGATCCCGTCGCGCCAAAGCCTGGCCGGCCTGAATCAGAAACTGTTCCTGAGCTGCACGATTATCGGTCAAGCGCACTCCCCCAAATGCGGACACAGACATGAACTGAAGGTAATGTTGCATGGCAACACGCAGCGTCAACGGCGATTGTGGGAAACCATGATTTCCGTGTGCGGACGACTTGACGGCAAGGGGCTAAATCCGGTCTTGGGGCGCAGTCGCCCTGCGCGGCCGTTTCGGAGACGATCCATGCTGAGCTGGTTCCAGGCGCTTCTGCCCAAGGAAGACAACTTCTTCCGCCTGTTCGACGCCCACGCCGCCACCTTGGTTCACGGCGCCGAGGCGCTGCGTCGGATGATGGACGGCGGCGAGGCTACGCCCGACTGGTGCCAGAAGATCGTCGATCACGAGCATGAGGCCGACGACGTCGCACGCGAAGTTCTGTTCGCGGTGCGCCGGAGCTTCATCACCCCGTTCGACCGCGCGGACATTCGCGGCCTGACCGACTCGCTGGACGACACGATCGACCAGATGCAGAAGACCGCCAAGGTCGTGACCCTGTACGAACTGCGCGAGTTCGCCCCCAAGATGCGCGAACTGGCCGACATCGCCGTCCAGTGCGCCGCCCTGACGGCGGAGGCGGTGTCCCTGCTGCCCGCCATGCGCAAGAACCACGAGCGGCTGAACGTCCTGACCGAGCAGATTGCCGGTCTCGAGAGCCAGAGCGACACCCTCTACGACGAGGGGATGAAGGCGCTTTATGAACTGCACCGTCACGACATGACCGGCGGCAATACGCTGTGGTTCATTATCGGCGGCGAGATCTACGACCACCTCGAGAAGATCATCGACCGGTTCGAGGATGTGGCGAACCGCATCAATGGCGTCCTGGTCGAGCACCTGTAGCGTCCGATGGATCACGCCCTCCTGATCCTGGTCTTCCTGATCGGCGTCGCCCTGCTGTTCGACTTCCTGAACGGCCTGCACGACGCGGCCAACTCCATCGCCACCATCGTCGCCACGCGCGTGCTGCCGCCGATCTATGCGGTGGGCTGGGCGGCCTTCTTCAACTTCATCGCCTTCCTGTTCTTCGGCCTGCATGTGGCCGACACGATCGGGCGCGGGATCATCTCGGCCGACGTGATTTCGGATCAGGTGATTTTCGGCGCCCTGATGGGGGCGATCAGTTGGAACATCATCACCTGGATCGCGGGCATTCCGTCCTCCAGCTCGCACGCCCTGGTCGGCGGTCTGCTGGGCGCGGGCATCGCCAAGGCGGGGACGGGGGCCGTGGTCATCGGCGGCGTGGTGAAGACGGTCGGCGCCATCTTCCTGTCGCCGGCCATCGGTTTTCTGCTGGCGCTGTTGCTGGTGCTCATCGTGTCCTGGCTGTTCGTGCGGGCCAATCCGGCCTTCGCCGACCGGGTGTTCCGGGGGCTGCAGTTCGTTTCGGCCTCGGCCTATTCGCTGGGCCACGGCGGAAATGACGCCCAGAAGACCATGGGGATCATCGCCATCCTTCTGTACTCGCGCGGGATGCTGGAGGGCGGCTTCCACGTGCCCTTCTGGGTGGTCATCACCTGCCAGGCGGCGATCGCTCTGGGCACGCTGTTCGGCGGCTGGAAGATCGTCCACACCATGGGATCGCGCATCACGCGCCTGAGCCCGCAGCAGGGCTTCTGCGCCGAGACGGGCGGGGCCATCACCCTGTTTGCGGCGACCAGCCTGGGCATTCCGGTGTCGACCACCCACACCATCACCGGCGCCATCATCGGCGTGGGCGCGGCCAAGCGGGTTTCAGCCGTGCGCTGGAGCGTGGCGCGCAGCATCGTCACCGCCTGGTTCATCACCATGCCGGCCGCCGCCGCCATCGGCGCGATCTTCTACTTCGTTGGCGGCCTGTTTCTGACGTGACCGGGAAGCCCAGAACCGAAGCCTCGGAGACCCGCCAGGTCGCGGCCCTGCCGTGGCGCCGTGGCGAGGCGGGCGTGGAGGTGATGATGATCACCTCGCGCGAGACGCGTCGCTGGGTGATTCCCAAGGGCGGCCGCATGGTCGGCAAGACCGACCCCCAGGCGGCGGCGCAGGAGGCCTATGAAGAGGCGGGCATCCAGGGCGAGACCCTGGAGACGCCCGTCGGCCATTTCCGCTACGCCAAGCGGATGAAGTCCGGCGCGACCCAGGCCTGCATCGTCGCCGTCTATCCGCTGGAGGTCCTGATCCAGTTGGGGGCCTGGCCCGAAGATTTGCAGCGCGAGCGCCGCTGGATGAATCAGGGCGACGCAGCCGCGGCCGTGGACGAGGCCGACCTGTCCGATTTGATCCGCGCCTTTCAGCCCCCGCCGCTGATTTCCTGATGGTTCGGCGTGGAAAGGCCGGCTTCGGGGCTCCCGCCGTTGCTTTCCTCGTCAGGCCGTGTATAGAGCGCGGCTTCTCGCTAAGGCTTCGGCCTCGGCGGATCCTGTCCGAGAACTTCGGGACGTGGGGGCCACCTGCGTCATAATCGTCAGAGAGCCCTCTGACGCCGTGGGGAGATGGGGATGCAAAGACCTTTGGTCAGCCTGTTCCGGTTCATCCGGCCATGGGCGGACGGGGCCTGCTTCCTTCGGACAATTAGACCGGCCTGAACGTTGTGCAGCAATGCGCGGCGCTTTGGCCAATCCGTCGCCGGGAATAAGCCTGGCGGCGAATACCAAACTGGAGACCGCAATGGACCGCGCACAAAAAGCCGAGTCGATCGAATCGCTGAAAAGCGTGTTCGCCGACGCGGGCGCCGTGGTCGTGACCCACAACCTGGGTCTGACCGTTGCGGAAATGACCGACCTGCGTCTGCGCCTTCGTAAAGAAGGCGGAGCATTCAAGGTGGTGAAGAACCGTCTGGCGCTTAAGGCGCTGGGCTTCGAGGAAGGCAGCGCCTACCACGATCTGTTCAAGGGTCCGGTGGGCATCGCCTACGCTTCGGATCCCGTCACCGCTGCGAAGGTCACTGCTGAATTCGCCAAGGGCAACGACAAGTTCGTCGTCATCGGCGGTTTCATGGGCGAGAAGGTCCTGGACGCGAAGGCTGTGGACGCACTGTCCAAACTGCCGTCGCTGGACCAACTGCGTGGCAAGCTCATCGGCCTGCTGCAAGCCCCGGCGACCAAGGTTGCTGGCGTCCTGCAAGCCCCGGCTGGCCAACTGGCCCGCGTCTTCAACGCATACGCGACAAAAGAAGCCGCTTAAGCCGCACCCCGGTCATCTCTGCAAATCTCTCTGAACCTCATCCTACCGAAGGAATATCCCTATGGCTGACCTCGCCAAGATCGTTGAAGAACTGTCGGCTCTGACCGTCATGGAAGCCGCTGAGCTGTCGAAGCTGCTGGAAGAAAAGTGGGGCGTCTCGGCTGCTGCTCCCGTCGCCATGGCTGCTGCCGCTGCTGCCCCGGCTGAAGCTGCTGAAGAGCAAACCGAGTTCACCGTTGTCCTGATCGACGGCGGCGACAAGAAGATCAATGTCATCAAGGAAGTCCGCGGCGTCCGCACCGACCTGGGTCTGAAGGAAGCTAAAGACCTGGTCGAAGGCGCTCCGCAGAACGTCGTCGAGAACGTCTCCAAGCAGATCGCTGAAGAGATCAAGAAGAAGCTGGAAGAAGCCGGCGCCAAGATCCAAGTCAAGTAAGACTGGGTTTTGGTTTCCGGCCTCGGCCGGAGGCAGACTTCAAGCGAGCGGGCCGGAGGGAAACCTCCGGCCCGTTTTCTTTTGGGCGTGGCGGACCGGCTGTCCGCCTCCCATCTGTGGCGTCCCCAATTGAAAAGGATGACGCCATGAAGATCCTGATGGTCCTGACGTCCCACGACCAGCTCGGCGACACCGGCCAGAAGACCGGCTTCTGGCTCGAGGAGTTCGCCGCGCCCTATTATGCGCTCAAGGATGCAGGGGCTGAGATCGTCATCGCCTCGCCCAAGGGCGGGCAGCCGCCCGTCGACCCCAAGAGCGACGCCGAGGACGCCCAGAGCGACGACACCCGCCGCTTCAAGGCCGACGCCGAGGCGCAGGCCGCCCTGGCGAGCACGCAACGCCTGGCCGAGGTGAAGGCCGGGGACTTTGATGCGGTCTTCTATCCCGGCGGCCACGGCCCGCTGTGGGATCTGGCCAATGATCCGCAGTCGGTCGCGCTGATCGAAGCCTTCGCCGCCGCCGGCAAGCCGACGGGCTTCGTCTGCCATGCGCCGGGCGTTCTCAAGGACGTGAAGGGCGCCGACGGCCAGCCGATGGTCAAGGGCAGGCCGGTCACCGGCTTCACCAACAGCGAGGAAGAGGCTGTGGGCCTGACCCAGGTCGTGCCCTTCCTGGTCGAGGACGTTCTGACCGCCAGGGGCGGGCGCTTCAGCAAGGGCGCGGACTGGGGCTCCTATGTTCTGACCGACGGGACGCTGGTCACGGGCCAGAACCCGGCCTCGTCGCGCGAGGCGGCCGAGGCGCTTTTGGCGCTGCTGAAGGCCTAAGCCATATGAAAACGGCCCGGGATCGCTCCCGGGCCGTTTCTGTTTCCTAGCGGCGGCGGGGCGTCAGGATGTCGCCCAGCCGGTCCGGCGTGCCGGGGATTCGCTCCAGGCGCGGGTAGCGCAGGCCGTCGTGGTAGTCGAAGACGACGGTGCGGTAGCGGTCGCCGTTCTTGAGCAGCAGGGCGATGGGCGCGTCCGTGCCCTTGGCGGCGGTGACGGCGTCGCGCAGAATCTCGGCCGAGGCGGCGACGTCGTTGACGGCCACCAGTTCCCAGCCGGGCCCGATGTCGGCCTCGAAGGCCCGGCCGCCCCAGCGGACGCCGGTCAGCTTGTTCGTCGCGCCTGAGAGGGTGAAGCCCAGCGAGTACTGGAAGTCCTTGTCCCAGCCGCTTTGGATGCGCTTCTCGGCGGCGGTCAGGCTGTCGGTATAGGTCAGGCGGTAGCCGCCACGCGCCAGACCGTCGAGCGGGGCCTTGGCGTCGGGTCCGGTCGCGTCCAGGCGGGTGCGCAGGAAGCCGGCCCAGTCGTGCGGATGGACGGCGTTCAGGGCGGCGACCACGTCGTCGAAGATATAGCCGCGCGGGGCGTAGGAACCGTCGTCGCCGCCGAAGAAGCCCTTGGCGAAGTCGTCCAGCGACTTCTTGCCGCCTGTGGCCTCACGGATCAGGGTGTCGGCGTCCAGCCAGATCAGCAGGGACTCGCGGTAATAGTCGCCGGTGCCGCGCATCCACGAGGCGTAAGGGTTGCTGGTCCGGTAGCCGAGCAGGTTGTGGTTGTTGACGTCCTGCAGCGGGCGCCAGGCGCGACCGGGCTGGTTGTCGTAGAAGGCGGCGACCTCGGCGAAACTGGTCAGGATATCGGCCTTGGACGCCAGGCCCGAGCGGGCGGTCAGCACGTCGCCCCAGTATTCCGTCTGGCCTTCATAGACCCAGAGAAGGGTGTTCTGGGTGGGGATGTTGTGGTTGGAGGTCAGTTCGTCGGCCGGGCGCTGGCGCTTGCCGTTCCAGGCGTGGGTGAACTCATGCGGCAGCAGGCCGACGCTGCCCAGGTTCTTGCCCCAGTTGGTGAAGAAGTCGGCCGGGACCGCGTTCTCGGACGAGCGGTGATGCTCCAGGCCGATGCCGCCGAGCTTCGACGTGGCGGCGACCAGGAAGTCGTAGCGGTCATAGGGGCGGGCGCCGAACAGGCGGTCGGTCTGGGTGACCAGGTTCTCGAACCAGCCCAGTTGCTCGGCGGTGGGGGCTAGGTTCTTGGCCTCGTCGGCGACGATGTTCAGGTGAACCGCGCCCTCGCCGTTCCCCCGGTGCGGATCGATGGCGATGCGCTGGAAGTTGACGCCGCCGAACAGGGGACTGTCGATCAGGGTGTAGAGGTCGGTCGGCTTGAAGGTCGCCAGGCCGTCCGTGAAGCTGTCGGTGTCCAGCGCCACGCCGTATTTCCAGCCCTGCGGCAGGCGGATCGACGGGGCGAAGGTGATGCCGGTCGAGCGGTAGCCGGCGGGATAGAGCAGCGCCTTCTCCCACTGCAGGTTGACCATCTCGGGCGTCATGGTCACGCGCCAGGTGGCGTTGTCGGGCTGGGTCAGCCACTGGAACTCGACCACGATCTCATTGACGCCCTGGGGGACGTCGAGGTGGAAGGCGTAGGGGTCGATGGTGTCGCGCAGCCAGTCGATACGGCTTCCGCCGCCTGTCACGGTGACGCCGGAGATCAGCTGGATCGGGCCGGTGGCGGCGTGGTTGCCCGGCAGGAATTTCGGATAGAGCAGGACCAGAGGCCCGGCCGCGACCGGGATGGTCTGGCGGACGCGGACGATCTTGCGCTCCACGTCCGTGGCGTCGACCTCATAGCGGATGACGCCGGGGTAGGCGGCGGCCGTGGGGGCCGGGATCGGCGGCAGGGCGCGGGGCAGGGCCAGGGGCGTGTTCTGGGGCGTGGGCGACGCCGGCGCCTGCGGGCCGGTCCAGGCGTCCTGAGCCAGAGCGGTCGAGGCGACCGAGGTCAGCAACAGGGCGAGGGCGGCGGCGGGCAGGCGTCGGGTCATGGGTCTCTTGGTTCCTTTGATCCTTCTCCCCTTGGGGGAGAAGGTGGGCGGCGGAGCCGCTCGGATGAGGGGGCGGTATCAACGGCAAGGCGGCTGGCGCCGTGTGTGAAGCCGACGGCCCCCTCATCCGTCTCGCTCCGCGAGCCACCTTCTCCCCCGAGGGGAGAAGGGTGCTTTGGGGGTGTTTCCTATCGACGGCGAGGCGACAGGATGTCGCCCAGACGGTCGGGCGTGCCCTCGATCCGCTCCAACTGCGGGTAGCGCAGACCGTCGTGGTAGTCGAAGCGGACGGTCTTGAAGACGTCGCCGTTCTTGAGGATCAGCTCGATCGGCTCGGATGTTCCCTTGGCGGCGGTGACGGCGTCCTTGAGCGCGTCGGCCGAGGCGGCGCGACCGCCGACGGCGACGACTTCCCAGCCCGAGGTCAGGCCCTGTTCGAAGGCCGGGCCGCCCCACAGGACCGAGGTGATCTTGTTCGCCTTGTTCATCATGAAGCCGAGCGAATAGGTGAAGTCGTTGCGGCCCAGCTCCTTGTAGAGGGCGCCCATGTAGCCGGAGGGCTGCTCCTTGAAGACCAGGCGGTAGCCGCCGCGCTCGATGCCGTCGAGCGGGCCGCGCGAGGTCGGGCCGACCGCGTCCAGACGCTCGCGCAGGAAGGCGGCCCAGTCCTTGGTCTGGACCCCGGCCAAGGTCGAGGTGACGGTGTCGAAGGTGTAGGGGGCCGGGTTCCAGTTGCCGTCCTCGACGCCGAAGAAGGCCTTGGCGAAGTCGTCCAGCGACTTCTTGCCGCCCGTCTGCTCGCGGATCAGGGTGTCGGCGTCGAGCCAGATCAGCGAGCCTTCGCGGTAGTAGTCCTCGCTGCGCTGGTAGCTGCCCCAGGGCTGGGGCCGGCGCTGGCTGATGATGGGGTCGTTGGTGGTGTCCTGCATGGCGCGCCACTGGCGGCCCGGGATGTTCTGGAAGCTGGCGGCGGTCATGGCCAGGACGTCCAGCGCCTGCTGCTTGGTCATCAGGCCGGCGCGGGCGGTCAGGACCAGGCCCCAGTACTGCGTCTGGCCCTCATAGACCCAGAGCAGGGAGTTCTGCAGCGGCTCGTTGAGGTTGGGCGTCATCTGGTCGGCGGGGCGGCGCCACTTGCCGTTCCAGCTGTGGGTGTATTCGTGGCCCAGCAGGTCGCGGTCGGCGAGGGTGGCTTCGCGGTCGGTGAAGTATTTGACGTCGACGCTGTTCTCGGACGAGCGCTGATGCTCCAGGCCGATGCCGCCCAGCTTGTCCGTCACGGCCAGCAGGAAATCGTAGTGGTTGTAGTGGCGGGCGCCGAACAGGCGGTCGGCCTGGGCTACCAGGTTGCGGTGCAGCTGAATGTGCTCGTCGGTGGCTTCCAGCATCTTGGCGGTGTCGGCCACCACGTTCAGGCGGACGGGCGAGCGGCCGCCCGGATCGAGGTCGATCTGGCGGTAGTACTGGCCGGCGAAGACCGGGCTGTCCGCCAGATGGTCGAGGGTGATGGGGGCGAAGGTCGCCACGCCGTTCTCGAAGCTGACGGTGTCGAGGCCGGCGCCGTAGTTCCAGCCGGCGGGCAGTTTCAGGGTCGGCCTGAAGGTGATCTGACGCGAGTAGTAGCCGGCAGGGTAGAGGAGGGCCTTCTCCCACTGGATGTTCAGCATCTCAGGCGTGACGGTGATCCGGCCCTGGGGGGCTTCGACCGGGGTCAGCCACTGGAAGGCGACCTCGATCTGGCTGACGCCGGCGGGGACGTCGATCTGATAGGCCCAGGGATTGGCCGTGTTGCGAACCCACTCCAGCCGCTGGCCGTTGGCGGTGAAGGTCAGGCCGCCGACATTGGCGACCGGGCCGGAGGGGCTGTGGTTGCCCGGCAGCCACTGCGGGTAGAGCAGGACCATCGGACCCGCCTGGGTCACGGGGATGGTCTGGCGCACCTGCACCAGCCGCCGGCCGATGTCGGTGGCGTCGACGTCGAGGCTGATCACGCCCGGATAGGCCACGTCCTTGGCCTGAGGGATCGGCGCCAGGGCGACGGGCAGGGCGGGCGTGCCGACTTGCGCCAGGGCAGGCGCGCCCATCGAAACCAGAAGAGCGGAGGCGCTGACGGCCAGGACGAAACGCTTCATGGACAGGAATTCCCCGAGGGCCGCCCCAGCGCGGCTCGAACTGGGCCGCAGACCACAATGTGTCGCCCCCTGCGTCAAGCGAGGGAGGGCGGGATTGCACCGTGCATCGAAAAAAACAGTGCAATTGGTGCAATGACCAGGGCGGTTCGGGGCGATTCAGGTCCTTTCCGCCGCTTGCCGGGCGAGAGCGACCTGATGCTGGAGATCCTCCAGACGGGCGCGTTCCTTTCGCTTTTCCTTGTCGACGCGCAGGAGGTCGCTGCGCGCATGGGCGAGGCGGGTTTCGGGGGAGTGGCGGCTGGTCGCGGCGAGGTCGCGGTGGATTCGGGTCCAGCCCCGCGCCTCGATCATGCGGCCCGACCGGATGGCCTGCTCGGCGTTGAGCCAGGCGAGGTCGGCCAGTTCGCCGGGCGTGGCGTAGGCCTCGAGCAGGACTTCGCACGGGCCCTGGAGGTCGAAGTTCGGGTGATCGGGTGCTGCTGCGGGCATGGCGCGGGGAGGCCGGGTGCCGAAGCCGTCGTGGACTTCGTAGTCGTCGTGCGGCGGCCTTATCCCCTCGATGGGGGCGGGGCGGTCCAGTTCCTCGGCGAAGTTGCGCCAATCGCCGGGGTCGTATTCGCGCTCATAGGTGACGGGCGGCTCGGTGAAGGGCGCGTCCACGGGCGTTTCGACCTGATCGACGCGCCGCCAACCCTCGACGCGGGCGCGGTGGCGGAAGGTCGAGAGACTGAGGTTGTGGCGCTCGCACACCTCGGGCGCGCTGCCGCCCGCCAGGTAGTCGGCGCGGGCCAGAGCCCAGAGATCGGCGGAGCGGCGGGTGCGGGCCTGAGGCGGGGTTTCGGGATGAATGCTCATGCCCGCAAGAGTAGGCGCGGCGCCGGCCAGGGTGCGTTGAACGGGCGTGGCGCGACGGCACTCCCTTGTGCAGCAAGGGAGTGGACGGCTCGGTTAGGATGGCTGGGCGGAAAAGGGTGTCGATTGTCTCCCTTCCCCCTCGATGGGGGAAGGGGCGGGGATGGGGGTGTGGGCGCTCCGTTTTGAGGATGTGGCGCCTGAGGCGCGGCGATGCCTCCCGCGTCCATATTCTGAAACGACCGGCCTTCACCCCCACCCAACCCTCCCCCATCGAGGGGGAGGGCTTTATGAGGCGGGAACCTCGCGCGGGATCAGCCCGCCGGGTTCACTTCCAGCAGTTCGACGGTGAAGCGCAGGGCCGAGTTCGGCGGAATCTCGCCGCCGACCCAGCGCGCGCCGTAGGCGAGGTCGGCGGGGATGACGAACTCATAGGTCTCGCCGACGCGCATCAGAGCGACGCCCTCGGTCCAGCCCTTGATGACGCGGTTCAGCGGGAAGCTGGCGGGTTGGTTGCGCGAATAGGAGCTGTCGAACTCGCGCCCGTCGATGAAGGTGCCGCGATAGTGGACTTTGACCGTATCGGTGGCGGTCGGCTGGACGCCATTCGGCCTGGCCTTGCCGACGCGGCGGTACTGCAGGCCCGACGGGGTGACGCTCCAGCCGCGCTGCTGGCCGTTCCACATCAGGTAGGCGGTCTGGCCGACTTCCCAGTTTTCCTGGGTGGCGGGGCCTTGCGGGGCGACCTGGGCGGTCGTCGCTGGCATGGTGGCGCAGGCGGACAGGGTCAGGGCGAAGGCGGCGGCGGCAAGCGCGGGCGGGACGATGCGGTTCATAAGGCTAGGCTTAGCATAACGAACGGCGGTGTCGACGAGGTCGTGCCGTCATCCCGGCCGCAGCGAAGCAAAGAGCCGGGACCCAGGCGTTTGACCCTGGCAGGACGGCGCCGGTAGGCCGCCGCCTGGGTCCCGGGTTCGGCTGCGCCGCCCCGGGATGACGGCTGGTTTTACTGTGTCGAAGGCCTTTATTTCGCCGAAGATCAGCGTATATATGCCGCTCCGCAGATTCCATGAATCCCGCGCGAAAGCGCCGAGGCCCGGTTTGTCGCCCTCCGACCGGTGCGCAGGCGTCGCTCCTTTCCCAAGGAGCGAGCATATGAGGCGCCCTGATCCCCTGGCGGGTCGAGGGTGGGCGCCGAGAGAATTACGGTCACGGATCGCCGGGTTGGCGGGCCGTGGCTGCTGCATTGACGTCGGGCCCTCATCGGTCCGCGATTGGGAAAACAGAATGGCAAACTCCACTGACGGTCTCGCCCTGGGTAAGATCGCCTCCGCCACCTCGTTCACCGGAAAGAAGCGCATTCGTCACTCGTTCGGGCGCATCCCCGAAGCGGTGAAGATGCCGAACCTGATCGAGGTTCAGCGCGCTTCCTACGAGCAGTTCCTGCAGCGCGAAGTGCGCAGCGGCGTGCGTCGGGACCAGGGCATCGAGGCGGTCTTCAAGTCGGTCTTCCCGATCAAGGACTTTAACGAGCGCGCCGTCCTGGAGTACGTGTCCTACGAGTTCGAGGACCCCAAGTACGACGTCGAAGAATGCATCCAGCGCGACATGACCTATGCCGCGCCGCTGAAGGTCAAGCTGCGCCTGATCGTCTTTGAGACCGAGGAAGAAACGGGCGCCCGTTCGGTCAAGGACATCAAGGAGCAGGACGTCTACATGGGCGATATCCCGCTCATGACGGACAAGGGCACCTTCATCGTCAACGGCACCGAGCGCGTGATCGTCTCGCAGATGCACCGTTCGCCGGGCGTCTTCTTCGACCACGACAAGGGCAAGACCCACTCGTCGGGCAAGCTGCTGTTCGCCGCCCGCGTCATCCCGTACCGCGGTTCGTGGCTCGACTTCGAGTTCGACGCCAAGGACGTGGTCTTCGTCCGTATCGACCGTCGTCGTAAACTGCCGGCCACCAGCTTCCTGCTGGCCCTGGGCATGGACGGCGAGGAAATCCTCAAGACCTTCTACGAGACCGTCCCGTTCGAGAAGCGCGGCGAAGGCTGGGTCACGCCCTACAAGCCGGAACGCTGGCGCGGGGTGAAGCCCGAGTTCGACCTGGTCGACGCCGACACCGGCGAAGTGGTCGCCCAAGCCGGTCAGAAGATCAGCGCCCGCGCCGCCAAAAAGCTGGCCGATGGCGGCCTGACCTCGCTGTCGCTGGCGGCTGACGCCCTGCTGACCAAGTATCTGGCCGCCGACGCGGTCAACTACGAAACCGGCGAGATCTACGCCGAGGCCGGCGACGAGCTGGACGCCGAGTCGATCGCCCTGCTGGAAGAGCACGGCTTCACCACCATCGACGTGCTGGACATCGACCACGTCACGGTCGGCGCCTACATGCGCAACACCCTGCGCGTGGACAAGAACACGGGCCGTGAAGACGCCCTGTTCGACATCTATCGCGTCATGCGTCCGGGCGAGCCGCCGACCCCGGAAGCCGCCGAAGCGATGTTCAACTCGCTGTTCTTCGACTCGGAGCGCTACGACCTGTCGGCCGTTGGCCGGGTCAAGATGAACATGCGTCTGGAAACCCCCGAGGTTTCCGACGAAATCCGCGTCCTGCAAAAGGACGACGTGTTGAAGGTGCTGCAGATCCTGGTCGGCCTGAAGGACGGCCGCGGCGAGATCGACGACATCGACAACCTGGGCAACCGTCGCGTGCGTTCGGTCGGCGAGCTGCTGGAAAACCAGTACCGCGTCGGTCTGCTGCGCATGGAGCGCGCCATCAAGGAGCGCATGTCCAGCGTCGATATCGACACGGTCATGCCGCACGACCTGATCAACGCCAAACCGGCCGCCGCCGCTGTTCGTGAATTCTTCGGCTCCTCGCAGCTGTCGCAGTTCATGGACCAGACGAACCCGCTGTCGGAGATCACCCACAAGCGTCGCCTTTCGGCGCTTGGCCCTGGCGGTCTGACGCGTGAGCGCGCCGGCTTTGAAGTCCGCGACGTTCACCCGACCCACTACGGCCGCATCTGCCCGATCGAAACGCCGGAAGGCCCGAACATCGGCCTGATCAACTCGCTGGCCACCCACGCCCGCGTCAACAAGTACGGCTTCATCGAGAGCCCCTACCGTCGCGTGAAGGACGGCAAGGCCACGGACGAGGTGGTCTACATCTCGGCCATGGAAGAGGCGAAGCACGTCATCGCCCAGTCGAACATCGAACTGCGTGACGGCGAGATCGTCGAGGACCTGGTCCCCGGCCGGATCAACGGTGAATCGCAGCTGCTGACCAAGGCCGACGTCGACATGATGGACGTGTCGCCGAAGCAGGTCGTTTCGGTCGCCGCCGCCCTGATCCCCTTCCTGGAAAACGATGACGCCAACCGCGCACTGATGGGCGCGAACATGCAACGCCAGGCCGTGCCTCTGGTGCAGTCGGACGCGCCGCTGGTCGGCACCGGCATGGAAGCGGTCGTGGCCGTGGACTCCGGCGCTGTCGTGGTCGCCCGTCGTGACGGCGTGGTCGAGCAGATCGACGGCACCCGCATCGTGGTCCGTGCGACCAACGAACTGGACGCCGGCCGTTCGGGCGTCGACATCTACCGCCTGTCGAAGTTCCAGCGTTCCAACCAGTCGACCTGCATCAACCAGCGCCCGATCGTGCGCGTGGGCGATGAAGTGAAGACCGGCGACGTCATCGCCGACGGCCCGTCGACGGACCTGGGCGAACTGGCTCTGGGCCGCAACGCCCTCGTCGCCTTCATGCCCTGGAACGGCTACAACTTCGAAGACTCCATCCTGATCTCGGAGCGCATCGTGCGCGACGACGTCTTCACCTCCATCCACCTCGAAGAGTTCGAAGTGATGGCGCGTGACACGAAGTTGGGCCCTGAAGAGATCACCCGCGACATCCCGAACGTCGGCGAGGAAGCCCTGCGCAACCTCGACGAAGCGGGCATCGTGGCCATCGGCGCCGAAGTCCAGCCGGGCGACATCCTGTGCGGCAAGGTCACGCCGAAGGGCGAAAGCCCGATGACGCCGGAAGAGAAGCTGCTGCGCGCCATCTTCGGCGAGAAGGCTTCGGACGTGCGCGACACCAGCCTGCGTCTGCCGCCCGGCGTCGCCGGCACGGTCGTCGATGTGCGCGTCTTCAACCGTCACGGCGTCGACAAGGACGAGCGCGCCATGGCGATCGAACGCGCCGAAATCGAACGCCTCGGCAAGGACCGCGACGACGAGCTCAAGATCCTTGAGCGCAACGTCTATGGCCGCCTGAAGCCGCTGCTGCTCGGCAAGTCCGCCGTCTCGGGCCCGAAGGGCATGGGCCGCGGCGACGTGACCGAAGAGAAGCTGGCCGAAGTGTCCAAGGGCCTGTGGTGGCAGGTCGCCCTCGACGACGAGAAGGCGATGGGCGAGCTCGAGGCCATGAAGAAGCAGTTCGAGGACGCCCGTAAGGCGCTCGACCGTCGCTTCGAAGACAAGGTCGAGAAGCTGCAGCGCGGCGACGAGCTGCCGCCTGGCGTGATGAAGATGGTCAAGGTCTTCGTGGCCGTGAAGCGCAAGCTTCAGCCCGGCGACAAGATGGCCGGCCGTCACGGCAACAAGGGCGTCATCTCCAAGATCCTGCCGATCGAGGACATGCCGCACCTGGAAGACGGCACGCACGTCGACATCGTTCTGAACCCGCTGGGCGTGCCGTCGCGCATGAACATCGGCCAGATCTTCGAAACCCACCTGGGTTGGGCCGCCGCCGGTCTGGGCAAGCAGATCTCCGCTCTGCTGGAAGCGTGGCAGCACGGCGGTCAGAAGCAGGCGCTGGTTCAGCGTCTGACCGAGATCTACGGCGAGGACACCCCTCTGCCGCAGGACGAGGACGATCTGATCGAACTGGCGAAGAACCTGTCCAAGGGCGTGCCCTTCGCGACCCCGGTCTTCGACGGCGCGCACATCTCGGACATCGAGAACCTGCTGGAATCGGCGGGTCTGGATCGTTCGGGTCAGTCGATCCTGTTCGATGGTCAGACGGGCGAGCAGTTCAAGCGTCCGGTCACGGTCGGCTACATCTACATGCTGAAGCTGCACCACCTGGTCGACGACAAGATCCACGCCCGCTCGATCGGCCCGTACTCGCTCGTCACCCAGCAGCCGCTGGGCGGCAAGGCGCAGTTCGGCGGTCAGCGCTTCGGGGAAATGGAGGTCTGGGCTCTGGAAGCTTACGGCGCCGCCTACACCCTGCAGGAAATGCTGACGGTGAAGTCCGACGACGTGGCGGGCCGCACCAAGGTCTATGAAGCGATCGTCCGCGGCGACGACAGCTTCGAAGCCGGCATTCCCGAGAGCTTCAACGTTCTCATCAAGGAAATGCGCTCGCTGGGCCTGAACGTGGAGCTGGAAAACAGCTGATCGGATCAAGCGCCCTCTCTCGCTCCGGCGGGGGAGGGCGGTCCGCCTGTTCTCCTCTCTGAATGAATTTTCGCGGGGCATTCCCGCAGAAGGAAAAAAGATGAACCAGGAAGTCCTGAACATCTTCAACCCGGTTCCGGTCACTCCGACCTTCGACCAGATCAAGATCGCCCTGGCCTCGCCGGAGAAGATCCGGTCGTGGTCGTTTGGCGAGATCAAGAAGCCGGAAACCATCAACTACCGGACGTTCAAGCCCGAGCGCGACGGCCTGTTCTGCGCCCGTATCTTTGGCCCGACCAAGGACTACGAATGCCTGTGCGGCAAGTACAAGCGCATGAAGTACAAGGGCATCATCTGCGAGAAGTGCGGCGTTGAAGTCACCCTGGCTCGCGTTCGCCGCGAGCGCATGGGTCACA
Source organism: Brevundimonas sp. 01N35 (assembly GCF_056399785.1). Taxonomy (NCBI): domain Bacteria; kingdom Pseudomonadati; phylum Pseudomonadota; class Alphaproteobacteria; order Caulobacterales; family Caulobacteraceae; genus Brevundimonas; species Brevundimonas sp. 01N35. The sequence continues at coordinate 29,922 of NZ_JBFTRZ010000016.1, forward strand.
TCGACCTGGCCGCCCCGGTCGCCCACATCTGGTTCCTGAAGTCCCTGCCGTCGCGCATCTCGCTGATGCTGGACATGGCGCTGAAGGACGTGGAACGCGTCCTCTACTTCGAAAACTACATCGTCACCGAGCCGGGTCTGACCCCGCTGAAGCAGAACCAGCTGCTGACGGAAGACGAGTTCTACCGCTACCAGGAAGAGTACGGCGACGACGGCTTCACGGCTGAAATCGGCGCCGAGGCCGTCCGCAACCTGCTGATGGGCATCGACCTGCACGCGGAAGCCGAGCGTCACCGCGGCGAACTGGCCGACAGCCCTTCGGAAATGAAGGCCAAGAAGGCGTCCAAGCGCCTGAAGCTGATCGAGGCCTTCCTGGAATCCGGCAACAAGCCGGAGTGGATGATCCTGACGATCGTGCCGGTCATCCCGCCGGAACTGCGTCCGCTGGTGCCGCTGGACGGCGGCCGCTTCGCGACCTCGGACCTGAACGACCTGTATCGCCGGGTCATCAACCGTAACAACCGCCTGAAGCGCCTGATCGAGCTGCGCGCGCCCGACATCATCATCCGCAACGAAAAGCGGATGCTGCAGGAATCGGTCGACGCCCTGTTCGACAACGGTCGTCGCGGTCGCGTGATCACGGGCGCCAACAAGCGTCCGCTGAAGTCGCTGGCCGACATGCTGAAGGGCAAGCAGGGCCGCTTCCGTCAGAACCTGCTGGGCAAGCGCGTCGACTATTCGGGCCGTTCGGTCATCACCGTGGGTCCGGAACTGAAGCTGCACGAGTGCGGCCTGCCGAAGAAGATGGCGCTCGAGCTGTTCAAGCCGTTCATCTATGCGCGCCTGGACGCCAAGGGCCTGTCGGGCACCGTCAAGCAGTCCAAGCGCATGGTCGAGCGCGAGCAGCCGCAGGTCTGGGACATCCTGGAAGAAGTGATCCGGGAACACCCGGTCATGCTGAACCGCGCGCCGACGCTTCACCGTCTGGGCATCCAGGCGTTCGAGCCGAAGCTGATCGAGGGCAAGGCCATCCGCCTGCACCCGCTGGTCTGTACCGCGTTCAACGCCGACTTCGACGGCGACCAGATGGCCGTTCACGTCCCGCTGAGCCTCGAGGCCCAGCTGGAAGCGCGCGTCCTGATGATGTCGACGAACAACATCCTGTCGCCCGCCAACGGCAAGCCGATCATCGTGCCGTCGCAGGACATCGTCCTGGGTCTGTACTACCTGTCGCTGGTCAAGGAGAACCAGCCGGGCGAAGGCAAGCTGTTCGCCAACATGGGGGAAATCGACGCGGCTCTGGATGCGGCCGTCGTCGGCCTGCACACCAAGATCAAGGCGCGCTGGACCGAGATGAATGCGGAAGGCGAAGTCGTCACCAAGGTCATCGACACGACCCCGGGCCGGATGAAGCTGGGCGCGCTGCTGCCGCACAACGCCAACATCGGCTACCGCCTGCTTGAGAAGAACCTGACCAAGAAGGAAATCGGTAACCTGATCGATCAGGTCTATCGTCACTGCGGTCAGAAGGCGACGGTCATCTTCGCCGACCAGATGATGCAGCTGGGCTTCCGCGAAGCCGCCAAGGCCGGCATTTCCGTTGGTAAGGACGACATCGTCATCCCCGCCAAGAAGGAACAGATGGTCGCTGAAACGCGCACTCAGGTCGAAGAGTACGAGCAGCAATACGCTGACGGCCTCATCACCAAGGGCGAGAAGTACAACAAGGTCGTCGACGCCTGGGCCAAGGCCACGGACAAGATCGCCGACGAGATGATGGCCGAGATCGCCCAGCCCCGCGTCCTGATCAAGGGCCAGGAGCCGGACATCAACTCCGTCTTCATGATGGCCAACTCCGGCGCCCGTGGTTCGCAGGCCCAGATGAAGCAGCTGGGCGGCATGCGCGGCCTGATGGCCAAGCCCTCGGGCGAGATCATCGAGACGCCGATTATCTCGAACTTCAAGGAAGGCCTGACCGTCCTTGAATACTTCAACTCCACCCACGGCGCCCGTAAGGGTCTGGCCGACACCGCGCTGAAGACCGCCAACTCGGGTTACCTGACCCGTCGTCTGGTGGACGTGGCGCAGGACTCGATCGTCACCGAGGAAGACTGCGGCTCGACGCGCGGCATCACCCTGCGCGCCGTGGTCGAAGGCGGCGACGTGCTGGTCTCGCTGGGCCAACGCGTCCTGGGTCGCTATGCGGCCGAGGACATCAAGGAGCCGGGCGGCGACAAGATCCTGTTCCCCGCGGATTCCTACCTGCAGGAAGAAGAGATCGAGGTCATCGACGCGGCCGGCGTCCAGTCGATCAAGGTCCGTTCGGCCCTGACCTGTGAAGCCGACGCGGGCATCTGCGGCATGTGCTACGGCCGTGACCTGGCGCGCGGCACCAACGTCAACATCGGCGAAGCGGTCGGCGTCATCGCCGCCCAGTCGATCGGCGAACCGGGCACCCAGCTGACGATGCGGACCTTCCACATCGGCGGTACGGCCCAGGTGGCGGAAACCTCGTTCTACGAGGCGACCAACGCCGGTAAGGCCAAGATCGTCGGCCCGACCGTCACCGCCGCGCACGGCGACCTGGTGGCCATGAGCCGCAACGTCGTCGTCACCGTGGTCGTGGACGGCAAGGACCGCGAGACCCACAAGGTCCCGTACGGCGCCCGTCTGCGCGTCAAGGAAGGCGCCGAGATCAAGAAGAACCAGCGTCTGGCGGAGTGGGACCCCTACACCACCCCGATCCTGACCGAAGTCGGCGGCGTGATCCGCTTTGAAGACCTGGTCGAGGGCCTGTCGGTCCGCGAAGAAACCGACGAAGCGACGGGCATCGCCCAGCGCGTGGTTTCCGACTGGCGCGCCAGCCCCCGCGGTTCGGACCTGCGTCCGGCCATGGGCGTGACCCTGGGCGACACCTACGCCAAGCTGGCCTCGGGCTCTGACGCCCGCTACCTGCTGCCCGTGGGCGCCGTTCTGTCCGTGTCCAACGGCGACGAGGTCAAGCCGGGCGAGATCATCGCTCGTGTTCCGACCGAAGGCGCCAAGACCCGCGACATCACCGGCGGTCTGCCGCGCGTCGCCGAACTGTTCGAAGCCCGCCGTCCGAAGGACTGCGCCGTCATCGCCGAAATGGATGGCCGCGTTGAGTTCGGTCGCGACTACAAGAACAAGCGCCGCATCAAGATCACCCCGGAACTGGACGCCGACGGCAACCAGGCCGAGGCGGTCGAATTCCTGATCCCGAAGGGCAAGCACATCTCCGTCCACGACGGCGATCTGATCCAGAAGGGCGACTACATCATCGACGGCAACCCGGATCCGCACGACCTGCTGCGCATCCAGGGCGTCGAGGCGCTGGCCGAGTATCTGGTGAACGAAGTGCAGGAGGTCTACCGACTGCAGGGCGTGCCGATCAACGACAAGCACATCGAAGTCATCGTCCGTCAGATGCTGCAGAAGGTCGAAGTCCTGGATTCGGGTGAAACCACCTTGATCCGTGGCGACACCGTCGAAGTGGCCGAAGCCGTTCTGGAAAACCAGAAGGTCGAGAAGCGCGGCGGTCGTCTGGCCACCACGCAGCCCGTCCTGCTGGGCATCACCAAGGCGTCGCTGCAAACGCGCAGCTTCATCTCGGCGGCGTCCTTCCAGGAGACCACCCGCGTCCTCACCGACGCTTCGGTCCACGGCAAGAAGGACATGCTGGAAGGCCTGAAGGAAAACGTCATCGTCGGCCGCCTGATCCCGGCGGGCACGGGCGCCTATCTGCGGGCTCTGCAGAAGCTGGCGAACGAGCGCGACGCGGAACTGACCCAGGCCCGCGAAGATGCGATCGAGCCGCTGCCGGCCGATCTGGCCCTGGAACTGGAGCAGTCGGAAGGCTGATCCGTTTTCGGAACCGAAGACTGAAGAGGGCGGCGCTGGAAACAGCGCCGCTCTTTTCTTTTGGGCCTATCGCGCTTCGCGCTGCTTGAGGCCGGATTGGGGCTTACCGCGCCTTCGCGCTGGCGGTTCTCCTCCCTATTCGCGGAGCGGATGGGGAGGCGGCGCGGGCGCGTGAGCGTCCGTGACGGAGGGGCGTCTTGTTGCTTTGCGGGGCGTAGGCCCCTCCACCGCTACGCGGTCCCCCTCCCCACAGAGTGGGGAGGAAAGCAGCGCCCTCTCTAGGACTAGCGCGGGTCTTCAAGCTTGTTGCTGTCCTGCTTGATGTTGGTCGTAGCTTCGTGGCGCATGGACGGAGGGAGGTGGGCGCCGGCGCAGCCCACGCCGAAGTTCGAGCCGTAGCATTCCTGGGGCGGCAAGACGCCGACGCCGCCCGACACGGGGCGGCGCTGGACCTCATAGCGTTGCATCTCGCGCGCGCCTTCGCGGGCGAAGCGGGCATCGCGCTGGGCGTTGCCGCTGCCGCTGATCGCGCCGCGCGCCGCGCCCTCGGCCGCGCGGGCGTTGAAACGCTCGTCGCAGATGGCCTGTTCGCCGCGGGAGAGGATCTCGGTCGAGCGACAGCCCGCGGGCGAGGTGCGCAAGGCGCGGGCGTTGCGCGAGTCCTGACCTTCCGGGGCGAAGCGCCAGGCGTCGGAAACGCCCGGCACGCCGGCGGCGGCGGCCGAGGGCGCGCCGGGCGCGGGAGCAGCGATGCGCGGGGCCGGCGCCGCGGGCGGTCCGTCGAGAGCCTCATCCTCGTCCTTCTTGCGCGAACGGATCGGCGCGACGGGCGCCGGGGCGGGCGTCGCCTGTTCGGCGGCGGCCGGCGGCATCGGCATGGGCTTGAGGGCCGGCACGGGAACCGGAGCCGGAACCGCAATCGGAACCGGAGCCGGAACCGGAACCGCAATCGGCATCGGAGCCGGAATGGGCGTCGGCGCAGGCGTCGGCGCGGGCGTCACCTGGGCCGTCGTCTGGGGCGCAGCCTGTGGCGTCGGCTGTGGCGCCGCCGGGGTCGGCGTGACCTGCGGCGCCGGGATCGGCGTGGCCAACGGGGCCGCCTCGGTCGATGGCGTGGGCGCGGGCAGGGGCTCTGGCGTCGGGACCGGGACCGGGATCGGAGCCACCGGACGCAGACGTTCCGGCATGACCGGTGGCCGCTCGATCTCCAACTGGATGATGGGCGGCGGCGGGGGCAGGCGGACGGCCTGGTCTTCGCTGGCCGCCAGCAGGATCATGGACCCCAGGACGCCGACGTGCAGCAGCACCGAAGCGCCCGCCATCAGGGCGCGCCGCACGCCTGGACGCGGACGATGGGCCGGCGCTCCGGCCAGGACTGCAACGGTCATAGCGGCTTCCCCCAACCCTCGTCGCGAAAGATGCCAAGGCAAGCATGGCAATATCGGGGCGAGTCTCCAATATCGCGGAACGTCGATCTCACAGATAGGGTTGCATGGGCGCTACTCTCGCCGCAGGGCCTCGATCGGATCCAGTTGCGCCGCACGCCAGGCGGGGTAGGCCCCGAAGACGACCCCGACGAAGGTGGAGAAGCCGATGGCCAGGGGCGCGGCCCAGGCCGGGATGGCGGCGGGCCAGTCGCCGAACTTGGACATCAACAGGGCGCCGCCGACGCCGAGGACCAGGCCGATCAGCCCGCCCAGCAGCGACAGGGCCACGGACTCCAGCGCGAACTGAGTCAGGACGTCGCTGCGCCGGGCGCCGATGGCCATGCGCAGGCCGATCTCCCGGGTGCGTTCGGTCACGCTGACCAGCATGATGTTCATGATGCCGACCCCGCCGACCACCAGCGACACCCCGGCCACGGCGGCCAGCAGGATGGTGAAGGTGGCGGTCGAGGCCTGGGCGGCTTCCTGGATCGAGGTCAGGTTCTGGACGTTGAAATCGTCGTCGGCGCCGCGCTGGATGCGGTGGCGCTCGCGCAGCAGGTTGGTGACGTCCTGCTCCAGTTGATAGAGGGCGTCCTTGTCGGTCGCCTTGACGTAGATCTGGTTGATCTGGTCGCCGGACAGGCCGCGGCCGATGATGCGGGAACGCGCGGCGTCCAGAGGCACGACCACGATGTCGTCCTGATCCTGGAAGCCCGACTGGCCCTTGGGCGACAGGACGCCGATGACGGTAAAGGGGATGGGGCCGACGCGGATGCGCTGGCCGACGGGATCAACGCCTTCGCCGAACAGGTTGCCGACGACGGTTTGCCCCAGGACGGCGACCTTGCGCCCGCTATCGGCGGCGGCCTGGTCGAACATCTGGCCGGACGACAGGGTGAGGTCGCGGGCGATCAGGTAGTCGGGCGTGACGCCCTCGATCCGAGTGGACCAGTTTGATCCCTCATAGATCAACTGCGCCCCGCCGTTGACCGAGGGGGAGACGGCCTTGACCCCGTCCAGTTCGGCGATGGCGGCGGCGTCCTTGGCCGTCAGTGTGGTGCCGCTGCCGCCCGCGCCGCGCACGAAGCCGCCGCCCCCGCCGCGCGGGGCGCCCGAGCGCACCACCAGCATGTTGGTGCCGAGGCTGGACAGGGCCTTCTCGACGTTCTGCTGCGCGCCGAGGCCGACCGAGGTCATCATGATGACCGCCGCCACGCCGATGACGACCCCGAGCGACGTCAGGGCCGAGCGCATGGGGTGGGCGGCGATGGCGCCGATGGCGAAGCGGACCAGTTCAAACGGGCTCATCCCGCCGGTCGTGATCTTGAGCATCGAGGCGGCGCCGGGGTGGGTTTGCTGGTCCATGTCAGGGGATTCCGCGCAGGGCAATGAACCTAGCGGTTTGTGAAACCCACGCGCGGAGGGCGGGGCTGGCGAGGGGCTGAATGGTGCGGGGCGGGAGGGGCGTGGGTGTCGAGGGCGCGGGCGGCTGAATCCTCGGGGCAAGCCCGAGGATGACGACGTGGGAGAGGGGGATGAGCGGAAGTTGGAAGGTCATTCGCTCCCCCTTTCATCGCTGACGATATGCCCGTCGCGGAAGGCTACGCGGCGCCGGGCGCGGGCGGCGACCTCGGTGTCGTGGGTGACGATGCAGAGGGTCAGGCCCTGGCGGTTCAACTCGTCGAACAGCTCCAGAACCTCTTGCCCCGTGGCGGTGTCCAGGGCGCCGGTGGGTTCGTCGGCGAGCAGCAGGTCGGGAGCGTTGGCCAGGGCTCGCGCGATGGCGACGCGCTGCTGCTGGCCGCCCGACATCTGGGTCGGCTTGTTGTTCAGCCGGTGGCCCAGGCCGACCCGTTCCAGCAACTGGACGGCGCGGGCGCGGCGCTCGGCGGGGGGGATGCCGGCATAGATCATCGGCAGTTCGACGTTCTGGACGGCGCTGAGGCGCGGCAGCAGCTGGAACGACTGGAAGACGAAGCCGATCCGCCGGTTGCGAAACCCCGCCAACTGGTCGTCGTCGAACTCGGCCACCGGCTCGCCCTCGAACCGATAGGCGCCGGAGGAGGGCCGGTCGAGACCGCCCAGCACGTTCATCAGCGTCGACTTGCCGGAGCCTGAGGGGCCGATGATGGCGATATACTCGCCTCGGTCGACAGCCATGGAGACGCCGCCCAGGGCGTTGATGACGTCGTCGCCCATGACGTAGGTCTTGGTCAGGCGTTCGATCTCGATCATGCACCTGTCCTCAACGCGGCGGGCCGCCGCCGCCGCCGCCGATGCCGCCGACGCCGCCGACGCGACGCTGGGCCTGCTGCTGGGCCTGGGCGCTGGGGGCGGTGGGACGCGGGCCGCCGCCGGTGATGACCTGATCGCCCGGCTTGAGGTCGCCGTCGGTGATCTCGGTATAGCTGCCGTCGGTGGCGCCGGTGCGGACCGAGCGTTGGACCGGTTTGTCGCCGACCAGGACCCAGACCACGCCGCGCCCGCCGCCGCCCGCGAACCGACCACGCAGGGTCTCGAGCTGGGTCTGCTGGTCGGGGCGCAACAGGGGTTTGATCTCGTCGAAGGCCTTGTTGAAGGCGGCGGCCGTAGCCGGACTAGGGCCGCGCCGCTGGCCGGACGGGCCGTTCCGACCGGCTGCGGCCGTACGCCCTCCGGCGCGGGTCGCGGCCTGGGCGGCCTGAAGGATCGGCTCGATCTTGCGCTTCTGGTCGGCGTCGAGGTTGAGCTGATCGGCGATGCGGACCGCCATGCCGCCCTGTCCGCCGCCCTGGGCCTGACCCGGACCCTGGCCCTGGCGCTGCTGCCCACCGCCCGCGACGCCGAAGGGCGAGCCGCCCGTCGACTGACCGGACGGGGCCTGCATCCTGGCGGGGGTGAAGCGCAGGGCGGCGTTGGGCACGCGCAGGACGTTGGTCAACTGCTGCTGGATGATCTCGGCGTTGGCGGTCATGCCGGGCAGCAGCTTCTCGCCAGGGTTCTCGGCCTCGGCCTCGACGGTGTAGGCGACGACGCTGGATGCGGTCGTCGGCAACATGCGGATGCGCGTGACCTGGCCGACGAAGTTGTCATTGGGGAAGGCGTCGACCGTAAACTTGACCGTCTGGCCGACCTTGACCGCGCCGATGTCGGCCTCGTCCACGCTGATCAGAGCCTGAACCCGCGACAGGTCCTGGGCCAGGGTGAAGAGGACGGCCACGTTGAGGCCGGAGGCCACGGTCTGACCCGGCTCGACCTTGCGGTCGATGACCACGCCGTCGATGGGAGCCACGATGGTAGTGCGGCCCAGCGTCGCCTGATTGGCGCGCAAAGACGCCTGCTGCTGGGCGACCTGGGCGCGGGCCTGCTGCACGCCGGCGTTGGCGGTGCGCAGGGTGGCGCTGGCGGTGTCGAGCACGGCCTGGGCGACGATGCCCCGGTCAAAGAGGAATTTCTGCCGTTCATAGTCGGCCTGGGCCAGGGCGACCTGCGCCTGGGCCGTGGCCACCTGGGCCTGGGCCGCCTGAATCGCCGCCTGGGACTGGTCGACCGCCGAGCGCTGATTCTGCGGGTCGAGGACGGCCATCACCTGGCCCTTCTTCACCCGGTCGTTGTAGTCGACCAGCACCTGGGTCACCTGGCCCGAAATCTGCGATCCGACCTCGACGGTGACCAGAGCCTCCAGCGTCCCCGAGGCCGAGACGCTGGTGACGATATCGCCCCGCTGAACCGCCTCGGTGCGATAGGGAGCGGTCGTCTCGCCGCCGCGCAGGAAGAAGAACCACACGGCCACGGCGACCAGCAGCAGGGCCAGCAGACCCAACGCCAGACGCTTGCCGGCCCATCGGCGACGCCGGGGCTGTATCAACGGGTCGTTGAGCGGCGGCGCTGCGGTCATGGAACGGCGGCCTTGTGGCTGCGAGACGAGACGTGTCAGAGAATGAACGGGAGCGTCAGGGGTTTCCGTCGCGGCCGACCGCGAGGCGGGGCGGGGGTGAATCACTTGACGCGTTCACACATCCCGCGTAAACGGCGCGCACTTTCGAGACGTGGGCGGTTCGCCGTCCGTTGAGATCGTGACAATCGAGCGGACGGGCTGTGCCCGCCGGAACGCCCAAAGCGCGCGTTCCGGCTTTTTCGTTTGGGCGCCACGGCTCGCTCGATCAACACCCGGGCGGCGCTTCGGCGGCGTCCAAAAGAAGGCTCATGAGGCGCTCCGGCCGAAAGGCACACGCCTCCACATCGAAAAGAGACGAATTCGAAATGCCCACGATCAACCAACTGATCCGCAAGCCGCGCAAGCCCAAGCCCACCCGCAACAAGGTGCCGGCTCTGGAGGGTTCGCCCCAGCGTCGCGGCGTCTGCACCCGCGTTTACACGACGACCCCGAAGAAGCCGAACTCGGCTCTGCGTAAGGTCGCCAAGGTCCGTCTGGCCAAGAACGGCTACGAAGCCGTTTGCTACATCCCCGGCGAAGGCCACAACCTGCAAGAGCACTCGGTTGTTCTGATCCGCGGCGGCCGCGTGAAGGACTTGCCCGGCGTGCGTTACCACATCCTGCGCGGCGTGCTCGATACGCAAGGCGTCAAGGACCGCAAGCAGCGTCGTTCGCACTACGGCGCCAAGCGTCCGAAGTAAGCGAACCGTCTTCAGGCCTGCTGGCCTGGACCCACAGAGATTTTCCCGGCGTCTGCCGGGCACTGCAAGGAATAATCCATGTCGCGTCGTCACCGCGCCCAGAAGCGTGAAGTTCTGCCGGATCCCAAGTTCGGCGATCTGATCGTCACCAAGTTCATGAACTACGTCATGTACGAAGGTAAGAAGGCCGTCGCCGAGAACATCGTCTATGGCGCCTTCGATATCCTGGCCGAGAAGAAGAAAGACCACACTGCGGTCGAGACCTTCCACACGGCTCTCGACAACGTCGCGCCGTCGGTCGAAGTCCGTTCGCGTCGCGTCGGCGGCGCCACCTACCAGGTGCCGGTCGAAGTCCGTCCGGACCGTCGCCGCGCCCTGGCCATCCGTTGGCTGGTCAACGCTGCGCGCAAGCGCGGTGAAAACACCATGACGGAAAAGCTGGCTGCTGAGCTGCTGGACGCCTCGAACAACCGCGGCACCGCGGTCAAGAAGCGCGAAGACACCCACAAGATGGCCGAAGCCAACCGCGCCTTCAGCCACTACCGCTGGTAAGCGTCTTCAAAGCGCCATCCGGCGCGCTTATCTGAGACTATCCGGCGCGGGCGGTTTGAGCTAAATCGCCCGCGCTGTCTTATCCGATATCACCTTGGGCGCTCGTCGCGTCCGCGAAGCACCCCGAAGGCAACTCCAATGCCCCGCACGCATAACATCGAAGACTACCGCAACTTCGGCATCATGGCCCACATCGACGCGGGCAAGACGACGACGACCGAGCGGATCCTGTTCTACACCGGCAAGAACCACAAAATGGGCGAGACGCACGATGGCGCGTCCACCATGGACTGGATGGACCAGGAGCAGGAACGCGGCATCACCATCACGTCGGCCGCGACGACCGCCTTCTGGCGCGGCAAGCGCCTGAACATCATCGACACCCCGGGCCACGTGGACTTCACCATTGAAGTCGAGCGTTCGCTGCGCGTGCTCGACGGCGCCGTGACGGTGCTGGACGGCAACGCCGGCGTCGAGCCGCAGACCGAAACCGTCTGGCGCCAGGCCGACAAGTACAAGGTTCCGCGGATCGTCTTCGTCAACAAGATGGACAAGATCGGCGCCGACTTCAACGCTTCGGTCGAGTCGATCCGCGACCGTCTGGGCGCCAAGGCCGTGCCGATCCAGCTGCCGATCGGCGCTGAAAACTTCCTGAAGGGCGTCGTCGACCTGGTCGAGATGAAGGCCCTGATCTGGGAAACGGACACCGTCGGCGCCGACGCCGACGTGCGTGAAATCCCGGCCGACATGGTCGAGGAGTGCAACGCCGCTCGTCAGTACCTGATCGACAACGCGGTCGAACTCGACGACGACGCCATGGAAGCCTACCTGAACGGCGAAGAGCCCTCGGTCGAAGTCCTGAAGAAGTGCATCCGCAAGGCCGTCCTGACCGGCGCCTTCTATCCGATCCTCGGCGGCTCGGCGTTCAAGAACAAGGGTGTTCAGCCGCTGCTGGACGCCGTGATCGACTACCTGCCGTCGCCCGTCGACATCCCGGCCACCCCGGGCATCGACTACAAGACGGAAGAGCCGGTCACCCGTAAGGCTTCGGACGACGAGCCCCTGTCGGTTCTGGCGTTCAAGATCATGGACGACCCCTTCGTCGGCTCGCTGACCTTCTGCCGCCTGTACTCGGGCAAGATGGAAACCGGCATGTCGCTGCTGAACTCCAGCCGCGACAAGAAAGAGCGCGTCGGCCGGATGCTGCAAATGCACTCCAACGACCGTCAGGACATCAAGGAAGCCTACGCCGGCGACATCGTCGCCCTGGCCGGCCTCAAGGAAACCCGCACCGGCGACACCCTGTGCGACCCGCTGAAGTCGCCCGTCATCCTCGAGAAGATGGAATTCCCGGCGCCCGTGATCGAGATCTCGGTCGAGCCCAAGACCAAGGCCGACCAAGAGAAGCTGGGCGTGGCTCTGGCCAAGCTGGCTTCGGAAGATCCGTCCTTCACCGTTTCGACCGACCACGAGTCGGGCCAGACGATCCTGAAGGGCATGGGCGAGCTGCACCTGGACATCAAGATCGACATCCTGCGCCGCACCTACAAGGTCGACGCCACGATCGGCGCCCCGCAGGTGGCCTATCGTGAATCGCTCGGCCGCAAGGTCGACATCGACTACACGCACAAGAAGCAGACCGGCGGTACGGGCCAGTTCGCCCGCGTCATGCTGACCTTCGAACCGGGTGAACCGGGTTCGGGCTTCGTGTTCGAAAACTCGATCGTCGGCGGCGCCGTGCCGAAGGAATACATCCCGGGCGTCGAAAAGGGTCTGGAGTCCGTCAAGGACAACGGTCTGCTGGCCGGCTTCCCGCTGATCGACTTCAAGGCGACCCTGACGGACGGCAAGTACCACGACGTCGACTCCAGCGTGCTGGCGTTCGAAATCGCGGCCCGCGCCGCCTTCCGCGAACTGAAGGAAAAGGGCGCTCCGAAGCTGCTCGAGCCGATCATGGCGGTCGAGGTCGTGACCCCCGAGGAATACCTCGGCTCGGTCATCGGCGACCTGAACGGCCGTCGCGGCATGATCCAGGGTCAAGACATGCGCGGCAACGCCACTGTCGTGAACGCCTTCGTCCCGCTGGCGAACATGTTCGGCTATGTGAACACCCTCCGGGGCATGTCGCAGGGCCGCGCCCAGTTCACCATGCAGTACGACCACTATGATCCGGTGCCGCAACACGTCGCCGACGAAGTGATCAAGAAGTACGCCTAACCCATCGCCAACCCGTCGTTCGCGACGGGCGCACTTGAAACCCGGGCGGTTTGCGCGCAGACCGCCCGCCTTCATCCCCCAACCAATAGGACCCCCGGTTCGGGGACCCAGGAGCTAGAGAATGGCCAAGGAAAAGTTCGAACGTAACAAGCCGCACTGCAACATCGGCACGATCGGCCACGTTGACCACGGCAAGACGACGCTGACGGCTGCGATCACGATGACGCTGGCGAAGGCCGGCGGCGCGAAGGCGATGAACTACGCCGACAT
>NZ_JBFTRZ010000017.1:0-26233 GCF_056399785.1 Brevundimonas sp. 01N35
TGGCGCAAGCGGGGCGAGTTGATCGAGGACCTCGAAGCCCACCGGAAAATGATCGTCGAGCGCCTGGCGCCGGCAGCCCCGGCCGAGGCGCTCGCCATCCTCGTCCGCTGGTTCGACCTCTATCCGGGCCTCGCCGCGCGCGTGAAGGATGCCAAGGGCGAACTGGTCGTCGTCTTCGAGGCGGCCGCGCCCGATCTCTTCATCCTCGCCGAGACGGCGGGCGAACCCGCCGCCCGTGAGCTGGCGGACGCGCTTCGCCGTCGCCCTCTCGACTACGGCCGGTGGATCGCCGCCGCCGGCGACACGGTCGGCCCCGATCTGGCGCGCCGTCTGCTCGACAGTCTCGACGCCTCGGCCAGGAAGACGCCTGCCGGGCGCAATCTCGTCCGCCGTCTTGCGGACCGAGCCCAGGACCTCGATCTCTGGCTGTCCCTCGTCACGCCCGAACAGGCCGGATCGCCCGATGTGGCGGCCGACATCGCGCGTCGGCTCCTTGCCGCCGGCCGACTTGTCGAGGCGCGAGCCGCCCTCGAAGGCGCGCTGGCGCTCTCTCCCGCGAACCGTCGCTGGACATTCGGTCGAAACCCCGCGGACGGCGCCCCCAGGCTGACGCCGGCCTGGGAGGCCGCCTCCATCGACGTGCTGGACGCCGAGGGCCGCCGCCAGGAGGCCCAGGATCTGCGCTGGAACCTGTTCGAACGCGACCTCTCGGCTCAGGTCCTGAGGGGCTATCTCGCCCGTCTTCCCGACTTCGACGACGTCGAGGCCCTGGACCGGGCCTTCGCCCACGCCGCCGCCCATCCCGACTTCGAGGCGGCCATGCGTCTTCTCATGGACTGGCCGGCGCACCGCGAGGCGGCGAGCCTGGTTCAGGCCCGACCGCGCGAGGCCCGCAAGGTCGGGCCTATCGCCAGGGACTGGGCGTCCCGATTGGCACAGCGCTTTCCGGAGGCCGCCGACCTCCTGGCGGACTAGACCCCGGCCGTCTCAAGCCAGGGTCCTCAAGGTGATCGAATACCGCAGCGCCGTCATCGGCGTGATGGAATGCTCCCAGAGGCTCCGCGCCTCGCCCGAGAGCCGGTAGACGGAACCGGGTGCGAGCGGCGCCGCCAACCGGCGCCACTCCGACCCTTGCTTCAGACGCAGGCGCATGACGCAGGGCGCCAGAAGAGAGACGCCGAGGATGTCCCCGTAGACCGGCCGGTCGCGATGCCAGCCGATGCCTGCGCCCGGGGCATACTCATTGACGAGGGCCTGAACGAAGGCCGCCCCGTCGACCTCAAGCCGTCCTGCCAGCCGGCCCAGCAATGATTGCAGAAAGTCCGGCCACGGATCTACGGCCTCAAGCCGACGGCTGTCGGGGTCATAACGGCGGCCGAAGGCGGCGATGCGCCGGAAGCCAACGTATCCCATGTGTTCATAGGGTTTGAAGACCAGTCCCTGCAGCCGCTCGACCAGTTCAGCCTGCTCCAAGGCGGACAGTACGCCGGGCCAATAGCCGAAGCCGTCCGGCCCCGCCGCGGGAGCCAGGACGGGGTCGTGTCCGAACAGGTCGGCCTGGGCCTCGGTCATGACAGCGCCAGTTCGCCACCGGCGGCCTCGGGCGGCGCCTTCTCGAGATTGGAGATGGCGACCCCGACGAGCCGAACCCCCTTGGTCGGCGGATAGAGCGACCGCACCAGCAGGCGGCTGACCTCCCTGAGGCGGGCCTTCGAACCGACCGGCTCGGCGAAGGACCGGCTGCGGGTCGACTGCTGGAAGTCGGCCCACTTCACCTTCACCGTCACCGTTCGTCCCAACGTGCCGGACTTCTCGCACCAGGCCCAGACCTCGTCCGCCATCTCCCCGACGCCGGCCTCGATCGCCTCGGGATCAACGAGGTCCCGCGCGAAGGTGGTTTCGGATCCGCTCGACTTTCGCTCGCGATCCGGATTGACCGGCCGCTGATCTTCTCCGCGGGCGATGGCGTAGTACCAGGGTCCCGACTTGCCGAAATGATGCTGGAGGAAGGCCAGCGACTGGCGATGCAGGTCAGCGCCCGTTTCGATCCCGAGCCGGTGCATCTTCTCCGCCGTCACCGGTCCGACGCCATGGAAGCGCTTGACAGGCAAGGTTTCGACGAAAGCCTCTCCCCGCCCCGGCGGGACCACGAACTGGCCGTTCGGCTTGCGCTGGTCCGAGGCCAGCTTGGCCAGGAACTTGTTGTAGGAGATCCCAGCCGAAGCCGTCAGTCCGGTCTCCTCCAGGATGCGGGCCCGGATTTCAGCAGCGGTGGCGGTAGCCGTCGGCAGCCCCCTTAGGTTGGCTGTGACGTCCAGATAGGCTTCGTCCAGGGAAAGCGGCTCGATGAGGGGCGTATAGTCGGCGAAGATGGCGTGGATCTGCGCCGAAACGGCGCGATAGACCTCGAAGCGCGGCGGCGTGAAGATCAACTCCGGGCAGCGTCGCAAGGCAGTGCTCGACGGCATGGCCGATCGCACGCCGAACCGACGCGCCTCGTAGCTGGCGGCGGCGACCACGCCGCGCGAGGCGGCATGGCCCACGGCGACCGGCCGCCCGCGCAGGCTCGGATCATCCCTCTGCTCCACCGCGGCGAAGAAGGCGTCCATGTCCACGTGGATGATCTTGCGAGGCGTTGCGGCTCCCATGGCCGACACCTAGCAAAATCCGAACAAAACGGGAACACCCATTGCCGTTCGCGTGGACGCATTCAGCCAGACCGCCCCGTCACAGCGTCAGGCCGCCTGCCCTCCCCCGGTCAGGACCTGAGCCGCCCGCGCCGCCTTGTCCTGCGAAAGGAAGCGGCGGCGGCGACAGGCGCCGCCTTCTATCAGCCGTCTCGCCCAGTGTCTTCGCCAGGAACCGCCCGGCAGCGGCCGCTCCGGCCGCCTGCACCTCGTGACCGCCGCCCTCAACCCAGACGGTCTCGACCGGAGCTCCGAGTTCAGCCAGGGCCGCGGCGGCGGCGGCGGCCTGGCCTTCGGCGCTCGGGATCACCGCGTCCGCCGTCCCGTGAATCAGCAGAACGGGCGTCGTAGTCGGGAGCCACGGCGTCGGGCTGGCCAATCGCCCCGAGAAGCCGACAACGCAGCCTACGCGCCACCTGCCCGACACCACGGCGTCCAGAGCCATGATCCTCCCCTGAGAAAAGCCGACCAGCGCCACTCGCTCGGGCCGGTCGGACAATCCGTGGGCGGCGATCAAGCCTTCGAGAACGGAATCGAACGCGGGTCGCGCCGCAACAATCCTCTCCGCCCGATCGGCGGGCGTCACGCCAGCGACGCTGAACCACTGCCGTCCGGAGCCTCCCTGATCGAAGGGAAACGGCCCGTCAGGGGCAGCGAGGGCGACGCCTGGGAGCACATCCGCCTAGACCCTGGCCAAGGGCGCCAGGGAAGCGCCGTTGGACCCGACTCCGTGCAGGAAAACCACAAGTGCGTCACTCATCAGACAGCCTCCAGGATCATGCCGCCCAAGCTGGGTGAGATCAGCGGCTCGGCGCGACCCTCCACACGGTGTTGGACAGGTCGTCTGCAACCAGGAGAATGCGTCGTTCCGGATCATAGGCGACGCCGACGGGCCGCCCGCGCGCCTGACCGTCGTCGGTCAGGAAGCCGGTGACGAAATCCACTGGCTGTCCCACCGGGCGTCCGTCGGCGAAGGGAATCCACACGACCTTGTAGCCGGACAGGTCCTGGCGGTTCCAGCTGCCGTGCTCGCCGACGAAGGCGCCTTGCGAGAAGGCCCCGCCGAAACCTCCATTTGCCGCGAACGACAGACCCAACGCCGCCACATGCGAGCCCAGCGCGTAGTCCGGGGCGACGGCGCGCGCCACCATCTCCGGGTTCTGCGGCCGGACGCGCGGATCGATGTTGCGTCCCCAGTAGCTGTAAGGCCAGCCGTAGAAAGCGCCTTCTCGCACCGAGGTCAGGTAGTCGGGAACCAGTTGCGGTCCGATCTCGTCGCGTTCGTTGACGACCGCCCATAGAGCACCGGTCTGCGGTTCAATCGCGAGGGCGGTTGGATTGCGGATCCCGGTCGCGACCGTACGGCGCGCGCCGGTGGCGCGGTCGATCGCCCAGACGACAGCCCGCTCTTCCTCGACCGCCAGACCGCGCTCGCTGATATTGCTGTTGGAGCCAATCCCCACATACAGCGTCATCCCGTCGGCGCTGGCTGTCAGGGACTTGGTCCAGTGATGGTTGATCCGCGACGGGAGTTTGGTCAACTCCACGCCCGGCGCCGTGATACGGGTCTGGCCGGTCTGGTAGGGGAAGCGCAGCAGCGCGCCCTGATTGGCGACGTAGATCGAACCATCGACGAAGGCCAGGCCATAGGGCGCGTCCAGATGGTCGATAAAGACGCTGCGCACCTCCGGTCGGCCGTCGTTGTCGGCGTCGCGCAACAGGGTGACGCGGTTGCCGCTGGCGACCTGGGTGTTGCCCTGTTTCTTGATGAAGCCCGCAATCACATCCTTGGGCCTGACCTTGGGCGCCTTGCCGCCCCTGCCCTCCGCCACGAGGATATCTCCGTTGGGCAGGACGAGAATTTGACGCGGAATCTGCAGGTCGGTCGCGAGGGCCGTGACCGTGAAGCCGGCCGGGACCGTGGGCGTCCGATCGCCCCAGCCCACAGGTTTGGCGATCCTCATCGGCGGAACCAGGGTCTGGCGGATGTCCGGGAGGTCGGGGTTGGGCCCAGTCTGTTTCAGCCCCGGGTCGCTACGGCCGCAGCTGGCCAGCGCCACAACCAGGGCGGTTGCGCCCATTAAGGTACGGATCATCCCGCACTCTCCCGGTATCCATGGTCGGAATAGGCGATGAATCCGGCCCCGAGCGCCAGCAGCGTGCAGGCGATCGAGAGCGACAAACCGAAAACGCCGACAGAGCTCCACGCGTCCTGGCTGTGCTTGAAGGCGTTAATCAGGCCCAGAATCCACATGAGGCCGAGCCCGCAGGCCAGGATCACGCGTCGTCTTCGGTCGGGTTCACGCCAGCCCAGCAGAAGAACTATCAGGGCCCACGCCAGAACCAGTCCTCCGAACACCAGCGCCCCGACGATCAGCCAGGCCGAAAAATTGGTCCACTGGATCTCGGCCGTCCGCAGGTAGGCGATATCGGTCGCGAGCGCCGCGCTGAACAGGGCGATGGGGAAACTCAGGAGCAGGGCGTTGAGCGGGCGCAATAGCGGTCCTTCTGCCTTCAGTGATGCGGTCATGCCGGATTCCTTCCATGGCAGAGCTTGGAGGCCGGATTCTCAATACGCCACGACGCGATTGGTTTCATCGTGGGCGCCGGTCGCCTCTGCTTCCACGGGCGGATCGACGAACAGCCATGCCGCGCTGCTTCACCAGCGGCGACCGGGGAAGCCGTTGATGCAGGCTTCAAACTCGAACATGTCGATGGGAGTTGATCTTGGTCTCCCCATTATGAACACGCCGGCCTTTCTGTCCGCCGCGCGACGAAAGTTTACGCAGCAACGGCATAGTCGACCGGATAGCTAGATGATGGAAAGGGGGATGCCATCAGGAGAACACGTCGTCAGAGGGGCGACCGCGTCACCAGGCAACGGCCATCACCCGCAACCGGTGCGACAGGAAATCGATCCACGCCCGGGTCTTGGCCGCCGGCTTGCGCGCCGCGTGGGTGATGGCGTGGATCGCCCCCATCTCCATGAAGGGCGCATCGAGGGTGATCTCGACGAGTCGCCCCTCCGCTACCGCCTTGGCGGTGAGGAAGCGTGGCCCATAGACAAGGCCCTGGCCCGCCACCGCCGCCTGCACCAGCACCTCGCCGTTGTTGGCGTGGAATGAGCCTCGAACCGGCTGCCGGATGCCGCCGTCGGCGCCAAAGCCCCAGTGCGATGTCCCGATGAGCGCCGACAATGTGTAGCCGAGGCAGTCGTGTGTCGCGAGGTCGGCCACCGTGCGTGGCGTGCCCCGCGCCGCCAGATAGGCCGGCGAGGCGCAGATGTTCAGGCGGGCGTCCGCGAGCTTCCTGGCCACCAGGCTGCTGTCGGCAAGTTTGCCGATCCGGATCGCCATGTCCCAGCGCTCTTCCAGGAGGTCGACGTAGCGGTCGTTGAGCCCCAATTCGATCGTCACCTCGGGATGCAACTGATGAAACTCGGCGATGAGTTCGCCCAGGTGCAACACCCCGAACGCAGCGGGCGCGCTGACCCTGAGCAGTCCCTCCACGGCCAGGGTGCGCGCAGAGACCTCGGCTTCCGCCTCCCTGAGCTCCGCCAGGATGTGCTCGACCTTGTCGAGGTAGGCCGCGCCCGCCTCGGTGAGCGCAAGGCGGCGCGTGGTGCGATTGACCAGGGTCGCACCCAGCCGCGCCTCCAGCGCGTTAAGATGCCTGGCCGCCATCGTCGGCGACATGCCCATGTCCCGAGCGGCGGCGGAGAGTCCGCCCAGCGCGACAGCCCGCACGAAGACCTCGATGCCGGTAAGCCGATCAGCCAAGGATTTCACACCCAAGGTTCAAGGTCATTCTCATAATTACCCGATTATCACGCATCAGTCGAAAGCGCATATGTCTGTTTCGAAAGGACGCACCATGACTCGCCAGCCAACCTTCTTCATCCCCCACGGGGGCGGCCCCTGCTTCTTCATGGACGACCCGCGCGGAACATGGACCGGCATGGAAGCCTTCCTGCGCGCTCTGCCTGATCGGCTGCCCGAGACCCCGACCGCCATCCTGGTCGTCTCGGGCCATTGGGAGACAGACGGCTTCGCCCTGACCGGCGCCGAAAAGCCGGGGTTGATCTATGACTACAACGGCTTCCCGCCTCACACCTACCAGTTGCGCTTCGACGCGCCCGGCGCCCCGGGGATGGCGCAAGAGGCCGTAACCCTTCTCACCGCTGCGGGCCTGAAGGCGCGCGTCGATTCCGAGCGCGGCCTCGATCACGGGGTCTTCGTGCCGCTGAAGGTGGCCTTCCCGAACGCCGACGTTCCGGTCGTCGAGATGTCGGTGGATCGCAATCTCGACCCGGCGCTTCACCTCGCCGCCGGTCGAGCCCTCGCCCCGCTGCGCGACAAGGGCGTGCTGATCCTGGCCTCGGGCATGAGCTTCCACAACATGCGCGGCTACGGAGATCCCCGCTTCACGGAGCCATCGCAGGCTTTCGACCAGTGGCTCACAGACGCCGTCCAATCGCCGGACGACGCCCGCTCCGCAGCGCTCGAACGCTGGGATGAGGCGCCCGCCGGACGCCTGTCCCACCCTCAGGAAGAGCACCTGCTGCCCCTGATGGTGGCCGCCGGCGCAGCCGAGGGACCCGGCCAACGAATCTACACCGAAAAGGTGATGGAGACCGCCATCTCGGGCTTCCGGTTCAACTGATCCAATCAAGGAGACTTCCCATGACCATCGCCATCACCGGCGCGACCGGCCATCTTGGCCGCCTCATCGTCGAGAAGCTGAAGTCGAAGGTTCCCGCTGAATCCATCGTCGCCCTTGTCCGTTCGCCCGAGAAGGCGGCCGACCTCGGCGTCGCGGCCCGGCCGTTCGACTATGCCAAACCCGAGACGCTCGCCCCCGCCCTCGAGGGCGTGGATACTCTGATGCTCGTCTCCTCCAGCGAGGTCGGCCAGCGCGCCGTCCAGCACCGCAACGTCATCGACGCCGCCAAACAGGCCGGCGTCCAGCGCATCGTCTACACCAGCCTGCTGAACGCTGACGCCTCGCCGCTGAGCCTGGCCGAAGAACACCGGCAGACCGAGGCCGACCTCAAGTCGTCAGGCATCGCCCACACCATCCTGCGCAACGGCTGGTACGCCGAGAACTACACCGGCTCGATCTCCGGCGCCCTGGCCGGCGGCGCCTTCATCGGCAGCGCCGGCGAAGGCCGGATCTCGGCGGCCCCGCGCGCCGACTTCGCCGAGGCCGCCGTCGGCGTGCTGACCAGCGACGGCCACGACGGCAAGACCTACGAGCTCGCGGGCGACGACGCCTGGACGCTCGCGGACTTGGCGGCGGAGATCAGCCGCCAGACCGGCCGGACCATCCCTTACCGGAACCTGTCCGAAGTCGACTATGCCGCCGCCCTGACCGGCTTCGGCCTGCCCGAGCCCCTGAGCCAGGCCATCGCCGGCTGGGACGTCGACGCCTCGCGCGACGCCCTGTTCGACGACCGGCGGGCGCTCTCGAAGCTGATCGGCCGCCCGACCACGCCGCTCTCCGTCTCGGTCGCCGCGGCGTTGAAGTAACCTTTCGAAGAGGCGCGCGGCGAACTCGCCGCGCGTACGCTCCAAGGCCTTCGTCTACTTCATCGGCCACGCCGCATCCCAGATTTTACAACGGCGGCGACCCCGCCCTCCTCCTCTTCGTATTCTCGGGCAGGATCGATCAGCATCGTTTCCCGCCTGGTGCGAGGGAAATGACGGCCTCCCCGACCCTGTCGGGACGCTGTTTTGACAGCCTCCGCTCAATTCGCCCTGCCAAGAGCGCCGCACATCCGGGTTGGTGGTCCGATCACCCGGATTCTGGAACGCCCAGCCTGCAGGCGACGGCCTGGAATTCCGCCGGATACAGAGCCGCCCTGCTCCCGGGCGAGGATCGCGTGAGGTTTGACCGGAATCCGGCTGATCGATCCGACAGCCGCGAAAAGGCGACGCGACGTGATCGAGGACCTCGCCGACGGTGGTCGATCATGGCGGTCCCGGCGTCCTGGCCCCTCCCAATGCGGCATGGGAACGATTTCCGGCCATGCAGAGACGGCGCAGGAAACGGAAGCGCCATTGACGGGTTGTCACGCAAGACTGGACCCCAGTTCTTGATCGTCGGGAATGGCGAATGAATGATTCAGCGGCGAACACCCTGAACCGCGTTCTGGCAGGATTGTCTGATCTGCTTCCCACATTGGAGGCGGTCTACAAGGACGTGCACGCACACCCCGAACTCTCGATGCAGGAAACCCGGACGGCCGCCCTCGCGGCCAGGCATCTCGCCGACCATGGCTATGAAGTGACGACCGGAGTGGGCAAGACCGGCGTCGTCGGCCTGCACCCTGGGGCTTGTGTTCCTGGGCAGCGCACCGATCGCGGCCGGACTGCTGCTGGCGTTGTCGGGCGCGATGAACACCGCCATGTCGGTGATCTGGATGACCTGGATGTCGCAAAACGCCGACGACGCCCCGGAAGCCGCAGGAAGCCTGATGGTCGCGGCGGTCCAGACCTCGATCCTGCTCGGCGCCGTGGCGGGCGGCTGGTTGCTGGATGGCTTTTCGATCCAGGCGACCTTCATCGGCAGCGTGATCCTGGCAGGCGCAGCGCTGGTCCTGATCGGCAATGGCCGCAGGCTGCTGAAACCCCGCTGACCCATTGCCCCGAAAATCAGACAGAGAACACCTCTGGCTCATGATTGCCTGATTTGTCGGCGCCCTCAGGCAATAGCTCTATGGCACGCCCAAGAATGGACGACACGATGAGAGCCGCTTCTCGGTCAGCAGCAAGATTCGAACTGTAGACGACATCCTGTAGCGCACGGAATATCTGCGGCAAACTGGCGCTCAAGACCGGCTCTGGACACTCGGACCATTCACGGTCGATGGCCGCCTGCGGATAGCGCTCACGAAACGTCAGTTCATTCAGAGCCCGCAGGCGTTGCGACAACGTCCGGACACTCCATCCCGACGGGAGAATATTAGGCTGGTTGGTCACAAACCCTGCCACGAGACCAATGGTTCGATCTGGAAGGATGCATACCGACATTTCGCCTCCAAGGGTTGCGATGTTCAGATCAGACCCAGTTGTTTGAACGAGGCGTATTCGCCTGTAGCTCCGATGATGACGTGGTCGTGCATGACGATACCCATCACCCTGCATGCCTCTGCAATCTGCTTCGTCAGGCTCTTGTCCGCCTGCGATGGCTTTACGTTGCCGGACGGATGGTTGTGGGCCAGCACAATGGCTGACGCCCCTACGTCCAGGGCCCGGTGAATTACCTCTCTTACGTACATCGGCGCATGATCCACCGTCCCCCTGCCGGCCACCTCATCCTTGATGAGGGCGTTCCTCTTGTCGAGGAACAGGATCCGCGTCTGCTCCTTGATCTCGTACTGAAGGCTCGCCCTCAGATATGAGATCAGGGCAGGCCAGGAGGACAAGATCCTTCTCCCGTCGACGCGCTGCTGGAGAGATCGGGCCGCAATCGCGGCGCATACGCTGACATGCTTCACAAACCCCTGGCCGCTCTTCTCGTCGACGGCAGTTCGGACCAGCCTGCCCGGCGAAGCCGAGAAAAGACCGCCAAGAGTGTCGAACTCGCCGGCCAGCCTCGCCGCCAACTGTTCCGCACCAAACGGTTCAACGGCCGCGATAAATGTCTGAAGGAGCGACAGATCTCCTTCACTCCAGGCCATGTTCAGATCCGGTGCGATGATTTGCACCAGTTCCCCGTCCATCAGCCGCCTCCCTGAATCGGCGATCCGCCATGGCTTCCCCGGCGCCTCCGAAGATCATGAGACTGATGAGCGTCCAGAGGGTAAGCCGCACCGTCACGCCCGTCCAAGCGGTCAACTGAGACGAGAGAAAAGGCAAAAGGTGCGTGCAGACGATCAGGAACTGCAGCGCCGCCGCAATCACCAGCCACCAACGGGTAGACCGAGCGCTCAACCGCCACAGCCCGATGAAGAGCGCCAGGTTCAGGCCGGCGAGCCCGACCTTCCAGGTTGAGAGCTGGAGCGAAAGCACCATCGGCTCCACGAGGATGTAGGTTGCGAGCAGCGCAGCGGCGTACCGTTCGACGCGAGCGCCTTTCCAGACCAGCAACGCCAAGCCTGCACAGTTGAGCGACCACAGGACGTATCCGATCAAATCATCGGCCGCCACTCTGGTTCACCGTGTGCGATCTTCTTGATCGGGGTTTCAATGACGTCCTCGCCTGTCTTGGATTCAGACGGCCCCAAACGAGAAGGGGCAAGCCCGAGCTCGGCGGCGAGCTTTTGCAACCGGTCATGCGTCCGAAGCGTCTGGCCTCTGGCGTCGAGGACGGCGCCCATGGCGCCATGCAGACTCAGCAGGGCCGTATGGCCGCAGCCGGCGGATAGTTGAGCCGACAGGCGCCCTTCGATCATGCTGATCGAGAGCTGATTGGCTTTCAAGAACGCCTGATCCAGAGCGTGCTCGAAGTCGATGAGGTCGTGAGCGACGATGGAGCCGATGGTCGCGGCGGTATCGGTCTGGTTACGCATGGCGAATGCCCCTCTTTCAACGCCAGCTCAAAAACGTCGCGACGACCCCGAACACCATCAGACCTATGGCGAGGATGGCGCCGATCGCGATCGCTATCCCCAGGGCCAGGAAGACGATGAGGGCCAATTTTTTCGGCCCCCGCCACCCGGCCGTCGTGCGCCAGTGCCCCAGTCCCGAGTACACGCCATATGGCGTCCCAGGAGAAGGGCTGTCCGACTTGTGCTCGAAGGCGACAGACGCCTCGCTGACACCTGGAGCTGGACCGCTTTCACCGGCGCCCGCCATGCCCACAAACCCGTCTGACGGAATCTCCGTCAGGCGTTCCAACGCCTTCTTCCGGCTGGAGACGCCGAGCTTTCGCTTGGCTTCCCTCATGTGGTTCTCGACGGTATGCGGCGACAGGCCGAGTTTCCGCCCGATCTCCTTGTCGCTCATGAAGGCAGAGAGCTTCAGGCACTCCGCCTGCCTATGAGACAGCCTTTCAGGCATCGACCGCTCCCCTGCGCCGGCAGGAAGTAATGCGGCGCAGCTGCGAGTCGTCCAGTGGACACACGCAACAGGGGGTTTTCACGCCTCAGGCAGTACAGATGGCGCCATCTGGCGAGCAGGCGCAAACGCGAAATCCCGTAGGTCGGCCGGCTGTTCGTTGGCTAAGCCATGGCGCAAATACGACCGCACCCGGCCCTCTGAACCTTGCGGGCTAACGCTGAGCGATCTTAATGACCGTGGCAAGCAAGGGTATTCACCGCAATATATGCGGCGAATAGCCACCCCTAGCTGACGAAAGCGAAGTCCGCTCATTGGCCTGGATGCCAATGTCTGGTTTCAGCGCTGAGGCCCGGACAAAGGATCTGTCATGGTGTGTTGCTAATGCGTGGTCTCTATTTCCGACGCCATGAGAGAAGTTTTGATGTTGAACGGTTTTGCAGCCATCCCGGCCGCACTCTGTCTTTCGCTGACCCTGTTCGGTCTCGCGGGGCCCGCTCAGGCGTGGGGAGGCGCAGGCCACCGGTTGATCGGTGATCTCACCTATGAGCGGCTATCGCCTGAGGCCAAGGCCATGGTGGATCGATTGATCGCTGCCGCCCCGCGACAGGAAGGTGCTGACGTCTGCCCCGTCGCGTCCTTGGCCGATGCCTCGGTCTGGGCCGATTGTGTGCGAGGCGCGCGATTGGCGAGCTTCGGCTACATGTCCGAACTGCATTATGTGAGCGCGCCGGTCTGTGAGGCGGCGCCTATTGGAAGTTTCTGTCCGGACGGCAACTGCGTCACCGAGGCCGTGCGGCGCTCAGAGGCGATCCTCAGCGACAACACGGCTTCGGACCTGACCAAACTCCTTGCTCTTCAGCAACTGGCCCATTTCCTTCAGGACCTGCATCAACCCCTTCATGTGGGGCAGAACGCCGACCAGGGCGGCAATGAGGTCACCATCACGACCATAGAAGGCGGCCGGGCGCGCAATCTTCACTCGCTCTGGGACGGGGATCTCGTGGCTGTCACGATCGGACACCAGCGCGAACGTGTAGACGAATTGCGGACCCTTATTGCGTCCCGGGAGGCGCAATGGCGCGGTCAGCCCATCGAAACCTGGGCTCGGGAGGCTTTCGTTCATAGCCGCGACTATGCCTATCCGCAGCTTGCCTCTTCGCCCAACTGCGGCGAGGCGCCGGCTGACGGCGGGCAGATCACCACAGCCTATGTCGAGGGCGCCGCGCCAATCGTCCGGGAACAGCTTGGGAAAGCCGTCGTCCGCCTGACTGAGGTTCTGGAGCGCGCTGCGGCGGCCCAGACCGATCTGCCCGCCCGTTGAGACCTCCACTCTGAAAGACTTCGCACCCCGCGACGCGGGTTCGGATCCCCGGACGCGTGGCGCGGACCAGGATCTTCTGGGCTTGTCGCAGCTTCACAAACACTTCCGAGCCGTTGGTGAGATGGCGGCCGGTCAGATGCGGCGTCTTTCGTTGGCGCGAAGACGCTGTTCTCGCCGGTCGGCTGCTTGGTGGCGCGGTCCCTCAAACGATCGCGCCACCGCCGTTGTTTCCCTTCAGTCGGGCTAGATGAGCGGTCGCGTCGGTCGCGGTAATTCTGTGCGGTGCGGCGTCGTCCCTGGCTTCGCAGACACGTCACGCCGACGGCGACTCTTGCTCGAGCGCTGGATGCTAGGTTTGCAGCTTCGGGTCAGATTCAGCGACGTGTTCAACAGGCACACGTGGGAGAAGGCTTGGGGGAAGTTGCCGACCTGCCGACCGACCTTTGTGTCGAACTCTTCCGACAACAGGCCGACATCGTTGCAAAGAGCGAGCAGGCGTTCGAACAGGCGCCGGGCGTCCTCCGTGCGACCGAGCTTGACATAGGCGTCGGCCAACCAGAAGCTGCATGGCAGGAACGCCCCCTCGCCGGGCGGCAGGCCGTCGTTCACACGATGGGTGTCGTAGCGCATGACGAAGCCTTCGGGCGTCAGCAGTTCGCGTTCGACGGCGGCGACCGTGCCGGCGAACCGTGGATCGTCATGGCTGATGAAGCCCAGGCTGGCGATGAGCAGGAGGCTCGCATCAGCACTCGGATCATCATAGGCGCGCTTGAAGGCGCCTGTCCGGGCGTCAAAGCCGTTGTCGAAGATGGCAGTCTTGATCGTCTCCCGGAGGGTGCGCCATTCCTCGACAGGACCATCGAGACCGTGCTCGTCGACAGCTTTTACCGCCCGATCCAGCACCACCCAGGCCATAATTTTGGAGAAGGTGAAGTGATGGGGACCACTCCGCACCTCCCAAATGCCTTCATCGGGCTGGTCCCAGACCGTGACCACGTGATCGATAACCGCCCGCTCCAGCGCCCAGCTGGATTCCTCCAGCAAGCCCCAGCGTCGCGCCTGGTGGAAGGCGTCCATCAGTTCGCCGTAGACATCGAGCTGGAACTGCTGGTGCGCGGCGTTGCCGACCCGGACGGGCGCAGCGCCCTCATAGCCAGGCAGCCAATCGGCTTTCCATTCCATCAGCCGCCGCTCGCCGGCGATGCCGTACATGATCTGCATCTCCGCCGGCGCGCCTGCCACGGCGCGCTGCAGCCACCTGGCCCAGGATTTGGCTTCCGTGAAATGCCCCGCGTTCATCAGAGCCAGCAGGGTCAAGGTGGCGTCGCGAATCCAGCAGTAGCGATAATCCCAGTTTCGCTCGCCGCCGAGCGCCTCCGGCAGTGACGTCGTCGGAGCCGCCACCAGCCCTCCGGTCGGGGCGTAGGTCAGAGCCTTCAGGGTCAGCAAGGAACGCTTCATGACCTGTGAATAGGCCCCCCGCACCTCGCCGCGCGCCGACCAGCCAGTCCAGAATCGTCGCGTGACCCCCAGGGCCGCCTGTGCGTCGATGGCGGGGGGAACGGGCCGGTGCGAAGGACCATAGGACAGTACGAAGGGCGCAGTCTCGCCCGCACTGACTGTGAAATTCGCCACCGTGGTCATGGCTTCGCCACGGATCGCCACGGGCGTGCGCAGGATGGCCATGTCGGGACCGGCAACAGCCTTCAAGGCGCCGTCGTCCTGTCGCGTCACCCATGGAATCGCCGCCCCGTAGCCGAACCGAAGGATCAGTTGCATCTGCATGTCGACACGACCGGCCCGACCCACGACCAGCCGGACCAGATCCGAAGAACGCTTGCGCGGCGGCATGAAGTCGAACAGGGCCGCCACGCCGGTCGAGGTCTCGAAGGTGGTTTCCAGGATCAGGGTGTCAGGCTCGTAGCGCCGACTGATCCGCGACTGCGGGTCGACGGATGCCATCTTCCATCGGCCGTGCGAAGACTCTCCCAGAAGGGCGGCGAAGCAGGCGGCGGAGTCGAAGCGGGGCCAGCACAGCCAGTCCACCGACCCGTCCCGCGAGATCAGAGCCGCCGTCTCGCAATCGCCCACGAGAGCGTAATCTTCGATGGGCGACGGCATCATTCGGCCCCGAAATCGATGATCATCCTTACGCCGTCCGGACGTCGCCTGAACGCCTGGTTCCCCAGGCCCCGCAGATCGTCGCGGAATGCGCCAGCCACCCCGGGCATGATCATGAGAAGCCTCGCACATGGAGATCGCCGTCGGCGACCTCAGGGAATCTTGAGGACATGGTGAAGGTTGCCATGCTTCGTAACCGATACGCTCACCGGGCGTTCCACATCCGGACCAGAGGCCAACGCGAAGCTGCAACCTCCCTTTCGTGTGTGAGTTTCGAAATGGGGCAGCCGGATCGCATCGAGGCGGGACAGGGTGTCGTGACCATTGCCGCAGACGAGACATTGAGGCCGAGCACCTTCTTGATCGATCAGCCTTGCATCGACACCAGCCGCACCTTGTCGATGGACACCGGAAAAGGCCGAGTCCAGCCACCCCCGCACGCCGATGGCCCCACATCTTGTAGCAGCGCTTCCTGCGTTACGATCCAAGGATCCGCTCCGGCCAAACCGCGACCGCTTCGTGCTGTCCGACGCGCACGCCTCGATGCTGGTCGGCGGCTCGGCGGACTAGGACGTGTTTAGCGACCAAGCCAATCCGGAGCCCCCGGGCGAGCCCCCCTCCCCCCGGCGTTCGGCCGCCGGCTGCGCGCTGGTGATCTTCGGCGCCACCGGCGATCTGACCCAGCGCCTGATCCTGCCGGCGCTCTACAACCTGGCGCGTTCCAAGGCATTGCCGGACCAATTCGCCCTGATCGGCGTGGCGCACACCGAGCAGACGACACAGGATTGGGGGGATCAACTCTACGACAGGCTGAAGAGCTATGTGGGCGATCCGTCCGGCGAATTCGAAATCGACCATATCGACGAAGGCGCATGGCGGCTCCTGACCCGGAACATGACCTACATCAGCGGCGACCTGACCCAGCCCGAGGTCTATGCCGCCCTGACCGAGGCCCTCGACGCGGAAAAGACCCGAGGGGTCCAGGGCAACGTCATCTTCTATCTGGCGGTCGCCTCCTCACTGTTCGGCCCTATCGCCGAGCATCTCGCCAATGTCGGACTGACGGATCAGGGTCAGAATCGGCCCGGCCAGGCGCCCCGCTTCTGGCGGCGGGTCGTGGTTGAAAAGCCGTTCGGCCATAGCCTGGCCTCGGCGCGCGCGCTGAACGCCAAGCTGCTGCATACCCTCGATGAAGTACAGATTTTCCGCATCGACCATTTCCTTGGCAAGGACACCGTCCAGGCCATCATGGCGTTCCGCTTCGCCAATGGCCTGTTCGAGCCGATCTGGAACCGGGACCGCATCGACCACGTCCAGATCACTGCGGCCGAAACCGTCGGGGTGGAGGCGCGCGGCCAGTTCTACGAAGCCACCGGGGCCCTGCGCGACATGGCCCCCAACCATGCTCTCAGTCTGCTCTCTATGGTGGCCATAGAGCCGCCCGTGGGCTTCGACGCCGCCACGATCCGCACCAAAAAGGCCGAGTTGTTCGCCGCCATGCCAGCCGTGCCGCCCGACCGGGCGGTGCGGGGCCAGTACGGGGCCGGAACAGTGCTCGGCAAGGCGGCGAAGGCCTACCGGCAGGAACCGGATGTCGCGCCGGACTCCAACGTGGAGACCTATGTCGCCCTGCAGTTCGAGATCGACAATTGGCGCTGGGCTGGCGTGCCGTTCTACTTCCGCACCGGAAAGCACATGTCGCAGCGGACCACCGAGATCGCCATCCGCTTCAAGCAGGCGCCCTACGCCGCCTTCCAGGACACCCCCGTCGAGAGCCTGCGGCCCAACTGGCTGGTGTTGAGCGTTGCGCCCGACGAGAGCATCTCCCTGCAGTTTGAAGTCAAGCGGCCGGGACCAGACATGGACCTGGTCGCCGTAAAGATGGAATTCCACTACGATGACTGGTTCCCCAAGGCCGCCAACGTCGGTTACGAGACGCTGATCCACGACGTAATGATCGGCGACCAGACGCTGTTCATGCGCGCCGATATGGTCGAGCACGGCTGGCGAATCGTGCAACCCGTGCTGGACGCTTGGGCGAGCGCCAGGGCCAAGGTTCCCGACTACGATTCCGGCAGCGACGGCCCCGCGGCGGCCGACGTCCTGATCGCCAGCGACGGCCCGCGACGCTGGAGGCCGCTGGCTCAGCCCGGGGCGCACAAGCCATGAGCGGGCGCCCCGACATACGCCTGCTGCTCGCCGACATCGACGGCACCCTGGTCACCCAGGAGAAGGTGCTGACCGAGGCGGCCAAGGCTGCGGCGCGGGATCTGGGCGCCGCCGGCATTGCCCTGGCCCTGACCAGCGCCCGGCCGCCGCGCGGCATGCGCATGCTGATTGAGCCGCTGGCCTTGCAGACCGTCCTGGCCGGCTTCAATGGCGGGCTCTACGTGCGGCCCGACCTGTCGGTGATCCGGCGCCATGCGATCGGCGCCGCGACGGCCAGGACGGCCGTGAACCTGTTCCTCGCCGAGGGCCTGGACGTCTGGGTCTATACGGAAAAGGACTGGATGGTCTGCAACCCCAATGGGCCGCACGTGGCGCGCGAGGCCTGGATCCTGCAGTTCGACGCCAAGGTCGTGACCGATTTCAGCGACGACGACCTGGCCCAGCCCCTGAAGATCGTCGGCGTATCAGACGATCTGCCCCTGGTCGCCGCCTGCGAGGCCAAAGCCCAGAAAGCGCTCGGCAACCGCGCGAGCGCCACCCGTTCGGAACCACACTTCCTCGACGTCACCCATCCCAGGGCCAACAAGGGCGCCGTCGTTCTCACCCTGGCCCGGCGGCTGAACATCGCGCCCCAACAGATCGCCACCATCGGCGACATGCCCAACGACGTCATGATGTTCAAGAAAAGCGGCTTCTCCATCGCCATGGGCAACGCCAGCGACCCGGTCAAGGCGCAGGCGAGCGTCGTGACCGACAGCAACGAAGAGGATGGGTTCGCCAAGGCGGTCAGGCGTTTCCTCCTGCCGTCCGCCCCCGCAGGAAAACGATCATGACCCCGCGCGTAAGAGAGATCCTGAGCTGGTACGCCTCCGAGACGGTCGGGACCGTGACCAACCTGTCGCGCCTGCTCAACCATGGCCGACTGGCTGGCGTCGGCAAGCTGGTGATCCTCCCCGTCGACCAGGGCTTCGAGCATGGTCCGGCGCGTTCGTTCGCCGTCAATCCGCCAGCCTATGATCCGCGCTATCACTTTGAGTTGGCCATTGAGGCGGGCTGCAATGCCTATGCCGCGCCGCTGGGCCTTATCGAGGCCGGCGCCCGCGACTTCGCTGGCGAAATCCCGCTGATCCTGAAGCTCAATGACAGCGACAGCCTGCGCGAGGACGCCGATCCGGATCAAGCTCTGACCGCCAGCGTCCAGGACGCGCTACGCCTAGGCTGCTGCGCAGTGGGCTTCACCATCTATCCGGGCTCGGCGCACCAACTGCGGATGTATGGCCAGCTTCGCGCCTATGCCGAAGAAGCCAAGCGCGCCGGGCTGGCGGTCGTGGTCTGGTCCTATCCGCGCGGCTCGGGCCTGAGCAAGGAGGGCGAGACCGCGATCGACGTCGTGGGTTACGCCGCGCAGATCGCCGCCCAGCTCGGCGCCCATATCATCAAGGTCAAGCTGCCCGCCCCCCACGTCGAACAGGCGGCGGCGCGCAAAGTCTATGCGGATCAGAAGATCCCCATCACCACGGCTGCCGACCGGGTGCGCCATATCGTGGATTGCGCCTTCGCCAGCCGCCGGATTGTCATCTTCTCCGGCGGCGCCGCCGTCTCCGACGACGAGACGCTATTGGGCGAAATCCGCGCCATCCATGCCGGCGGCGGGTTCGGCTCTATTATAGGCCGCAACGCCTTTCAGCGCGCCAAGCCGCAGGCCCTGAAGATGCTGGGCGAGGTGATGGACATCTATGCGGGCTCGCCGCCCCCCGCCTGACCCGCTCGGCGCCCCAGAACGCGATCATCGTTGCGCCGTCGATTCTTTCGGCGGGCTTCGGTCGTCTGGTTGAGAAAGTGCGCGCGGCTGACCCTATCGACGTGATGGACCACCCTCTTGTGCCGGCCACCGACGAACCCGGGGATCGCGGTCGCCGAGAAGGGCCCGGGTCGAAACCATTCTCCAGAGCCGCCGGGGGTTCGATGCGGCTACGCGAGGCGAAGCCGATCGCCAGAGCGGCTGGACAACCTCTGGCCCCCGATCCGATCCCTACTCCATCAACCAGATCAACGAAGAGCGCGCGCGATATCGCTGAGCCTTGTAAGGAGCCCTCGCCAAGCTGGTGGGGGCTTCTTTCTGTTCGCACTGGTTCCGCCTGCGCCGATCAAACACTTTCGCCGATGTGCCGAAGTAGCGAGGACTCGATAAAGGGCGGGTGATCTCTTCGGGTCAGAACACGCCTTAGGGCCCCAAACCGTTTCAAGACATTTCAGCGAAAACGGCCTCAATGACCTCTCCGGCGACATCGAGACAAAGGATGTATGGTGATGCGGGAAGTGGACCCTCTCCGCGATCGCTGAAGGCAAGCAGGCTGAAATAACTTCTAGGCAGTTCGACCGGCGAGATTTGCCGTAGCTGCTCGAGCACTTCCGCCTTGGCCGCTGGCGCGGCTCACCAATCTTGACCGTGCAGCATTTGAGTTCCCTCGCCTGTGCAGATCATGGATCAGGCGATCAGCGCTACCCCCCCATAGCTGACGTTGTCGACATCCGCTTACCAGCCAAGGGCCATGCCCGATGCTGGACCTTGAACCGAGCGCGACTGACCGTGTCCCCGTCGCGGTTCGTCTTGCTCTCGAGAGCCAATCCTGGTCAGGTGAGGGAGAACCTTCACGCGTCGCGATCCCCCATGCAGAACGCGGCCCAGTCGTCCATCAGACGGAAACGCTTGGCCATCATGTCCCCGCGACGGTAGGCCGCCTCGACCTTATTACTGACCGTATGCGCCAAGGCCATTTCCGCGGCCTCCTGAGGGTGAGACGTGCGTTCAGACACCCAATCCCGGAAGGTAGAACGGAAGCCGTGGGGCACGGCGCCCACCTTCATTCGCCTGAGCACGGCAGATAAGGTCATATCTGAAAGCGGAACGCCCTTTTCGGCAGGAAAGACAATATCCGTTCCTGCCTGCCGAGACATCTTCTTGAGGAGCAAGATGGCTGCTGGCGAAAGCGGCACCCTATGTTGCCTGCCAGCCTTCATCCGCTCGCCCGCGACCACCCACAGGCCCGCATCAAGATCCATCTCGCTCCAGGTCGCGCCGCGCACTTCCCCGGATCGGGCGGCGGTGAGGATCGCAAACTCCAGGGCGCGCGCTCCCACTCCGGAAACGCCGCCCAGCTTCACCATGAAGGCCGGCATGTCGTCGATCGGAAGCGCCTTGTGATGGGTGATTTTCGCGACCTTTGACGGTTTCGCCAGAAGCTTGTCGAGATGTCCACGCCAGCGAGCGGGGTTGGGCCCGGCCCGATACTCACGCGCCGTCGCCCAATCGAGCACCATTTCCAACCGCCCCCTCAGACGACTGGCGGTCTCGGTCTTGGTGGTCCAGATGGGTTCCAGGATTTGCATGATATGGGGCAAGACGACTTCGTCGACGCCCAGATCGCCGATGACGCCATAGACATAGGCCTCAAGCGTCGCCGCCCATTGCGCACGATGCTTGGGATTCTTCCAACTGGCTGCATGCGCCGCCATGTAGGCTTCAGCCGCCGCCCTGAAGGTGATGGTTGGGGAGGATGCTTTAAGCGCGCTACGCGCCTCTCGTGCCTCCTCTATAGGATCAATGCCTCGACGGATCTGGTCGCGCGCCTCGCGCGCCGCCTCGCGAGCCCTGGCAAGGGTCACGTCAGGATAGCCGCCGAGGCCCATCTCACGCCGCTTCGCGCCTATGGTCGCCCGAAGTATCCAAGTCCTTCCTCCTGTTGGAAGAACCTGTAAGGCGAGCCCGGCTACGCCCCCAACAAAATGAAGTCCGGGATGGCGCAATCTCGACACTGCGAGCGGACCGAGTTCTAGAGCCTTTCGCGGCATCCTACACCCATCAACCGACCCATCTTAAAATTTGCGCTTGGATGGTACTCCACGAAATGGCCTGAAGCCATCATAAGCAAGCCACCGCTGGGTTTGAACAGTAGTCAGCAATGGGGTGAAAAGGCCTGAAACAGCATTCCCGCTGACACCCAGTCTGCGAACTTCGTCCGGTCATTGGTCGACAGGGTGTAGATTTCCCGGACGATCAGGTCGTTCGTCGCGGACGCCCCCATCGGACAGCCATGAAGGCAGTGGAAGGTGTGGATCTCGGCGTCGCCGGCGCGCGCCGTCCCGGCCCCCGCCACGAGTGCGATCATCATGGCGGCGACGGCTGACCTGGTCAGGAACATGCGGCTCTCCTCATGGCCGGGATGTCCCACCGGTTTCGCCGCAGGGCAAGGCGGGAAAAGGATTGTCTGCGACCAATTCTGGCGCAGCCAAGGTGGTCAACGCCGGCCATCGCGACATGGCGAACCGCGCGATTGATGCGGCCGCCGCAGCGCAACCGACAGCTCCGGTGGACGGCAGCGGCCAAGCCTAAGGCGGCTATCCCCTAGAGCAACGTCGACGACCAAACTGATCCCGCGAAACAGGCAAGCGAGAATGCGAGCAGCGTCGCTTCAAATACGGAGAGCGACCAAGCTGGACGGCGTCGGCGTGTCTTCACATTCATTGAGGGTCTCGCTCTCCAGGATGATCTTGAGGGCTAATCCGGCATGTGCCGTTAGCGGACGTGAAGGCTAAGCCACATCGCGTTCAGCACGCGGTCCATATCCCAAGGACGCCACGCGAATCACCAAGCCATAGAGCGCGGCCAAGAGTCTTTAACAATTGAGGCGACTTCCGAACAACGGCGGTTTTTGACGGCCCGGTGCGCCGCAGGGGACTGATGCGAACCGGGCCGTCTGGCCGTGCCTATGCGGCCTCTCGATTGCAATGATCCCTGCAGCGCAATCGAGCGCAAATGAGTCAAGAGAGGGCTGGCTCACGTAAAACGCCCCGGGAGGGACGCTTTCGGAGAACCCGGCCAAAAGAACTTTGTTCCGCCGTTCCGGCGCCGAAATAAGACGCACGTCGTGCGCTACGCCGCGCCCTCTCCCAGCAACTGCTCGTAGGGCTCAAGGGCGTATGAGCTCACGCCATTGGCTCGCGCCGCTGCAATAGCCGCCAGCATCTCAAGCCGCCATGCCTCCTGCAGGAAGAGACCGGGTTCGGTCCTTGCTCGCAGACGAAGGGCGTCCAGGGGTGCAAGATTCTCGGCGCTCTCGATTTGCAATCCGGCCTCCTGTCTAGACGCTGCAGCCTAGGCGATGCGGTCGCCCGGTAAAGTTAAGCTGTCGATGCATTTTGCCGCATGGCGCTGCCCCCCTACAAACAAGCGCCCGCGATGATCAGCGCATTGTACATGAGAAGCTGCGCGGTGGGATCGAAGTTCGTCTCCGCTGGATCGTCAGAGCTGCGCCGCCCGCCAGCATGACCCCGAACAGGACCATCGCCCATTCAGTCATGGTCGGGATGGGAGCGGGCGTAAAGGACACCAGCACAGGTGTGACAGGTGTCGCCCCGCTAGTGAACCGGCTGGACGGCCTGGGCTGCAGCAGGCCCCCGCCGAAAAGCTCAGAACCGCAACACCGGCCGACGCCGCAACCGCGCGCGCCAGTCGGCCAAACTGCATTCTCATTGGTTTCCCCCTCCATTCGAACTGCGGCCCCTACCCACAACGTGAGAACGGGGCGATATCTGTGCGTCTCAAAATTTGAGAGCCTGGTTCGCCGTGAGGGAGCCCTCCCTCACGCCCAATCTGAACTGGAGACCGCGACGAGCATCCGCATCGTGTAAGAGAGGCTGCGCGCCGCAGACTTCGCTCCCGGCTAGGAGTTCAGTTCAATATTGGTGGGTAGTCGGCCGTTTGCTTGAAGATCGGGAATGGCAGCCAAAGCATCCGCCTCACTCGTGAATGCCCGATCCTCGAAACGGTACCAGTCGCCCTCATGGTTCACCTCGATCTTGAATATCCAATATCGATCCGGCCGATCTGAAGCCAAAACAACCCGGAACTTCGGGTGCACTGGCTTCGGAACCTCCTTCGGCGATCCGTGATCCTGCGGGACATGCAGCAGACCATTCCTTAAAAATTGGAGACCGCGATGAACGAACCTCTGCCCTTGCCTGTTGGGTTACCCTTTGTGGCGGTGTGCTCAGCATCCCAGCGTCAGCTTTGGCTCAGTTCAGCTTCTAGACGGCCGAGAAGTTCAATCACCGTCCTGGCTTGAACCTCGCCCATGCTCACCATCGTCCGGCCCTCGCACGCGAGGACGGGGCGCCATCATCGCTGATTGATGCGAAATCCTGGGGGCGTCGAGCCATCTGGTCGCTCGTCCAAGCTCTCATCATGGGAGGTGGGAGATGACGTCAGAGCAACCATCTCGTGCTATCGCCGTTCTACCGGCTGGTGATCGGCCCCCGGTCTTGCGCTAGTTCGGGACTGATCATTGCGTAGAGCCCATAGGCAGGCTCCGCATCAAGGCCCGTCATCCTTCGGGGCGGCGGGCCTTCTTGTTTGGCCGAACGGCGGTTATCGTTTCTCGTCCGATTGTCGGGTTCGCTCCGTCATGAAACGAATAGTCGCACCTCTCATCGCGCTAGCCGCCCTAGCGTCTAGCGCTACGCCGGTTCCCGTCGCGCCGCCGCCGGGCAATCCCGACCTCAACAGTTGCGGCGTTTACTTGCATCACGATGAAGGCGGCATACGGTATGGCAGGCCCGTCGCCCGACTGTGGTCGCGGTCGGCGAGTTCAACAGCAACGGCCAATACAACGAGGCCAGGATTCCCATGAACCACGGGGACTTCGTGAGCATAAAGATGCAAGTGCAGCGCGCGCGCTGTATCTGATCTACCTACCGTAAAGCCCGCTCCGGTTCTCCGGGGCGGACTTCGTCGTTTCAGGCCGTCCGCCGCCGCTGAATTGTCAGCGCCGCGCCGCCCGCCAACATGACGCCCAGCAGGATCAGAGCCCATTCCGACATCGTGGGGACTGGAGTGGCGTTTTGGAACACTGCTGAGAAGACGTAGTCTTGAGTGGGATTGGGGCTAGCTGGAGCAGCGCCCAGCTTAACCACGCGAGAGCCGCCCGCGTAAGAATCAGTCGTCACCAAAACTAGGTTGTAGACTTCGCCAGCGTTCTCGACGGGCGCTGCGATCACGATCTGCTGCCCTGGAGAAACGGCCAAGCCGACGGCAAAAGTAAGTGTCTGATAGGCAAATGGCGCCACAACCTGGCTCGGGGCCGCCGCGCCAAAAAGTTGCGCGCCGACGTCAGCACCATCCCAAACATAAATAGCCGGACGAACGGTGGAAGGCGTGGCTCCGCCCGCGGCCCGCAGAGAGAAACTGTTCAAAGTGGTCACGCCAGCCGGCACGGTCACGATCTGACCCACGATATTTCCGTAGCCCACACCTGACTGACTGGCATCCGGACCTGACACTGAGACCGTCGTCGTCTGAGCCGACGCGTAGCCAGGCGCCAGCACCGCGAGCCCTATGACAGCAGAGGCGATGCAGGCGCCGACCGCTGCACGAAAACGTTGATACATAGAAATCCCCCAGCCCATTCACGATCATGGGATGGTCTCCATGCGCGCCCCACTTAGTCGGCAGCTATAACGACGGTCAAGCAGCCCTCACGCCCTTTCCGAAGGGCCGGCTTTCGTCATTCCGGCGAGACACGCGTGACGTTGAGCTGCCCCGGCGCCGAGGGCGTGAGGATCAGAGCCTCGGGCGCCAGGGCGACATGACCAGCTGGGGGGCGCCGTCGACCAGGGTGACGACCGGAGCGCAGTCGCCGATGCGGTAGTCGGCAGGCGCGAGGTTTGGCAAGCCGCCGGGAAAGGCCAGGGCCTGGCCGGCGTCGCGGAACGGTACGGACGTTGATTGGCGGGGACGTGCAGGCGGTAGTTGTTGCACATGGGCGGAACCTGACACGCCATTCTCTCATTGTGGAGTCGTACCGGGCGTTCAGCGGCGGCCCGAACACATTCGCCGCTCTCTAGGTTTCCCCTCCTATTGACTATGCCCCTCGCCCTTGCCGGCGGGGGCTTCTTTTTTGCGCCCCCCAGGCGTCCCACTCTTGAGCGGCGTTCCGGATCGGCCAACGCGTCGATGAAGGCTACTGGACGGCTGCGCTGGAAAGCCGATAGCGACGCATGGGCCATGGGCGTCAGCCCTGGTCCTGTTCTGGCCAGCGCCGTTCCTCCGCGCAGGCGGCGACGACAAGAAGGAAGAACCACGACCGCCTGAAAGGCGGATACGACGGCCGGCAATCTGCGGCGGGTTCAAAAGCGATGCATTGATCAGAAGACGTCGACGGGCATTATCCGAACCGGACCGAGTTGGCGCTGCGGCCCAGCCGGCGACCGGAAATCGAGCCGGTCAAAGGAACCTGAGCCGCGGCCGACCATTCCGCTGAAGGAGCCTGATCAGTTCCATTCTCTTTGCGTGCTGCTCAAACCCTCGCCCTCGTGGCGGGGGCTTTTCCTATTCCCTCGAGGCGTCGGATGAACCCGGTGGCTGTGGCCGGGCGTCGCCTTTTTCGAAACCATTGTTCACTAAGGCGCGACCACGAAGGAGGACGCCATGCGAGATCATCTGACGATGGACGACCTGGAAACGTTGCGAGAGATCGACGTTGAGGAAACCAGGCCTGGAGAAGGGATCATCCATCAGGGCCATTCTGACGAGATGGTGCGTCGGGGGTTCGCAGAGGGAGACTCCGAAACGGGCTACCGACTGACTGAAACCGGCCGCCTGGCGATTCAAGGCGCTCCCTGGGCCTTGGACCGATCCCTGCACTCGCCCCGATCTTAAGGCGCCATCGTTACTTGTCCTGCACGCTCCGCCTCGCCGTATCTTTGCGCTGGCGGAAAGCCCGGAACGCGCCATGTGTGGACGGCTCTCCGTTGGCAAGGATTGATTTGACGTTCTGCTGAGCCTGGTCGGTGCGGCCATGTGTTCGACCTGTTGGTGCGGTACGCATGACCGCTGGCCATAATGCCTTCCGCGAAGATGGGTCCTGACCAACAGC
>NZ_JBFTRZ010000018.1:0-18010 GCF_056399785.1 Brevundimonas sp. 01N35
ACCTGCCCCACGGAACCGACCTGTCCCTCCACAGCCAGGCCCAGCTCAGCGCCATCGCCCGACAGCTCAACGAACGGCCAAGAAAGACCTTGCTCTATCGGACGCCAGCGGAGACCTTCGCTGCGTGTGTTGCAGCGATCAGTTGAGCCAACCACCCTCAACGGACATTTGACGCATCCGCTTTCGGCTGGACCTCAGCCCCTCCCCCCTCCGCCGCCGGCAGTTCCAGCAGCACCTTCAGCCCGCCCATGTCGCTGTCAGCCAGCGTGACCCGCCCGCCGTAGGCGCGGGTCAGGTCCTCGACGATGGACAGGCCCAGACCGGTGCCCGGCGTGTCCTCGTCCATCCGCGTGCCGCGTTTCAGGGCGGCGTCGCGCTGATCCTCCGGCAGGCCCGGCCCGTCGTCCTCGACCACCACCACCATCTGCCCCGGCAGCGAGGCCCCGGCTGAAATCCGCACCCGGCGTTTGCACCATTTGGCGGCGTTCTCGATCAGGTTGCCGAAGATTTCCTGCAGGTCCTGACGCTCGCCCAGGAAGGCCAGTTCGTCCGGGGCGCGCCAGTCGATCTCGACCCCCTTGGTCTCGAACACCCGCTCCAGCATGACGGCCAGTTCGTCCAGCACCTCGCCCACCGGGGTGCGCTCGCCCAGGCCGTGGGCGGCGCGGGCGGCGGCGCGGGCGCGGCGCAGGTGGTGATCGACCTGATCCTGCATGACCTTGGTCTGTTTGCGCACCATGTCGGGCAGGACGCCCTCGCTGGTCCCGGCCTCGGCCAGCATGACCGCCAGCGGCGTCTTCAGCGCATGGGCCAGATTGCCGACGTGGGTGCGCTGGCGCTCCACCGTCTCCTGATTATGGGTCAGCAGTCGGTTGACCTGTTCGGCCAGGGGCTGGATCTCCAGCGGATAGACCCCCTCGACCCGGTGCGAGCGCCCCTTGCGCACGTCGGAAATCTCGTTGCGCAGATCATAGAGGGGCCGCAGCCCCACCTGCACCTGGATGAAGACCGCCGTCACCAGGCCCGCTCCGAGCAGCAGCATGGCCACCCAGGTCACGGTGGCGAACTGGCGCGTGTCGGCGTCGACGTCCGAACGGTCGACCCCGGCGAAGAAGACCACCGGCGCGGTGCGGTCAGGCAGCTGTTTCATGCTGGCGGCGATCCGCAGGGGCTCGCCCTTGGGACCGTCCTCGCCGTTATAGCTGATGGTCTCGCCGAACGCCGCCTTCAGCCGCGCCGCCAGATCGGGCGCATAGTCCAGATCGGCCTGGCCCAGCGAGGCCGAACGCGCCAGAATTTGCAGCCGCCCGCCCGCCGTCGGCTCGGCCACCATCCAGTATTTGCCCGACAGCAGACGCTGGGTCCGCGCGTCCTGGATCTCGCTTATGAAGACCGCGCCTTCGGGCGTGATGGTCGCGGCCACCACCGTCTCGTCGATGGTCTCGCTCAGCATGTTGCCCAGGCGGCGCAGGGCCGATTCCTGGAACACCGAGGTCAGCACCACCCCCGTCACCACCAGGGCGACCAGAATCCACGCCGACGCCAGCCAGATCAGTCGACGGGTCAGCGACCGCCCCGGCCGCCCGAACCAGCGGCCCCACTCGTGTCTCTTGGGGGTCGGGCGCGACTCCTCGGCCCCGGCGTCGGTCATGCCAGTATCAGGCCGCGTCGCTCTCGCCGGCCAGCGGCGACAGGCGATAGCCCAGGCCGCGCACCGTCTCGATCCGGTCCGAGCCGATCTTCTTCCTCAACCGCCCGACGAAGACCTCGATGGTGTTGGAGTCGCGGTCGAAGTCCTGATCGTACAGGTGCTCGACCAGTTCGGTGCGGCTGATGACCCGGCCCTGGTGCATCATCATGTAGTGCAACAGGCGGTATTCCAGGCTGGTCAGACGCAGCGGCTCGCCGTTGACCGTCGCCCGCGCCGCCCGCGGGTCCAGGCGCAGGCCGCCGCAGGTCAGGGTCGCCGCCGCATGGCCGGCCGAGCGACGCAGCAGGGCGCGCAGACGGGCCAGCAGTTCCTCGGTATGGAAGGGCTTGGTCAGATAGTCGTCGGCCCCGGCGTCGAAGCCCGCCACCTTGTCCGACCAGGCGCCGCGCGCCGTCAGGATCAGCACTGGCGTGGTCTTGCCCTCTCGGCGCCAGCGCTCCAGCACCGACACGCCGTCGATCTTGGGCAGGCCCAGGTCCAGCACCACCACGTCATAGGGCTCGGTGTCGCCCAGGAACCAGGCCTCCTCGCCGTCCGGCGCGTGGTCGACGGCATAGCCGGCGTCGCTCAGGGCGGTCTTCAGCTGGCGCGACAGATCGACGTCGTCCTCGACAAGCAGCACCCGCATTCAGTCGCCTCCGCGAACCCGGCCGGACTGGCCGTCAACCTGTATGTCCGACACGCGGCCGCCCGGATACTCCCAGCGGACCACATAGTCGCCGCCGCGCTGGCTGACGCCCAGCATCCGCCCCGGCCGTCCCGACTGAACGCGGCGGGCGATATCGCCGGGATCGACGCGCGGCGCCGCACGGGGCCCATCGCGGAAATTGTCGCCCGGATAGTTCCGGGGCTGTTCGCGAGGATCATCCTGTCGATCCCGATCCCGGCCGCGCGACTGCGCCGCCGCATCCGCCAAGGGGACGAGGGTGATCAAACCGGCCAGAAGAAGGGCTCGCATACGCATCATGGTTCGATTTCTAGACCCGCGCCTCTGAACAACGGCTGAACGCGCAGTCTATCGTCGTTCATCCAGACAAGGCCAGACAAGGAACGTCGGCCCGCCCATTCTCCGTCGCTATCTCCCGTTCGCCTCGCGGAGACAATGGTTTGCGCACATGACGAACTTCTCATGCTGATGAACGGCGCCTGAAACGCGCCGTTCAGATACGGCTCAGCCGCAGGGTGGTCTCTTGGCGTCAACGCAGCCGATCCGGTTGCGACGATCCCTAGGAGCAAGACCATGATGAAGAAGCTGATGATCCCCCTGCTGGCCGTCGCCGCCGCTTCGGTCGCCATCCCCGCCGCCGCTCAATCCTATGACCGCCACGGCCCCTCGCGCGGCCCGGCCTATGAGCAGAACCACGGCGGCTGGCAGTCGATCACCCAGCGCAAGTACGAACTGGATCGCCGCATCGATCAGGGCGTCCGCAGCCGTCAGCTCAGCAACCGCGAGGCCTCGCGTCTCAAGAGGGAGTTGAACAGCCTGGTCCAGCTGGAGCGCCAGTATCAGCGCGGCGGCCTGACCCGCGCCGAACGCAACGAACTGGACCGCCGCTACGATCGCCTGGCCGCCCAGATCCGCTACGAGCGCAACGACCACAACGGCCGCCGCCACTAACGGCCGCCTCGGGCTTGAGGCCCCGTTCCTGCCCTGTCAGGGGCCTCTCGAAGGGCGCGATCCGCAAGGGTCGCGCCCTTTTTCCATAGGCCCTTCTCCCCTTGCGGGAGAAGAAATTTAGGTCACCACCGTGATCTCAGGCCAGCGCCCGCGCGCATTGGCGATCACCCTGTCCCAGCCCCTGGCCAGGCCCCGGTCGGGATTGGGCCTGATGGTCAGG
Organism: Brevundimonas sp. 01N35; assembly: GCF_056399785.1. Classification (NCBI taxonomy): domain Bacteria; kingdom Pseudomonadati; phylum Pseudomonadota; class Alphaproteobacteria; order Caulobacterales; family Caulobacteraceae; genus Brevundimonas; species Brevundimonas sp. 01N35. The sequence goes on from NZ_JBFTRZ010000018.1 coordinate 3,550, forward strand.
TCGAACACGTCCTCCAGTCCGAAGGGCGCGACCACGCTGATGGCGTCGTCGGCCTCCAGCCGCACCCCCACGGCGAAGGCGGGCGCCACGAACCGCGCCGGCGCCTCGTCGGTGCAGGTCAGAGCCTCATAGGGCTCGCCGAACTTGCCCTCGAACCAGAGGTGAACCCGCGCCTGATTGCGCACCTCGACCTGTTCGCGCACGGGCGGCTGGAAGGCGGCGGCGACGCGCTTGATGACTGCGTCCTCGGCGTCCCACGAGGTGTCGGGGTCGAAATAGCCGATGTCGTAGTCCTTGACGCCATAGCCGGTCGCCCGCCCCGTCTGGGCATTCCACACCGCCTGATAGACCGCGCCCGAAAACAGCCGCCAGTCCGGCAGGTCCAGGTCCCGCATCGCGGTCAGCACCTGCATCAGGCCTGCGTCGGCGCGGACGATCTCAGTCAGTCGGGTCTCAAGGGTCATGCGGTCGTCTGAAGGCGATTCGGACTTAGCGGACAGCCGCCGCATCGCTTTCGCGCACCGCCGCCACCACGATCCGGTCCCGGCCCTCGGCCTTGGCCCGCAGGAGGGCGGCGTCGGCCACGGACACCAGCGTCTCGGCATGGCCGTGGGCTGGATAGGTGGACAGCCCGAACGAGGCGGTGATCCTGCCCAGCGACCGTCCTTCATGCTGCAGTTGCAGCGCAGATATCTTCTTGCGGATGGCCTCGGCCCGTTCCAGGGCCTGCTCCATTCCCATGCCGGGCATCAGCAGCAGGAACTCCTCGCCGCCATAGCGGAAGGCGTTGCCCTCGCCGCGCACGCTGCTGGCCAGCACGCCGCCGACGGCGCGCAGGACGGCGTCGCCGGCGTCATGGCCGAAGCTGTCGTTGAACGTCTTGAAGTGGTCGACGTCCAGCATCAGGCAGCTGACAGGCCGTCCGCTCTGGTCCGCGTGCTCGACGTGAAGCGTCAGCATCGATTCAAGCTGACGCCGGTTCGAAAGACCCGTCAGCGGATCGATTAGCGCCATTTCGCGCAGGGCTTCATGAAGGCGCAGATTGGCCAGCGCCAGGCCGACCCTCTCCGCCAGCAGGACCAGATAGACCTCGTCGCTCTCGGACAGGATTCCCGCACTCTCCGCGCGCTGTTCGAAATAGATCAGGCCGATCGTCTCGCCCTGACCGATCAGCGGCATGCAGATGGGATTGATCGCCTCGACGTCGTGCAGATGACTGCAGGGCACGTCGATCATGGTCCCGTGCGGCCGGTGCACCTGACCACGTCGCAGGGCCCAGCAGTCGTTGAAGCGGAACTGCGCCGCCGACGCCTGCGGCGACCGCCACTCGCACGCCTGCATCATCGTTCCCGTGGCTTCGTCGTGCACGTAGAGACGTCCCGCGAAAGCCGGCGCGATTTCCGGCGCGAACAGCCGGACCACCGTCATCACATCGTCCACGGCGCCGCACCCCTGGAGCCGCTGCGTCATGCGCGCCAGCAGGTCCCGCATGGCCAGGTCGGCGTCGCGCTGAACTTCCAGCCGCTGACGTTCCAGGGCGTTTTCGCGGAAGACGCGGATCGCCTGGGCCATGTCGCCGATCTCGTCGATCCGCGAGTATTCGGGCAGATCGACGGCGAAATCCTGGGCCGCCAGCCGCGTGACCACGTCGCTGAGGCGTCCCACCGGCCGCAGAACGCGGCGCATGATGATGAAATAGAGCACGAACAGGAACAGCAGGGCGGTGATCCCCAGCATGATCTCCGACGTCAGGCGGAACAGCCGCGACGCCTTCTCCGCCTCCAGCACCGCGTTCTGGGTCCGCTGGTCCAGCGTGTACTGGAACCGCCCGATCAGGTGGGCCACGCGTTCCAGTTCGCGCTCGTACTCCGGGCCAAAGATGATCTGCCGGGCGACGTCGTCCCGGCCGTTCTCCTTGGCCAGGATGGCGGCGTCCTGCTCGTCTCGCAGGGTGTCCGCCCACCGCAGCCCGTCCTCCAGCGCTTTCAGTTCGTCGTCCTGCGCGCCCACGTCGCGCATCGCCGCCAGGCTGGCTTCCACGGACTTCAGGTTCGCCGCCTCACGCTTGTAGACGATGAGATGGCTGGGATCGCCGCTGATGGTGAAAAGCCGCGCCTGTCCCGTCAGCCGGTACGTATCCTCGACCAGGGCCGCGGTCAGATGATCGAAGCGCGTCCGCTGCTGCACGGCGGCGCGCTCACGGTCCTCCGCATGGGACGCCATCAGCATAGTCGCGCCCGACACGGCGGTCAGCAGCAGGGTCGCGCCATAGGCCCAGTTGGTGATGGTAGCGATACGCATTTTACTGTCGGTCCACTCGTCCGCGCCCGCTCGATCTCGAGCCCGGCTGACCGTCGCGACTAGACGGAACCCCCTTATCAGGGCGTTAAGCGGGGATTAGCGGAAAACCTCGTCATCCCGGCCCTGCGGGCTTCCGGATGACGCGGATGTCAGTCCCGGATCGGCCAGCCGTGATCCAGCGGCCCATGTCCCTGGCCCAGGCCCGGCGCGCGGCGGATGGCCTCGGCGACATAGGCCCAGGCCTCGGCCACGGCGGTCTGCAGCGGCAATCCCTTGGCGATCCCGGCGGCGCAGGCGCTGGCCAAGGTGCAGCCCGTCCCGTGGGTGTGGCGGGTGTCGACGCGCTCGCTCTCCAGCACCGTCTCGCCGTCGGCGGTCAGCAGCAGATCGATCACCGTCTCGCCCGGCACATGCCCGCCCTTCATCAGCACCCCCCGCGCGCCCATTTCCAGCAGGGCCTCGCCCGCCCGGCGCTGGCCGTCCAGATCGACGACCGCGATCCCGGTTAACGCTTCAGCCTCGGGCGCATTCGGCGTCAGCAGGGCCGCGCGCGGCACCATCAGCCGCCGCACCGCCGCGACGGCGCGGTCTTCCAGCAGGGGCGAGCCGCCCTTGGCGATCATCACCGGGTCCACCACCGTCGGCACGTTTCCGGCATAGTCGATCAGGCCCGCGACCGCCTCGACCACCTCGACCGACCCCAGCATCCCGGTCTTCAGCGCGTCGGCGCCGATGTCGTCCAGCACGGCCTTGGCCTGAGCCTCGATCACGTCGAGCGGCAGGGGATAGACCCCGTGAACCCCCAGCGTGTTCTGGATCGTGATGGCCGTGATCGCCGTGGCGGCGAACCCGCCCAGCATGGTCACCGCCTTGATGTCGGCCTGAATCCCCGCGCCCCCGCCGGAATCCGACCCCGCGATGATCAAAACCCTACCCTTGGGGCTGCTCATGCCGCCGCTCCCGAAAACAGCTTCAACCCGACGATGCCCGCCACGATCAGCAGGATGCAGACCGCGCGCACCGCCGTCGCGGGCTCGCCATAGACGATGATCCCGACCGCCGCCGCGCCCACGGCGCCGATGCCGGTCCACACCGCATAGGCCGTGCCCACCGGCAGCTTCTGCGTCGCCGCCCACAGGCCGACCATGCTGGCGGCCAGGGCCACCGCGACGCCCAGCGAAATCAGCGGCCGCTGCACGCCGACATATTTGACGCCCGAGGCCCACATGACCTCGAACAGGCCCGCCACCACGAGCACCAACCACGGATTGAGAGACAGAAGCCAGGACATGACGGCTGCATGGCCCAGCCGCCGTTTGGGGGCAACCGCTTTCCATGGCCAGGCTGGCTCCTCGGCCAAACGGCGCCTATCCTGCCGACCGCCGCCTGACGGAGACCGGACATGACCACCGCGCCCTTCCTGATGTTCCAGAACGGCCAGTGCCGCGCGGCACTGGACTTCTATGTCGCCACCCTGCCCGAAACCCGCATCCTGTCGGCCCAGCCCTATCCCGAGGGGAGGCCGGGCGGCGACGGCCTGATCATGATGGCGCGCGCCTCGATCGACGGGCTGGAGATCATGGCCAACGACAGTCCCATCCCGCACGACTTCGGCTTCACGCCGTCCCTGTCGCTGTTCCGGGTCTGCCGCGACGCGGCCGAACTGGACCGGCTGGCCGCCACCTTGTCGGAAGGCGGCGCCGTCCTGATGCCGCCCGGCGCCTATGGCTTCAGCCGCCGCTTCGCCTGGGTCAGCGACCGCTTCGGCGTCTCTTGGCAGCTCAATCTGGAATAGGTCAGCCGGCGGCGTTCGCCACCGCCGCCTGCACCTTCAGCGCCTGTACCGTCTCGCGCACGTCGTGGACCCGCACCATCCGGGCGCCGCGCCGCGCCCCCTCCAGCGCCAGGGCCAGCGAGCCGCCCAGCCGGTCGGTCGCGGCGACCGCCGTCGCGTCCACGCCCTGGATCGTCCGTTTGCGGCTGGCGGCGTAGAGCACCGGCCAGCCCAGCTCAACCAGGGCCTCCAGCCGCGCCGTCAGCGTCAGATTGTGCACCGTGGTCTTGGCGAAGCCGATGCCGGGGTCCAGCCAGATCTTGTCGCGCGCCACGCCCGCCGCCATGGCCGCCTCGGCCCGCGCCGCCAGATGGGCTGTGACCTCGGCCACGACGTCGTCATAGCGGGGGTCCTCCTGCATGGTCTTGGGCGCGCCCTTCATGTGCATCAGCACCACCTCGCAGCCCAGGTCGGCGGCGGTCGCCGGACTGTCCGGCGCATGGCTCAGGCCCGTCACGTCGTTCCACATCGTCGCCCCGGCCCCGACGGCGCCGCGGGCCACGCCGGGCTTCATCGTGTCGATGCTGATGATCCCGTCCCAGCGCGCCCGGATCGCCGCGATCAGCGGCAGGGTGCGGACGATCTCCTGATCCTCGCTGACCGGCTCGGACCCCGGCCGCGTGCTCTCGCCGCCGATGTCCAGCACGTCCGCCCCCTGTTCGATCAACCGCATCGCATGGGCCAGCGCCGCTTCCTGCGTCGCCAACTGGCCGCCATCGAAAAAACTGTCCGGCGTCACGTTGACGATGCCCATGATCAGAGGCGGTTTCACGAGGGATTGAAGGCTCATGCGAAGGGACCTCCCGGGACCCGGTTTGACTTTCGGCGCGCTGAGGGCCAGCCTCTAGACACTATGGAACGTTTCGTCAGCCAGGCTCGACGCCTCACCCACGCGGGTCGCCGCGTCGAAGGCATTTAACCCGTAGCGGCCAGCTTGCGCTGTCGTCCGCTACGGGGCGCGTCGCTTCGCTTTTTTCCCCTGGTTCCCCTTTCAGGATCGCGTTCGCCGTCATCGGCGCCCGCGAACATGCATGTCATGACCCATCGTCAAGACGATACCAGCGCGCCCGCTCGCGGCGCCGACATTCTGCCCTTCCGGCGTCCCGCCACGCCGCCCGTCTCCTCGCCCGAGCCCGCGCCCCACGGCGACGACAGCGACGACGACGGGCCTTCGGCCGCCTGATCCTTCTTTCCTTTCTTCTTTTTACATCGAGATACGACATGACCACCGCCAAGACCCGCGGCCGCCCTCCGGCCCTGCCTGCCATCGTCCTCAGCCGCGAGGATTTCGACGCCCTGGATCGCCTGGTCGGCGACCTGCCCGGAACCGGCCCCGCCGGCCTGCTGCAACAGGAGCTGGACCGCGCCGAGGTCTGCGACGCCGCCGACCTGCCCAAGGACGTGGTCACCCTGAACCGCTGGCTGCACTACGCCGACGACCGCCACCCCGACGTGCGTCGCGTCCAACTGGTCCTCCCGCGCGAGGCCGACATCGACGCAGGCCGCGTCTCGGTCCTGTCGCACGTCGGCGCCGGCCTGATCGGCCTGAAGGAAGGCCAGGCCATCGTCTGGCCCGACCCGTCCGGCGAGACCCGCAAGCTGACGCCCGTGCTGATCGAAGACGCCGACCCGATCGAGTCCGCCCCCCACTGAAGGGCGTTGCGCTGGCCATAAAAACCCTTCTCCCCTTGCGGGAGAAGGACAGAAAAAAGGGGCGCGCCCTGTGCGGCGCGCCCCTTTTCGTTTCAGCCCAGCGCCTTGATCAGACGGTCGGCACGCTGGTCGTCGGCGCGGCGGCCGGTTCGGCCTCCGACGCGATCGGCGTCTCGACGTCCGTGCCGTCCGACACCGGCGTCACGGGCACGGAAACCGACGGCCCCGGCTTGGGCGCGTTGTTCTCGTCCCGGTTCGGGGCGATGCCCTTCTCCAGCAGGTCGGTGATCTCCTGACCCGACAGGGTTTCGTATTCCAGCAGGGCCTGGGCCAGCTTCTCCAGATCCCCGGCCTTGGTGGTCAGGATCTGACGGGCCTCGTCCCAGCCGGAGGTGACCAGCTTCTTGACCTCGCTGTCGATCAGACGCGCCGTCTCTTCCGAGATGTTCTGGCTGCGCGCGACCGAGTGGCCCAGGAAGACCTCCTGCTCGTTCTCGCCATACGCGACAGTCCCCAGGACCTCCGAGAAGCCCCACTGCGTCACCATGCGGCGCGCCAGCTTGGTCGCCTGCTGGATGTCCGAGGATGCGCCCGAGGTGATGTTCTCCTTGCCGAAGATCAGTTCCTCGGCCACCCGGCCGCCGGCCATAATGGCGATGCGGTCGACCATCTGCTGGTACTTCATGGAATAGCGGTCGCCTTCCGGCAGTTGCATCACCATGCCCAAGGCCTGGCCGCGCGGGACGATGGTCGCCTTGTGCACCGGGTCGGCCATCTTGACGTTGATGGCGACGATGGCGTGGCCGCCTTCGTGATAGGCGGTCAGGCGGCGCTCTTCCTCGTTCATGGCCATGGATTTGCGCTCGGCGCCCATCATGACCTTGTCCTTGGCGTCCTCGAAGTCGCGGTGCGTCACCATGCGCCGGTCCTTGCGGGCGGCCATCAGGGCGGCTTCGTTGACCAGGTTGGCCAGGTCGGCGCCCGAGAAGCCCGGCGTGCCGCGCGCGATGGTCTTCACATTCACATCGGCGGCCAGCGGCACGTCCTTCATGTGGACGCGCAGGATGCGTTCGCGGCCCGAGACGTCGGGGTTCGGCACCACGACCTGACGGTCGAAACGGCCGGGACGCAGCAGGGCCGGGTCCAGCACGTCGGGACGGTTGGTCGCCGCGATCAGGATAATGCCTTCGTTGGACTCAAAGCCGTCCATCTCGACCAGCAGCTGGTTCAGCGTCTGCTCGCGCTCGTCGTTGCCGCCGCCGAGGCCTGCGCCACGGTGACGACCGACGGCGTCGATTTCATCGATGAAGATGATGCAGGGCGCATTCTTCTTGGCCTGCTCGAACATGTCGCGCACGCGGCTGGCGCCGACGCCGACGAACATCTCGACAAAGTCCGAACCCGAGATCGAGAAGAAGGGCACGCCCGCCTCGCCCGCCACCGCGCGCGCCAGCAGGGTCTTGCCGGTGCCGGGAGGGCCGACCAGCAGGGCGCCCTTGGGAATCTTGCCGCCCAGACGCTGGAACTTGCCCGGATCCTTCAGGAAGTCGACGACCTCCGACAGTTCTTCCTTGGCCTCGTCCACGCCGGCGACGTCGTCAAAGGTCTTGCGGCCCTTGTGCTCGGTCAGCAGCTTGGCCTTGGACTTGCCGAAGCCCATGGCGCCCTTCGCCCCGCCCTGCATCCGGTTCATGATGAAGAACCAGAAGGCGATGATCAGCACCACCGGCAGCAGCAGGCCCAGCAGGCCCGACCACCAGGGCTGTTTGGTGCTCTTCACGTCGACCTTGACGCCCGCCGTGTTCATGCGATCGACCAGGGTCTCGTTGGGATAGGGGGTCGTGGTCGTGAACTTGGTGTCGTTCTTGTACACGCCCGACACGGCGTCGCCGCGCACGCTGACGGACTTGATCTCCTGGGCGTCGATGGCGGCGACCAGTTGCGAATAGGTGATGGGCTCGGGCCGACCCGCCGCCGCCGCGCCCTTGGCGCCCGGCATGGCGGGCGTGCCGCCGTTCTGGCTGATCGCGGCATAGACCGCCACCAGACCCAGAAGGATCACGCCCCAGATGGCGAAATTACGCAGGTTCATTCGGTCCTCGGTTTCTCGACGCGCGCGCAGACGCTCGGTCGATCAGCAGTCTTTCCAGGAAAATAGGTCAGTCGGCGGCGTTTCGCCATGCACGGGTTGAAAGAGGTCGGCTTCCTGCGTCGTTTCGCCCAGCGCCAGCGCCAGACGACGCGCCGCCAGAGCCCGCACATGGGCCACGCGCCATGCCAGAATCGGGCCGTTTTCATCGTCCCCGATCAGCACAGGCAGCCCCCCGCGCGCCCCAGCCGGAAGCCGCGCCACGGCCCGACGATCAGCCTCCGAAAGCCGCGCCAGCCGCCCAGCCGCCGCCTCGACCCGCCAGCCCGGCTCGCTCGTCGTGATCTCGAACCGCCCGTCCCAGACAGAAGGGACGCCTGGCGTAAGTGTCACGGACTGCGGAGCCCGACGCCGCATCTCGCCCGGTTCGCGCATCAGCCGCACGGTCGCCCCCGCCGCCTCGACCCGCGCCCCCGACAGGCCCGCGACGAAATCCTCGCCCGCCGCCAGCCGCCCCCTCAGCGCCGCCAGCCGCGCGCCGCGCGGCGGAACCGACCCGCCCCCCGCGCACAGCAGGGCCGCCGCCAGCCCCGACGCCGACACGTCCCGCGGAACCTGCAGCACCCCGGCCCAGGCGAGAGCGCCGAACCCATCGCCTGATGTCTTTTTTTCTACGTCACCCTCGGGCTTGTCCCGAGGGTCCAGAAACACCCCGTTCGCTGTTGACGCGCCGCCGCCCGATCCTTCGACGTCGAGGGTCTGGATCCCCGGCACAAGGCCGGGGATGACGCTGGAACGGGCCGGATCGTCGCCCCCGCGCACGCCCAACGCCGCCCGCGCCCGACTGCGCCCGAACCGCTCGTCGGCGTTGGCCGGGTCCTCGACCCAGACCTGCCCCCGCGCCCGCAAATAATCCCGCAACCCCTCGCGCCGCTCGTCCAGCAGCGGCCGCAGCAGCATCAGCTCCCGCCCCTCGGGCCAGACCGGCGACGGCGACCATTCCCGCACCCGCCCCAGGGTCGAGCCATGCGCGCGCATCCACTCGCCCTCGGCCACGTCGTCGGCGGTGTGGGCCAGCAGGACGACCCGCGCCCCCGCCGCCCGCGCCGCCTCGGCGATCAGCCCGTGCCGCGCCGCCCGCGCCCGCGCCGTCAGTCCACCCCTTAACTCATGGCCGGCGCGCGCCGCCTCCCAGCTCAGCCCACGCCAGTCGGCCCCGACCGCGCGCGCGGCCTCGCCCGCGAACCGGGTCCAGTCCGCGCTCTTCGGATTCAGGTTGTGATCGACCGTCAGGGCCAGCAGCCGCCGCCCCCGGGCCCGGGCCCAGTCGGCGGCGAGATGCAGCAGCGCCAGGGAGTCGCCCCCGCCCGAAAGGGCCAGAACGACTGGGGCCCGGGCGACCGGCTCTCCCCGTCCCGCATCCCCGCCCTTGGCCAGCCGCGCGTCCAGCCGGGCGAAGACCCGGCGGGTCAGGCCGTCGGGATCGGGTGCGCTCAGGTGCAGGCGGCGCGCGTGCGCAGTTGCGCGGCGCGGGTCTTCAGCGCCGCCGGGGCCGCCTCGGCGTAGCGGCGGGTGAACTCGTTCAGGGCGCCGCAGGCCTGGGTCGCGCGGTCAGTGGCGCGCAGGGCCTCGGCCAGTTTCAGCGTCGTCTCCGGCGCCCAGGCCGTGCGCGGCCAGCCGCTCAGCGCCGCCGCGTAAGACGCCACCGCCGCCGCATTGTCGCGCGCCGCGACGCGCAGGTCGCCGAGCCTCGAATGGGCTTCACGCGACTGGACCGTGTCGGGCCAGGTGGCGATCACCGTCTCCAGCGCCCGCTCGCCGCGCGCCGCGTCGGTTCCCAGCAGCCGCACCGCCGCCGCCAGATCCTGGGCCGCGTCGCCGGTCGGCGAATTGGCGGTGACCGGGGCGTTGGCCTCGGCGGCTTCACGCGCCGCCGCCTCCAGCTTCTGGATCCGGCCCTCGGCGTCGCGCAGACGGCGCGTCAGAAGACCGTTGTCGCGCGTCGCCTCGTCCAGTTGGAAGGTCACGCGCTCGCCGTCGGCGTTCACCCGCTGGAAGGTCTGCTCCAGGTCCGACAGGCGGCGGTCCATGATCTGCATCTGGCCCTGCAGGGCCACGACCTCGGGGTCGGGCTCGACCAGCACGGGCTGGCCGGCGGCGTTTCTCTGGGTCAGGGCGCGCTCCAGACGGCGGACGTTGCGGTCCAGTTGGTCCAGGCTGCGCTTGTCCCACTGGACGGGCTGCATGGGCATGGTCTGGGCGACGACCGCCCCCCCGATCAGGGTCAGGCCGATGGCCGTCATGGCGGCGGATTTCGAAAGACGGAATGGCAGCTTCAGCATGTCCCTGTCGTCCCATCGATTTGCGGCGGCCGCAAGGCCAAGTTCAGCGTCCCCGTCAATGGCCCAGCCCCAGATAGATGATGGCGACGATGAACAGCGTGGCGGCGATCTCGCAGAAAATCAGCAGGGCCACGGTCCGCCACAGCGTCGAAAGGATCGACAGGCTGTAGGCGCCCTTCAACTGCGCGAACATATGGGACGGTACGATCAGGCAGGCCACCCCCGCGGCCCAGCCGCCCGCCCCCTTCAGGGTCGTCGCCACGATCACCACCGCCATCAGCAGCAAGGACATGAAGGTCAGGGAATAGAGGACGAAGACCCCGTGATCGTACAGGGTGAGACCCCGCTTCCACAGGAACATCAGGGCCACGAACGGGATCGACAGCGGCACCAGCAGGAAGGCGAACTTGTACATCGTCTGCTGCAATTTATAGAGCGCCAGATCCGGGTTCTTCAGCTTCTTGGCCACGGTGGCGATGAAGCCATGCTCATTGGCCGGCCCCGCCTTTGACCAGCCCGCGGTCGCCTTGACGCCCTTGCCCTCGTCGCCGTTGCTCACGTCCAGGGCGATGTCGGCCACCTGGGCCTGCCAGCTGCCGGGCGTCAGACCGTCCTTGCGGCCCTCGGTCAGTTCCTTCTCCAGTTGAGACAGGCGCGCCTTCTCCTGGATCACCACGCCCTCGGCGGCGGCCAGCGCCCCCGCCGTCACCCCCTGGCGCGCGCCGCTGGTCACGGCGTCCTGGCCTTCGGCCTCGGCGGCGGTCGCCGCGGCCTGGGCGTCCAGCACCGCCTTCTCAGCCTTGGCCAGATCGGCGCGCTGGTCGGCGATCCGCTCCGGCAAAGGCCTATCGTTGACCGCCGGGTGCGGCATGAAACTGAGCGCGAAGAACATGACGAACAGGGTGAACAGGAACATCGCCAGCGGCGAAACGTAGCGCGTCCGCCTGCCCTGCACCCATTCGCGCGTCAGCCGTCCGGGGTTCAGCACCAGCAGCGGCAGGGTGCGCCAGAAGCGGCCGTCGAAATGCATGACCCCGTGCAGCAGTTCCTCGCCGAGGTGCAGCAGGGTGCGGTGGACGTGCGCCGGCTGGCCGCAGTTCGAGCAGAACCGCCCGGTCAGCTCGGCCCCGCAGTCGGCGCAGACCGCGTGAGGCTCGCCGGCCTGACCAGTCCGCTTCTCGACCGCGCCTGCGATAATGCCGCCCGTCATGGCGCCGCCCGCTGCTTCCAGATCCATGCCGAACTCCTCCCCCAGGATTCGCGGCGGACTTTGGTCCCGGCGGCGCGCAAAGAAAAGAGGCGCCGGCTACAAGCCGACGCCTCCATTCAGGTCATTCGTGCCTGCGCGGCTTAGCGCGGCGCGCCCGACGCGATGGCGGTGTGGGCGTTGCGGTTCTGGGCCCAGGAGCCCTCGTTCGAACCCTCGGCGATCGGACGTTCCTTGCCGAAGCTGATGGTGTCGATGCGGCCGGCCGGCACGCCGCGCTGGATCAGATAGGTGCGGACGGCCTCGGCGCGACGGGCGCCCAGGGCGAGGTTGTATTCACGCGTGCCGCGTTCGTCGGCATTGCCTTCGATACGGACCGTGACCTGCGGATAGCGCGACAGCCAGGCGGCCTGGGCGTCCAGACGCGGCTGAGCTTCCGGGCGCACCGAATAGCTATCCAGGTCGAAATAGATGCGGTCGCCGACGTTGACGACGAAGTCCTGCTCCGAGCCCGGCATGGCCGCGCCGACGTTGCCGCCGGACACGGGGCCGGTCGGGGCGGTCGGATATTGCGGGCCGGTCGGCTGGGCGGGCTGCATCGGCACGGCCGGCTCGACCTTGGGCTTGGGCGCGCAGGCCGCCAGGGCGGCGACGGCGGCGCTGACGGTCGCCAGCTTGATCAGGGTCGTGGAATTCATCGGGTCGTCTCCTTGTATTCGATCTGAGGACGGCGGCCTCAAGCTCGGCTTTATTCGGCTCTGCTAGACTGCGGCATCCCGCCGCGCCAGCCGCGATAACGCATAGTTTATGTGAACGGCTCCGCGCGTGATCTCACGAAGCCGTAAGCCGGTCAGGCGGGACAGCTGTCCGCGCCTTGACCGAAGCCCAGATTGGCCGGCGGGGCGTCCAGAAGACCCGACCAGGCCGGGTCCGAACCGCGCTCCTGATAGCCGGCCTGCGCCACCACCCGGCCCGACAGGTCGACGGTCCACAGACGGGTGTCGCCGCCCGGGCTCTGCCGCGCGAAGGCGATGTAGCGGCCGTTCGGCGCCCAGGAGGGGCCTTCCTCGAAATAGCTGGACGACAGGATGCGCTCGCCCGTGCCGTCCGGCTTCATCACCCCGATGTGGAAGCGTCCGCCCGACTGCTTGGTAAAGGCGATCAGGTCGCCGCGCGGGCTCCAGGCCGGGGCGGTGTAGAGGCCGCCGCCGCGCGAGATCGGCCGCTGGCCAGAGCCGTCCGACCGCATAGTGTAGAGGCGCGGCGAACCCGAACGGTCCGAGGTGAAGACGATCTGATTGCCGTCCGGGCTGAAGGAGGGCGAGGTGTCGATGCCCGGATCGCTGGTCAGGCGCGACAGCTGCCGCGTCCGCAGGTTCATGACATAGACATCGGTGTTGCCGCCCCGGATGATCGAGAAGGCGATCCGGGTCCCGTCGTTCGAGAAGCGCGGCGCCAGCACCTGTCCGTCGAACTCGCCCAGGCTTTCGCGACGGCCCGTCGACAGATTGTAGAGGTAGATGCGGCTGTAGTCCTTGCCCAGGGCCACATAGGTCACTTCGTCGGGGTTGGACGCCGAGAAGCGCGGCGACATGATGATCTCGTCGCCCTGGGTCAGATAGACGGGGTTGTAGCCGTCCTGATCGACGATGGTCAGGCGCGACAGCTTGTTCAACTGGGCCCCGCTCTCCGACACGAACAGGACGCGCGAATCAAAGAAGCCCGACTCGCCCGTCATCCGCTGATAGATGACGTCCGAGATCTTGTGCGCGATCCGGCGCCACTGTTCCGACGTGGCGGTGAACTGATACGAGACCAACTGGCACTGGCGATAGGGATCATACAGGCGGAAGCCCACGTCGATCCGGCCGTCGGCGCGCGGCGTCACGCCGCCGTACAGCACCGCCTGCGCCCCGATGGTCGTCCACTGCGGGAAGTTCGGCGCATTGGCCAGCGTCAGGCCGGTCTCGATGAAGCTGGCCGGGTTCAGGGGATCGAAGAAACCCGAACGCTTCAGGTTGCCGCTGATGACGCTCGAAATCTGCGGCCCGTTCTGCCCGGTGAAGGGCACCACCGCGATTTGCAGCGGACGCAGTACGCCCTGGTCGATCTCGACCTCGACCGGACCCGACGGCTGGGCCGCCGTCGCCGGCGGTTGCGTCTGGGCCGACGCAGGGGCCTGGACCATCGCCGGGGCCGCCATGACGACCGCCGCGGCCGAGGCGAGGAGAAGGTGCAGACGCATAGGGGGCTCCCAGAGTTGGACGGCTCGTCGGTCCTTATCGCCAGACCGTATGACAAAAACCAGCTTGTGAAAGACAAGCTTGCCCCGGAATGGGGCGACTTTCAGACTTTAGCCGCGACGTTTCCGACGCCGTCGCTTTCTCTCTCCTTCTCCCTCTGGGAGAAGGTGGCCCACAGGGCCGGATGAGGGTCGTTGGCTGCCTTCGGCGTAAGCCGCAGCACTACGGCTTACGCCGACTGTGGCATCAACCCCTCACCCTTTTGCCTTTACCAATCACTGCGCTCTTGGAGGCTCAAGCCCTCTCCCGCCGGGAGAGGGAAACATCACCGGTTGGCGCAGGCTCGTTCGGTGTTGAAGGTCGGACGATACTGGCCGCCGGGGAAACCCGCAGGCACGTCGAACGGCGCCGTCTGGCGCAGCGCCCGCAGCGCCCCGTCCGCCGCCGCCCGATAGACGGCGGTGGACTGCGGATTGACCAGGGTCGGCCCCTTGGTGATGCGGCCGTCCGCCGACAGGGTCAGATCGACCTGAATCCGCAACTCGTCCGCCCCCGGAATATCGCAGGGCAGAATCCAGTTCGGATAGACCTGATTGAAGATGGCGGTGATCTGCGGTCCCGTGGCCTGACTGGCCTGACCGGCGCCCTGCTGCCCCGTGGCCGGCTGCCCCCGATTCGGCGTCGGGCGCGGCGGACCGGCCAGGGAGTCGAGGTCGAGACCGGGCTGCGGCCGGGCCGGGGCCGGCGGCCCGGGCGTGGGCCGCGCCGGCGTCGGGCGGGCCGGCGCAGGCG
>NZ_JBFTRZ010000019.1:0-11417 GCF_056399785.1 Brevundimonas sp. 01N35
CCGCCCGGTCCGTTGCCGAACCCCGCGGGCCGCTCGTTGCAGAGCGAGGCGCGGATATACGGACCCGCCCCCGACTCCACAAGCCTTGAATGACGGAAATACGAAAAACCGAACGAACACGAATCGCCCGACAGCAGGCCCACGCCGCCACCCTTACCCCGCCGCTATATAGGTGCGCAGGCTTTCGGCTTCGCGCGTCGCCTCGGCGATCTGGCATTTGACGACGTCGCCGATAGAGACGACCCCGGCCAGGCGGCTGTCGCGCAAGACCGGCAGATGGCGAACGCGGCGGTCCGTCATGCGCGCCATCAGGACGGCGACGGTCTCTGCAGGCTCCGCGAAGATCACTTCGGTCGTCATATAGTGGGAAGCGGGACGCTTCAGCGCCTCGGCGCCGTCCCGCGAGATAGCCTGGACGATGTCCCGTTCCGAGAGAACGCCGAGAACGGCGTCTCCGTCACAGACGATCAGGGCGCCGACCCGCTTGCGATGCAGTTCGGCGCACGCCTCGATCAGAAGCCTATCGGGCGACAGGGTGAAGACAGCCTCCCCCTTGCCCTTGAGAATCTCGGCGACCAGCATGGCGGCTCCTTCCCTTACGAATATGGGGGGCGACCGCGGACCGGCCGCTATAAGCCGCAGGATCGCTCAGACCCCGCCCGGAAGCAAATCCTCTCGCGGCCCGAACCAACGCCCCAAGGGGCCCATCGCCAGAATGCCGATCAGGAAACCGAATGCGTGCGCTTCCCAGGCGATGCTGGCCCCGGCCGCACCGGGCGCAAGGCCGATCAGCCCCACGACCAGATTGGCGACCATCCAGGCCGACGCCTGCTTCAAGACGCCAGGATGGAATAATGGAAGCACCCGGCCATGCCCGCCCATGAGGCGGGTCGCCGCGCCGATCAAGCCGAACACCGCCCCCGAGGCGCCGACCAGATTGCTCATGCTCCCGGGATGGCACAGCCCATAACCCAGGGCGCCCACGGCGCCGCTCACTATATAAAGGGCGATGAAGGCCAGCGGCCCCAAGCCCTTGGACAACAACCGGGCCACCGGCGTGCCGAACGCCAGGGCGCCCACGGCGTTCATGGCCACATGGGGCCACCCACCATGCAGCAGCATGGAGGTGAACAGGCCCGTCCACCGCCCCTGCCACAGGTCAGCGGCCCGGAAGGCCATCGCCATACCGTCGTCCGGCAGACGCTCCTGAAACCAATAGAGCACGGGCATGGAGGCGGCGATCAGCACCGCCAGGAAGGGCGCGTTGAAGATCCGCTCGCGCTGGGGGTGGGTCGGTTCGTCGGCTGAACTCTGCATAAGCCTTGATGGACAAAGACCGGCGCAATCTCAAGTCGATCTTAAGACCCGCGTTCCAAACTGGCACGCGGGTTGCTTGGCGACCCGAAATCGCCCCTGCGGAGTCCTGCATGCCGTTTCAAAGACTGACCCTGACCGCCGCCGCCCTGGCCCTGCCCTTGCTGGCGGCCGGTGTTGCGTCCGCGCAGTCTACGGGCTCGGCCGGCGCCGCACAGTTCCAGGCCGGATACGGCGGCTCGCGCTACACGACCGCCCAGGCCTTCAGCGGTTCGACCCGCGACGCCAACGGCAATCGGTTGATCGTCAACGGCATCATCCAGTCCGGCGCCAGCAGCTACGCCAGTTCCTCCGCCGGCGTCTCGAGCGGCTACGCCGGCGCGGGTTCGTCCAGCGGCGGGACGGCCATCGGCGGCGCGACCGCCATAGGCAACAGCTTGAACGTCGTGGTCCAGGGCAACCGCAACACGGTGATTATCAACTCTAGCCAGACCAATACCGGCAATATCACGGCCGGGACCGCCCTGAACGGGACCCTGAACTTCTAATGGCCGCACATCGCTTCTCTCGCCCGCTGCGGGTCGCCGCCGTCGCGGTCGCCGCCGCCGGCGTTCTGGCCGGTTGCGCCAGCACCAGCGCCGGTTCTTCCGGCCGCTATGCGACGCCGATCGGCAACGCTCCGGTGACATCGAACCCGACGCCCTATTCGACCGCCCTCTATTGCCTGGCCGACTATGCGCGTCGCTACAACCTGCCGTCGCCGCGCATGGCTGTCGGTCGGATCAGCGACTACACGGGCTCGGTCTCCGCCGACGGCGGGCGCCAGATCACCCAGGGCGCGTCGCTGATGGCGAACACCGCCCTGGCCAAGGCCGGCGCGCGCATCGTCGAGCGCTACGACACCTCAGTGTCGGAACTGGAGCTACGCTACGCCAACAACAAGCTGATCAGCGACGACCAGCCCAACGGCGGGCCGCAGGACGCCGCCTACCGCCGAATCCTGGCCGGCCAGGTTCCGGGTTCAGACTTCTATGTCGTCGGCGGCATCACCGAGGTGAACTACAATATCCGCTCTGGGGGCTTCGACATCGCCGGCGGCGAGCTCCACGAGAAGGGCGGCTCAGGCATGCTGACCGGCAAGGTCTTCGTCATGAACGTAGCCATCGACCTGCGGCTGGTGCAGACCACCACGCTCGAAGTCGTCGATGTCGTCTCCTATCAGAAACAGATCGTCGGCCGCGAGATTTCGGCGGGCGTGTTCGACTTCCTGAACGGCAACGTTTTCGACATCTCAGCGGGAACCAGCGGCCTGGAGCCGGTGCAACTGGCGGTTCGCGCCCTGGTGGAGCGCGCGACGGTCGAGTTCATGGCCAACCTCTACGGCGCGCCCGGTCCCGAGGTCTGCCTCAGCCCCGCCAACGACCCCTTGGGCGACTCTGCCGTCGGCCCGACCGGCGGCTACTACCCCGCCTATGCCAATACGGACATGAACAATGGTCAGACTCGCGCCGATCCGTCTCGCTGGCACGATCGCCGCGACGGCGATGTGCGTCGCGGCCGCTACTGAGGTCGCGGCCCAGGATCGCGGTCTGGTCCTGAACAATCAACTGCAACTCGGCGAGGTCGTCGCCGGGCAAACGCTGAACGTCGTCGATGTCAGCGATCAGGTGACCATGTCCGCCGCTGCCCACGGCAACAGCCTGATCGGCGGCGCGGACGGGCAGGATCTTGACGTCCGCACGTCGCAGGACACGCGGAACGACATATCGGCCTCGACCTCGCTGACCCTGGAGGGCGACACCGGACGGGTGACAGCCGCCACCCAGGCGCATGGCAACTATCTGGCGGGCACGGCGACCAACGCCCAGATGGCGATTGACGCGACCCAGACGGTCAGCGGCGACGTCACGGCGACGAGCGTCATCACCGAACCCGACGCTCGCATGGTCGGCGGCGGTCAGATCGGCGCCGCCGCTTACGGCAACGCCGTCGCCCTGACGGCCAGCGGCTTGAGCGGCGACCGCGCTTCTCTGGTAGGGACTATCGACCAGACCGTCACAGGCGAGGTCCGCGCGAACAATCAAGCCTCGCCGCGCTTCGTGCGTGATCCCGCCGAGTTCTCCAGCCACGCCGTCGCCAACACCGTTCAGGCCACCACTGGCCGCAACGCCAATCAGGAGTTGGAGGTCCGGCAGCATTCTTCGGGCGCCATGGTCGAGGCCGGCACAGGCGTCTGGGCCGGCAACGGCTGGAATCTGGCCGCGCGCGCCCACGCGGGCGGCAATCAGGCGACCTTCTACAATCAGGGCGGGTCGCTGATCCCGACCACGGCTCAGGATAACAGCGCCGATATCCGCGGCGCGGCCCAACTCAGCGCCTATGATTTCGGCAAGGCCACGGCCTCGGCCAGCGCCCTCGCCAACGAAGTGACCATCGGCAACAACGACATCTATGTCGACATCGACAACACCCAGATGAACACGGGCGGGGTCGAGGCGAGCGCCTCCTTTACCGGGCAAAGGGGCTACGACGCCTATGTGGGGGTCAACGCCGCAGGCAATTCGATCACCGGCTACGCCTGCGCCGAATGCGACGGCGATCTCAACGCCCGCAACGTCCAGACCAATGCGGGGAATGTCAGCGCCGTCGCCAATACGACGATCAACGGATGGGGCCGCAACGTGGTCGCCGGGGCCAACGCGGTCGGCAATGCTGCGACATTTTACGTCACCCGAACGGGCCGAAATTAACATTCGGTAACTTGAGACAGTCAAGGACCTTTGTCACTCTGATCGAACGTGCATACGCCGTTGCACGCGACCATCGACGTGCAGGGCCGCAGTCAGTCCCGGGGGCAGCCTGATCGCACAGGGTTCGGAGTCTCACTGAATGCGATCGCCTCGCCACCTGCTGTTGCTTGCCGCCTCCAGTCTCGCCCTTCTAGGCGGCGCCGCCCTGCCCGCCGTCGCCCTGACGGCCCCCGCCGCCGTAGCCGCGCAGGACGCCCAGCCATCCAAGCCCTGGGCCCAGGTCGCCAGCGACATTCGGGCCGACCCGGCCGTGCGCTTCGGCGTCCTTCCGAACGGCATGCGCTACGCTATCATGAAGAACGCCACGCCTCCGGGACAGGCGTCGCTGCGTCTGCGGATCGACGCTGGTTCGCTGATGGAGAACGACGACCAGCTGGGGCTGGCCCACTTCATGGAGCATATGGCCTTCAACGGCACCACGAACGTGCCCGAGAACGAACTGCTGCGCATTCTTGAGCGTCTGGGCCTGGCCTTCGGCGCCGACACTAACGCCTTCACCAGCTTCGACCAGACCGCCTATACGCTGGAGCTGCCGCGCACCAACGACGAGACCGTCGACACCTCGCTGCGCATCATGCGCGAACAGGTGTCCGAGGCCCTGATGAACGCTGCCGACATCGACGCCGAGCGCGGCGTGATCGAGGGCGAGGAACGTCTGCGCAACACACCGGGCCTGCGCTCGCTCAAGGCCCAGATCGCCCTGCTCGCCCCGGGCCAGCGCCTGTCGAACCGTCTGCCGATCGGCGACCTCAGCATCATTCGCTCGGCCCCGCGTGAGCGTTTCGTCGAGTTCTACAACGCCTACTACCGCCCCTCGCGCGCGACGATGATCGCAGTCGGCGACTTCGACGTCGATCAGATGGAAGCCAAGATCCGCGCGACCTTCTCCGACTGGCGCCCCAAGGCCGCCGACGGCCCGAATCCCGATCTGGGCAAGGTCGTCCCGCGCTCGGCCGAGACCCGCATCCTGGTCGAGCCGGGTGTTCAGTCCTCGATCCAGCTCAACTGGATCCGCAATCCCGACCTGGACCCCGACACCGTCGCCGAACGCCGCGACACCTTCATCCAGAGCCTGGGTCTCGCCGTTCTGAACCGCCGCCTCGGGGAAATCGCGCGCGGCGACAATCCGCCCTTCATCACCGCCAGCGCCGGCAAGGGCAGCCTGTTCGACACGGTCGACCTCGGCAGCGTCTCGGCCAACTTCAATCCGGGCGGCCTGAATCGTGCTCTCGAGACCATCGAACAGGAGCAACGTCGTCTGGTGCAGTTTGGCGTGACCCAGGCCGAACTGGACCGCGAGATCGCCAACACCCGCACCGCGCTTGAAAACGCCGTCCAAGCGGCCGCGACGCGCAGCACCCCCGCCCTGGCCAACGGCCTGCTGGCGGCGGCCAACGACGACCGGGTCTTCTCCTCGCCCGCCACAAACCTGGCGCAGTTCGAGGCCGTGGTGAAGGACCTGAAGGCCGAACAGGTCAGCACAGCCGTGAAGGCGGTGTTCGAAGGCTACGGCCCGCTCGCCCTGGTCGTCACGCCCGAGGCGATCGAAGGCGGCGAGGCTGGCGTCACCGCGGCGCTGCAGGCCAGCCGCGCGGTCGCCGTCACCGCCCCCGCCGTCCAGGCCGAGCTGCAATGGCCCTACGCCGACTTCGGCGCCCCCGCCGCGCCCAGCAGCCGGACCGAAGTGGCCGCTGTCGGCGCCACGGTCGTGGCCTTCCCCAACGGCGCCCGCCTGACGATCAAGCCGACGGACTTCAAGGATCAGCAGATCCTGATCTCGGTCCGCACCGGCATCGGCGACGAAAGCCTGCCGACCGACCGCATCACGTCCCAGATGCTGGCCCCGTTGGTCTTCACGCGTGGCGGCCTGGGCAAGCTAACGGCGGACGAACTCAGCCGCGTCCTGACAGGCAAGATCTACAGCGCTGGTTTCGCCATCGATGACGACGCCTATCAACTGTCGGGGGCGACCCGTCCGGCCGATCTGCAACTGCAGATGCAGGTGCTGGCCGCCTATCTGACCGATCCGGGCCTGCGCGCTGCGCCGTTCGAGCAGATCAAGGCCTTCTTCCCGCAGATCCTGACCCAGCAACTCGCCACGCCGGGCGGCGCCTTCGGCATTCAGGCGGCCGGCCTGCTGGCCAGCGGCGACAAGCGCGAAGCCGTGCCTTCTCCGACCGAAATCGCCGCCTTCACCCTGGACGAGATGAAGCAGGGCGTGATTCAGGGCATGGCCTCGGGTCCCATCGACATCGTCATGGTCGGCGATGTGAAGATCGATGACGCGATCGCGGCGGTAGCCTCCACCTTCGCCGCCCTGCCGACGCGCGCCCCGGCGGCCCAGCCCCTGCCCGGTTCGGACCTGCGCCGCTTCCCCGCACCGACGGCCCAGCCCGTGCGCCTGACCCATACGGGTCCGGCCGAACAGGGCCTGGCCTACATCGCCTGGCCGACCACCGACGCCGTCGACGACCGCACCGAAGCCCGCAAGGTCAGCATCATGGCCGAGGTCTTCAAACTGCGCGTGCTGGACGAAATCCGCGAGAAGCAGGCCCTGGCCTATTCGCCGCGCGTCTCGTCCTCCTCATCGGACGTTTACAAGGGCTACGGCTCCATCTCGGTCATGGCCGAGACGGCGGCGGACAAAATCCCCGCCTTCTACGCCGCCGTGGATGCGATCACCGCCTCCCTGCGCGACATGCCGGTCACGCAAGACGAACTGAACCGCGCCCGCCTGCCCGTGATCGAGGCCCTGCGGCGCAGCCAGGCCGGCAACGAATACTGGCTCGGTCAGTTGGAAGATCTGGCGGCCAAACCGGCCTCGGTCGAGCAGATCCAGACGCATATCAGCGATCTGGAATCCTTCACCATCGCCGATATCCAGGCGGCTGCGCGCCAGTATCTGAAGCCGGGCACGGCGTGGAAGGCCGAGGTCGTCTCGGTCAACGCCCCGGCCAAGTAGGGGTCCGCGACGCTGACGAAAAAGGGGCCCCGATCCAGCGGATCGGGGCCCTGGTCTTCTGGCCTATCGACGGAGAGCCGATGACGGAAATCTAGTCCAGCCCACCTGACGCCAGGCTGAACGCCGCATTCAGAAGACCCGGCCGCCGACGCCGCCGTCCAGCATGATGACCGCGCCCGAGGCCACGGCCCCCGCGGTCTCGACCATCTCCTCACGGTATTCGGTGTAGGATTCCTCACGGATCATGGTCAGCACCTTCACGCCCGCGCCATAGCGGCGCAGCAGCGAACGCTCGTTGCAGTCGCGTTCCTGCTTCTCGGGACGGCATTCCAGCATCCCGCCGCGGCCGTACCAGAGGGCCTCGCGCTTGTTGCAGTTCAGGGTTTCGCCCCGACCGCCCATCTCGTCGCCGATGGTCCATTGCAGCTTGGTCCCGGCGATGCAGCGATACAGTTCGCCTTCGTAGTCCATGGCCACGTCGCGGCCCGGTCGGACCTGCGAGGCCGGGTGCGGCACGGCGCGGTCGTCGATGCACAGGGCCTGGATGACCACGCGCTTCTCCATCCGGCGCGAGGCGGTGTAGGGGACCCGTACCATCTGCGTGGTCGAGCCCTCGACCGTCAGGCCCTGGATCGTGGTGGGGTAGGGCTGATCGACGTTGAAATAGGCCCCGCCGCCCCCGCCGACGATCACTGTCGCGCCGCTGCGCGACCCGGCGAAGGCGCGCGCCGAAGCGCTGGCGTTCGCGCTGGCGTTCACATTGACGTTCACGTTGACGCCCCAGCCGGGCGGGTCGAAGGGCGGGTCTGCGGGCGGCCTACAGCCGCCGCCACACGGGGGGCTCGGAGGCGGAGGCGGGGGTTGGCACGTTCCCCCGCACTGGGCTGCGGCCGTGTCGGCGATCGCCATCAGGCCGATGAAGGCCCCGGCCGCCGCCAGCAAAGTCTTGATCCGCACCCGCATGGGCTGGACTCCTGCATTGATCTTCGCGCCGTCCCTGCAAGTCGCGGGCCGGTCCCATGCACGATGAAGGCGCAAATGCCTTGCGTTTCCGTTGCCCTCGACCGCCGACGCGGCGCACGCTGTGCCATCCTGACGCGCCCGCCCCGCCGCCTCGCGGCTTCAGGGGTGCGGGCGCAGGTCCCGGGCGTATCGCCGCCAGTTCTGGACATAGTGCTGGGCCGAGACACGCAGCGCCTCGATCTGTCCTTCATCCAGTTCCCGAACCACCTTGCCGGGCTGCCCCATGACCAGAGAGTTGTCGGGAATGATCTTACCCTCGGTGATCAGGGCGTTGGCGCCGATCAGACAATTCTTCCCGATCCGCGCGCCGTTCAGAATGACCGCTCCGATCCCGACCAGGCTGTTGTCGCCGATGGCGCAGCCATGCAGCATGGCCTTGTGGCCCACCGTCACGCCCGTTCCGATCGTCAACGGCGCGCCGACGTCGGTGTGCAGGATGCTGCCGTCCTGAATATTGCTGTCGCGCCCGATGACGATAGGGTCGTTGTCGCCACGCAGCACCGCGTTGAACCAGATGCTGGCGCCAGGATGCAGAATCACGTTCCCTAGGACCGTTGCACTTGGCGCGATCCAGTATTCGCCCTCCGGCGGAAACTGCGGCCTGCTGTCGCCAAGACTGTAAACACTCATCCGAACACCGCCTATGTTTCAAAAAATGAAGGCTTTAAGCCTTCATAAACTACGTTAGCATCATCCTGTTGATGCGATTCGAGGTCGCCATTTCGGCCCCGGATCCGAAGCCGGATCAAGCCCGGTCCGGTCAGATACTGGAGAATGCGCGTGGCGTGTTCGCGACCAGTCCCGGGACGGCGACGCCTCTGCTGCGGCGACGACCCCGCGACCGATCCGACCGGCCGCCGCACGATTCCGGCCCACTCCTCCCCCACCGTCGTTCAAGGCGAGTCCCTGTCGGGCTCGCCTTTTTTCTTGCCCTGGAGGCGTTCATGACCAAGCGTTCGGCCATCAAGCATCAAGTCCGTGAAGGCGTGCTGGATTCGCGAGAGTTCCTGCAGGACGCCAAGGTCCGGCGATTGCCGCCCCGCAACGGATGGTCGCCTCACCCCTCCAACGACGACCGCGATCAGGCCTACCTCAAGACGCTGAAACCGAAGTCGGACGGCCAGGCCGAACTGATGACGGCCGTCGACGCCCACAATCTGGTGCTGGCGCTGGGCCCGGCAGGCACCGGCAAGACCTACCTCGCCGTCGCCAAGGCGGTCGAGGCGCTGGAGGCCGGCAAGGTCGGCCGCATCGTCCTGTCGCGGCCCGCCGTCGAGGCTGGGGAATCCATCGGCTTCTTGCCCGGCGACATGGAGGACAAGCTGGCTCCCTATCTTCGCCCCCTCTACGACGCCCTGTCGGACCGTCTCAGCATGAAACGGGTCAAGGCGCTGATGGCCGAGGGTCTGATCGAGATCGCCCCCATCGGCTATATGCGCGGCCGCACGCTGAACAACGCCTTCATCGTCGTCGACGAGGCGCAGAACTGCACCTATGTCCAGTTGAAGATGCTGCTGACCCGACTGGGCTGGCACTCGACCATGGTCGTGACCGGCGATCCGCAGCAGTCCGACCTTCTGCCAGGCATTTCGGGCCTGTCGGACATAGCGGAGCGGCTGGAGGCGGTGCCGGGCATCGCCGTAGTCCGCCTGGCCGAACGCGACATCGTGCGCCACCCCCTGGTCGCGAGCATGATCGGCGTCCTGTAAGCCCCGATCAGGACGCGGATGCGCAAGAGGCCCGGCGAGCGATCACCGGGCCTCTTTTTCATCACATCACGTCGGCCAGGGCCGCCTTGGGCTCGACCTCCGGCTTCTTGCCCGGCGGCGGCATGCGCGCGCCCATCCGGTCGATCAGGGCGAAGACGAACGGGTTCAGCGAGATCGACAGCAGGGCCGCGGCCAGGATCAGGTCGTGGGTCTCGCGGCTCATGGCGCCCAGTTGCATCGAGATGGCGGCCAGAATGAACGAGAACTCCCCGATCTGGGCCAGACTGGCGGCGACCGTCAGACTGGTCGCCCGGTCCAGCTTGAAAGCCGTCGTGATGACCAGCGCCGCCAGGGATTTACCGATGATGACGATGCCCAGAACGCCCAGCACCGCCAGCGGCTCGCGGACCAGAATGGTCGGATCGAACAACATCCCGACCGAGACGAAGAACAGCACGGCGAAGGCGTCGCGCAGCGGCAGCGACCGTTCGGCGGCGTTGTGGCCCAGCGGCGAGCTGTTCAGCACCAACCCGGCCAGGAAGGCGCCCAGCGCAAACGAGTGGAACAGAGCATAGGCGACCCAGGCGATCCCCAGCGCAATGGCCAGCACCCCCAGGGTGAACAATTCCCGCGACTTGGTGTGCGCGATCCGGACCAGCACCCAGGGCAGCGCCTTGGCGCCCACGACCAGCATGACGCCGACAAAGCCCGCGACCTTGATCAGCGTCCATCCGATGGACTTGGCCAGTGCGACCCCGCTCAGCGTTTCGCCAGGCGCGATGATGAGCAGCGGGAGCAGAACCAGGGCGATCACGATCACCAGATCCTCGACGATCAGCCAGCCCATGCCGATACGGCCGGCGTTGGTCTTCAGCTGTTTGCGCTCTTCCAGCGCGCGCAGCAGCACCACGGTCGAGGCCGTCGCCAGGGCGAAGCCCAACAGCGCCGCTTCAACGTCGCCAAGGCCGAGCACGAAACGGCCGAGGCCCCAGCCCAGGATGGTGGCGGCCGCGATCTGGACGATGGCGCCGGGAATGGCGACCTTGCGGACCTGCATCAGGTCCTTGGGCGAGAAATGCAGCCCGACCCCAAACATCAGCAAGATGACGCCGACCTCGGCCAATTGCGGCGCCAGTTCGGTGTCGGCAACAAAGCCGCCCGTGAAAGGCCCGACGACGACCCCGGCCACCAGATAGCCGACCAGAGGCGACAGCTTCAGCCGATTGGCCAACATGCCGAACACGAAGGCGAGGACGAAGCCTCCGACCAGGGTGATAATCAGGCTGTCGGCATGCGGCATCGGCGCTCCTGCGTCGGGCGAAAGGTTCTTATGGGGCTGGAAGCCGTTATCTGGGGGCACAGGGCCGCCACCGCAAGGCTTACGCCCTAGTTTTACCGGGATGAAACCGATTTGGAACCGTCAAAGTTGCCTGCGCGACGACGAGTCGCGCCGCCTCGTGCTGGCACGG
Source organism: Brevundimonas sp. 01N35 (assembly GCF_056399785.1). Taxonomy (NCBI): domain Bacteria; kingdom Pseudomonadati; phylum Pseudomonadota; class Alphaproteobacteria; order Caulobacterales; family Caulobacteraceae; genus Brevundimonas; species Brevundimonas sp. 01N35. The sequence goes on from NZ_JBFTRZ010000019.1 coordinate 11,288, forward strand.
GCGGTGGAGGGCTGGGCGGGGCGCCGGGCCTTCGCCCGGAGAGGATGTAGTTTTACCGTTTCGACGAAAGCAAAGCGCCCCGCGCGAAGAGTTGGACATGAGCTCGGGGCAGGCGCCGCTGTTAGCGGCT
>NZ_JBFTRZ010000020.1:0-10767 GCF_056399785.1 Brevundimonas sp. 01N35
GTCAGGCTCATAACCTGAAGGTCGCAGGTTCAAATCCTGCTCCCGCACCCAAGTTTAACGAAAACCCCCACTGCTCACGCCGTGGGGGTTTTCGCGTTCTGGGCCGTGATCTAGCGCCACCAGCGCCGCCAAGCTGCCCTGCACCTTCAACTGGAAGGCCTTGGATTGGTCCGCCGCGTTCGCGGCGGGTGGCCTAGCGTTAGGCGCGTCCTCCGGAATGGGGCCGTCACGGTTCAAGTCCTGGAACCTCCGCAAGGTCTTTCGCCGAATCTCCTGCCTTTGAGGCCGACGTGCAGCTCATCGACGGTCGGCAATGTGGGGCGTTTAACCAGGCCCTGCTTTAGAATATCTCTCCGTGGGGAACGTATTCGACAAGGTGATGTCACTTTAGTTTTTTGAGGGCGTGACGAAAACGTGCGCTGTCGATCATAGTTGAAGCTTAACCGCCTCCCTCGTGTTGGAACGCACCGGGGGGGACATGAAGTTCAGTATGCGATCGCGCGCCGTTGGGCTCTTTTTGCTCGCGGGGCTGCCCCTTGCGCCGGCCGCCGTCGCTGACCCGGCCCGCGCCGACGAGGCGCCAAAGGCAGGCAACGAATTCGGCCTTCTTTCCAGCGGGTCTGAGGCCGAGCCGGACGCTTCGGCTCTGGCGCGGCTGCCGCTGACCCAGAATGGAGGCGTCTGGGATTCCGGTCATGTGCAGGGCGCTGCGGTCGATGTGCAGGGCGGCTACATCTACTATTCCTTCACCAACCTGCTCGCCAAGTACGACTTCAATGGGAAGCTGGTTGGAACCCTGGTTGGCTGGACAGGCCACCTCGGCGATCTGGCCTTCAACCCCGCCGACGGCAGGATCTACGGCTCGCTGGAATACAAGGCGGACCAGGCCTTCTACGTCGCGGTCATCGATGTCGCCCAGCTCGACCGTGTCGGGGTGGAGGCGAGCCGGACCGAGATTTTCCGCACTGTCTATCTGCCCGACGTCGCCAGAGACTATGCGGCCGATGTGAACGGAGACGGGCGCTTCGACGGCGACCACGCCGCCTCGCTCGACCATCGCTATGGCGCGTCCGGCATCGACGGGGTGGCGTTCGGCCCCGCCTTCGGTCGCGTGGATGGTCCGTTGCGCCTGACCGTCGCCTATGGCGTGTACGGCGACACCGCGCGGGCGGACAATGACCATCAGGTGCTGCTGCAGTACGACATCGCGGACTGGAGCCGCTACGCCAGTCCGCTGTCCGAGGCTGCGCCCCACCGGAACGGCCCCGCGTCTGCTGAGGGCCAGTATTTCGTCCGCACCGGCAATACGACCTACGGGGTGCAGAACCTCGCTTATGACGAGGCCCAGCAGCGTTGGTTCATGGGCGTCTACAAGGGCCGCAAGGACGCCTTTCCCAACTATCTGCTGTTCGCCGTCGAGGCGCGCGAACAGCCTGTTATGGGCGACCTGATCGGCGTGCCGGATGCGGACGGCGAGGGCTGGGCGCAGGGCCTGCTGCTCGATCTGGCCGACGATGGTTTGAACGATCCCGCCACGGGCGTTCGAGGCTGGAATCAGAAGGCCGATGTCGGTCTTCAGTCCCTGGGGCGCGGCCTGTTCTATTTGGCGGTGAATTCCGGCGGCAAGGGGCGGGAGACCGCCGACCTCACCCTGATGCGCTGGACGGGCGATCCGCAGGCACCCTTCGCGCCGGTCAGCCAGACGGAACGTCTCCAGATCCTGGGGAATGCCGACGCGCCGTGAAGCGCGGCATCGACGCTCATCCCAGAACCTTCATCGGCTGAAGTCCCGCGCCTGACGCGAGGGGCGCTGTCGATCCCTAGTGACCATTTTTTCTTTTTCAATCCAACGAAGTAAGCTTGTCATGACCCCCAATCGTCGCCTGCATAAACTGACCAGCGTCAGCCCGCGCGCGCTGCTTCTCTGCCCGCTCCTAGTGACCGCCTTCGCCGTGCAGTTGCCTCAGGCGGCGCAGGCTCAGGCGGCGGTGGTTCAGGCGCCCGCTGCGGCCTCGGGCGCGGTGCGCGGGCGGGTGTTCGACACCGCCAGCGGCGAATATCTGCGCAACGCCGAGGTTCGCGTCGAAGGCACGACGATCGTGGCCTATTCCGAGGACGGCGGCGCCTTCCGTCTGAGCGGCGTGCCGGCGGGCGAGGTCACGGTCCTGGTGCGCTACGCCGGCCTGCAGGAGGCGCGGGTCACGGCCGCGGTCGCCGCTGGACAGACGGCGGTGCTGGACATCGAACTGAAGGCTCCGATCTACGCTGCCTCCGGCGGGGAAGCGGCGGCGGTCGAGGACATCGTGGTCACCGCCGCGCGCGGGGGGCAGGCCAAGGCCCTGATGGAGCGTCGCGCCTCCATGAACGCCAAGAACGTGGTCCCGGCCGACAACTTCGGCGCCCTGACCATGGGCGACGTCGGCGAGTTCATGAAGTCCATGCCGGGTCTCTCGCTGGACTATACCGAGGTGGACGCCACGGCCGTGCGTATCGGCGGCCTGCCGCCGAAATACTCGACCTTCACCATGGACGGCGCCCGCATGGCCACGGCGACGTCCAACAACAACTCGGGGCGTCAGAACTCCTTCGAACAGATGTCGATCACCGGCGTCGAGGCGATCGAACTGAACCACACCCTGCTGGCCAGCATGGACGCCGACGCGCCGGGCGGCAGCATCAATCTGCGCAGCAAATACGCCTTCCAACTGGCTGATCGTCAGCTCCGCTTCCAGTTGGGCGGCGTCGGCACCTCGGATTCCCAGCTCTCGCGGCACTACATGCCCGACGACCAGAAGCACGCCAGCATCTATCCGTCGGGACAGTTCAGCTATGCCGACGTCTTCCTCGACGGTCGCCTCGGGGTCGCGCTGAGCGGCAGCTACAACGCCAACTATGTGCAGCAGGACCGCATCCAGACGGACTGGTCCTACCTGCCGGACGGCCGGGTCATGCCCTATCAGGTCATGTGGCGTCCGGGCCCGAAACTGACCAGCCGTACGGCCGCCAATCTGGCCGTGGACTACAAGATCACCGACGACCTGATCTTCTCTCTGAGAAGCAACTACTCGTTCTACGACGTCGAGTATTTCAATCAGTACACCTATCTGATCTTCGGCACGCCGACCGTCTCGCAGGCCACGGCGGACTCGACGCCGACCCATATCACCGTGAACCCCAACGGGACGAATACCCGCCTGCATACCCAGTATTCGCACCGCTATGCCGGGACGCCCGCCTATCTGGTCGCGCCCAAGCTGGAATACAAAGGCGAGACGTGGGAGGCGGCGCTTCGCGCCAGCTATTCCAGTTCCGAGTTCAACTTCCGGGACCGGAGCAAGGGCTTCTTCCAGCGCACGGACAGCTATCTGACCCGGATCGGCTTCACCCTGGATCGTGATTCATCGGAGTCGAACGCCTGGGCCCTGGCCCAGACCGCTGGCCGTCCCTGGGGCGATCCCACCAGCTTCAACCGCGACGACGACATCGGCAATAATATCCGGACGTCCGAGTCCGACGCCGTCAATGAGATGTATTCGGTCAACCTAGACCTGAAGAAGAAGTTCAGCCTCGGCGACGTCTACTTCACCCTGATGGGCGGCGCGAGCGCCCGCACCAACGACTGGCGGACCAACGAAGGCTCGTTCCAGCAGTTCCAGTACGTCGGTCCGACCGGAGATCTCTCCCAGAAGGCGCTTGAGGCGGTGGTGCCGTGGACGCAGAACTACAAGTTCGAGATCATCGGCTTCGATGCCGGGAACATGAACGCCCAGAACTGGCGCGCCGACAGCAACTACGCCACCCATGATCTCTACAAGAAAAACCCCGGATACTTCGTGCCGGACATGGTGGGCAACCTGAAGCGTCGTCTCGACAACGACAAACAGGTTCACGAAGACATCACCGCCGCCTACTTCGAGGCTCAGGCTGATGCGGGCCAGGCGCGCTTTGATCTGGGGTTGCGCTACGAGAAGACCGAAACGACCGCCAAGATCGCTGTCATCCGTCCGGTCAAGGAGGTGACCGCGGCTGGTTTGTCCGTGAGCACGGTCGAGGGGCTTCTCTATCAGTACCACAACGGTGAATCGTCCGAACGCCAAGGCGAATACGACGACTGGTTCCTGAGCGGCGGGGTCAAGTACGACTTCACCGATAATCTGGTCGGCCAGCTTTCCTTCAGCCAATCCATCCTGCGCCCTGACTATGGCAATCTCGGCGGGGTGGTGTCGGTGAACGACGACACCATGATCGTCACCGTGCCGAACCCGGAGCTGAAGCCCGAGCACTCGACCAAGTACTACGCCAGCCTGCAGTACTATCTGCCTTCGGCCGGGATCGTCGGCCTGTCCGTCTATCAACTGGACATGAAGGACATGCAGGTCACCGGCATCACGGTCAATCCGGAGGACGTCGGGTTCGATCCTGCAGAATACGCGGGCTACACCTTCCGCAGCGCCCAGAACCTGGACGGGACCAGCACCAACAAGGGCGCGGTCCTCGAGTACAACCAGCAACTCACCTTCCTGCCCGGCGCCTTGAGGGGCCTGGGTCTGCATGGCTCGCTGACCCATATCGACCCGGACGGCGAGCGCCAGAGCACGCCCAAGCAGGCGGCCAACTGGGGCGTTCGTTACAACTACGGCCCGTTCGACTTCCAACTGAACGGCAACTGGCAGGCGAAATATCGTGTCAGCGGCCTGAACAACACCGAGACGACCGCGAACAACGGCATCCTCTATCACGCGCCCCGTGAGCTGTGGAACGTCAGCGTCAGCTACAAGCTGAACGACCGCTTCGAAGTGATGATGGCGGGCCGGAACATCTTCAACTCGCCCGACGTCATCTACTCGAACGTGAGCGAGCGGGTGCAGCAGTACACCGTGTACGGCTCGATGTGGAACGTCGGGATCAAGGGCGTCTTCTGATCCCGAGCGCTTGAGCGCCAGAACGCTGGTTGTGGCCGCGTCGTCCTGCGACGGCGCGGTCGCGGCAGGCTGAACAGGGCCGGCCCACCGGGTCGGCCAGCACATCCAAGGACATGTCATGGCTCTGCTACTTGATCGGCGGCGACTAGTGCTGGGCGGCAGCCTGGGCCTCGCGGCGCTCGCCTTGCCCGCCGGCGCCGGTCTGGCGGCGGAAATGCTAGGCGCTACGGGCTTCACCCACAATGTGGCCAGCGGCGAGCCGGGCCCGGAGTCCATGCTGCTGTGGACGCGCTACATGCCGGCGACCAGCGCTGATGAAGTCCGTCTGGACGCCGAGATCGCGCTGGACCGCGACTTCAATCAGGTCGTGTCGCGGGGCACCGTGCGCACCGGCCCCTATCGGGACTGGACGGTCAAGATCACCCTGGACGGGCTGAACCCCGGCACGGTCTATTGGTATCGCTTCATCGCCCTCGACGGCGCCCGATCAGAGACAGGACGCACCAAGACCTTGCCGGTGGGCCAGGTGGACCGGTTCCGTCTGGGCCTGTTCTCCTGTTCCAACATGCCGATGGGCTGGTTCAACGCCTATGCCCATGCGGCGGCGCGCGACGACGTGGATCTGTGGCTCCACGTGGGCGACTACGTCTATGAGTACGGCCTGGGTTCTTACGCGCCGGACGACCTGATCGCCGGACGGGACCTTCTGCCCGCGCATGACCACGAGATGATCGCGCTGGCGGACTATCGCCTGCGTCTGGCCTGCTATCGCGCCGACGACGACCTGCAGAAGCTGCACCAGGCGGCCCCGATGATCAGCCTGTGGGACGATCACGAGGCCAGCAATGACAGTTGGGAAGGCGGGGCGCAGAACCACCAGTCCCAGTCGGAAGGCGACTGGAACGTGCGGCGGGCCGCAGCCACCCAGGCCTATCTGGAGTGGATGCCGATTTCCGAGGAGCCGTGGAAGGCCTACTCGATCGGCGCGCTCGCCACCCTCTACCGCACGGAATCGCGCCTGATCGGGCGGACGCGACAGGCCGACATCGCCGGGGCGTTCCGGGCCGGCACCGACGCGGCTCTGCAGGCTTTCCGCGATGGCCCCTGGCGCGATCCTTCGGCCACCATGCTCGGCTCGACGCAGGAAAGCTGGCTGGCGCAGGCGCTCAAGCACAATGCCAGGACGACGGCCTGGCAGATCGTCGGCATGGGCGCCATCCTCGGCCGAACCGTGATGCCGCAGGACGCCGTCAGCTGGCTGCGCCCGGATGCGAGCGAAAAGACCGTTCGGTCCTTTGCGGATGGCGCGCGGGCGGCGCGGGCGGACCTGCCGATGTGGATGGACCGCTGGGACGGCTATCCGGCGGCGCGCTCTCGCTTCCTCAGCGCGGCGCAGGAGGCCGACGCCGATCTGGTCATGCTGTCGGGCGACAGTCACAACGCCTGGGCCTATTCACTGGTCGAGGACGGGCGACCTGCGGGCGTGGAGTTCGCCGGCCACGCCGTCACCTCCAACGGCATCGAGAAGCAACTCGGCGTGGCTCCCGCCGTGGCCGCCCGGTCGTTCGTCGCCGCCAATCCCGAGATGGCCTGGGCCCAGACCAGCGGGCGCGGCTATATGGTGATTGACGTCACGCCCGACAGGGTCGGCGGCGAGTGGGTCTTCATGCAGACCATCAAGTCGCGCAGCATGGCCCTGGCGGGCGTTCACCGGATGTCGGTCGAGCGCGGCCGGCGCCGCTTCCTCGCCTGAGCGACGGCGTGTGAGGTATCGACCAAATCCTGCTCTCGCATCCAATACTGAAAACCCCGGGGCGCAAGCCCTGGGGTTTTCGCGTTCCGGCCCCGTCGAACTTGGGCGAACGTCTCAAGCCTTGAATCGGTGATGACGGGCTGCGGCGTTACTTGCCACGACCGCCGTCGATGAAGTCCTTGATCGAGGCAGGGTTGCGGCCGTTGGCGCGGGCCCCGTCGCAGGCGATGGTCTGTGCGAAGGAGGTCAGGCTGTTGGGCGGGATGTCTTCCCAAGCCGCTTCCTGGCTTTCGATGCGGTCGGTCTCGACGCCGTTGGGACCGTATTCAAGTTCCAGGACGACGCGGGACTTCTTGGTGGCGCAGCGCAGAGCCAGATCCTCTGTGGTGTGGCTGTAATCGCCCGGGGCGCCTTCGAGCGGCACGCGGGCGATGCGGATCGTGGTGTCGTCGCCAAGGACGCTTATGCCGCCGACGTCGGCGAGATACATGGTGCGGGCGCTGCGCGAGAAGACGTTCCATTCTTCGGCGGCGGCGGTGCCCGCGAGAGCGGCAGCGGCGGCCAAAATGGCGCTCAGGATAATAGGCTTCATTTCAATCCTCCCCAGGATGGCCGGATATCACACCCGAACCGGTGCAATTTCAACTGGCGAAGGTCGACCAATTGTCGCGATCAGGCGTTAGCGTGGTCGCCATGAAACGCCTCCTTCTGAGCCTGCTTCTGTTGATCTGTCTCCCGGCGACGGCGTGGGGCGAGCCTGCGGTCGGGTTTCAATCCGAACGGATCGTGGTCGAGGCGCGAGGCGCGGGACCGGACGTGATCCTGATCCCGGGTCTGGCATCGACCTCGGCCGTCTGGGCGCGCACCGCCGCGGCGCTCGAGGGGCGCTACCGGGTGCATCTGGTGACAGTGAGGGGCTTCGGCGATGTCCGGGCCGAGGCCAACGCCTCGGGTCTCGTCAGCGGGCCGACGGCGGCGGAGATCCGGCGCTATATCGCCGAGGAGGGGCTGACGAAGCCGGCCTTGATCGGGCACTCGATGGGCGGCCAGATCGCCTTGCGGGTGGCGGCCGACGCTGGGCCGCGCATCGGCCGGGTCATGGTGGTGGACGCCTCGCCCTTCTTCCCCTCCCTGATCAGCGCCGGGGCGACCACGGGCGACGTCGAGCCTTTGGCGCGGCTGGCCTATCAGGGGCTGTTGCTGCTGGGGGGTGACGCTCTGCGGACCCAGGCGAGCAGCCTGGGAATCGAGATGGGCGGCGCCAGCGACAGCCTGTTCGGCACCCTGGGCTGGCAGGGCGGCGACCGGCGCACCCTGGCGCAAGGCCTGTACGAGGTGATGACCGTGGACCTGCGCTCGCGCCTGCCCTCGATCACCGCGCCGGTCACCGTGGTCTATGGCTGGAGCGCCGACGACCGCAGTCCGCGCAGCCAGATCGACGGCCTGTTCCGCGCCGGCTACCGCTCGCTGCCGCATCCGGCCGAGTTCGAACGGATCGAGGGCGCCGAGCACATGGTCATGATCGACCAGCCGCGGCGCTTCCAGGCGGCGGTGGAGCGGTTCCTGCGCTGAAGGCTCAATCCGCCGCGCGCAAGGCCTCGAGCACGCCCTTGCCGTAGCGTTCCAGCTTGCCGGCGCCGACGCCGGAGATGCGGCCGAGCGCATTGAGGTCGCGCGGCTCGCTGAGAGCGATCTCGACCAGGGTCTTGTCCTGGAAGATGACGTAGGGCGGGACGTGCTGCTCGGCGGCGCGGTCGCGGCGCCAGGCGCGCAGGACCTCGAAGCGGGCGCGGACGTCGGCGTCCAACGCCTCGACGGCCAGGTTGCGGCCGGCGTTGCGGCGCGGGCGTTCGGCCTCGACGACGCGGACCGGGGCCTTGCGCACCTGGATCGGGCGCTCGCCGCGATAGACGGCGCGGACGGCCTCGGGGTCGCCCAGGCGGATGATCGGTTTGCCCTCGTTCGGGTCCTCGACCAGCAGGCCCTCGAACAGCAGGTGGTCGATGACGTCGCGCCAGGCGGTCAGCGACAGGTCGGCGCCGATGCCCCAGGTCGACAGGTTCGACTCCCAGTTCTGGACGTCTTTCGTCTTGCCCAGCAGGTGGTCGACGACGCGGGTGCGGCCGAAACGTTCGCCAAGGCGCTGCACCGCCGCCAGGGCTTTTTGCGCCGGGACGACGGCGTCGAAGGTGGCGGGCGGGTCGCCGCAGATGTCGCAGACGCCGCACGGCTGGGCGTCCTGTTCGCCGAAGTAGCGGCGCACGGCCTGGGGCCGGCAGACGGCGCCGTCCAGCATGGCGAACAACTGGCGGACCTTGCGCGTCTGGACCTGTTTGATCTCCTCGGCCATCGGCCGGCCTTCGAGGCGACGCAGGGACCAGGCGATGTCGGAGGGACCGTAGAGGGTGATGCCCTCGGCCGGTTCGCCGTCGCGTCCGGCGCGGCCGATCTCCTGCCAGTAGGCTTCGAGGCTGCCGGGCGGATCGGCGTGGATGACGAAGCGGACGTCGGGCTTGTCGACCCCCATGCCGAAGGCGATGGTGGCGACCATGACGGCGCCGTCCTCGGCCAGGAAGCGGGCCAGCCGCTGGTCGCGCTCGCGGGCGTCGAAGCCGGCGTGATAGGCGATGGCGTTGGTCCCGGCGTCGCGCAGAGTTTGCGCCACACGTTCGCAGCCGTCGCGGCTGCCGCAATAGACGACGCCCGACTTGCCGCGCCGTTCGCGGACCAGTTCGACCACGGCGGCGTCGGTGCGGGCGCGCGAGCCGTTGATCTTGCGCTCGGCCGACAACTGCAGGTTCGGGCGGGCGAAACTGTCGACGAAGACGCGGGCCTCGCCCAGCCGCAGCGAGGCCAGGATGTCGTCGCGGGTGCGGGCGTCGGCGGTGGCGGTGACGGCGATGCGCGGCACGCCGGGGAAGACCTCGGCCAGACGACCCAGGGTGCGGTAGTCGGGACGGAAGTCGTGACCCCACTGAGACACGCAGTGGGCCTCGTCGATGGCGATCAGGCTGAGCTGCAACTCCGACAGCCGCTCCAGCATCGACCCCGAAGCCAGGCCTTCCGGCGAGACGTAGAGCAGGTCCAGTTCGCCGGATCGGGCGGCGCGCCAGATGGCCGAGCGTTCGTCCATGCCCACGCCGGAATCCAGACGGGCGGCGGCCACGCCCTGCTGTTTCAGGGCCTCGACCTGATCGGTCATCAGGGCGATCAGCGGCGACACCACCAGGCCGACGCCGGGGCGCAGGATGGCCGGAATCTGATAGCAGACGCTCTTGCCGCCGCCGGTCGGCAGGACGGCCATGACGTCGCGTCCGGCCAGAACCTCGGCCACGACATGGGATTGCAGCCCGCGAAAATCGGCATGACCCCAGACCCGGCCCAGAACCTCGCGGGCGCCGTCCAGAGTCTGGGAAACGGGCGGGGCGGAACGGCGGGGGTCTGCGAGCATGGGCCGGGTTGTGCCGTATTCGTTCCGGGGTGTCATCCTAATCCGGGGAGGGCGTGCTCCTTCTCCCCTTGCGGGAGAAGGTGGCCGAGCGGAGCGAGGTCGAATGAGGGGTTGCGCTGAGTTTGACTGTTCGCCTTCCTCCACTGTCGCGAGACCCCTCATCCGTCGGCCTGCGGCCGCCACCTTCTCCCGCAAGGGGAGAAGGAAACATCTTGGGTGCGCTACCGCCCTTTGGGCTGCTTGAGCGCGGACGCCCGCCTCGCGAGATCGCGGGCGGTGGAGGGCTGGGCGGGGCGCCGGGCCTTCGCCCGGAGACAGATGAGTTTTACCGTTTCGACGAAAGCAAAGCGCCCCGCGCGAAGAGTTGGACATGAGCTCGGGGCAGGCGCCGTTGTTAGCGGCTACCCCCGGCGCCCATGACGGGCAGGCCGCGCGACGACGCGGTCCTGGAACGGTCCGAGTAACCCCCTCGACCCTGACCGGAGCCTCTAYGATGGACGGGTCGAACGCCCCGTCGCTAGGCCCCAGCGGCGTCATGAATGGAGTGTGGTCTATCGCCCTTCGGGCTACTTGAGACCACGATAGGAAGAAGCGCGTTCGCGCCTGCTTCGTCTCTCACTCCTGAACCGCCCGCCTGATCC
>NZ_JBFTRZ010000021.1:0-10300 GCF_056399785.1 Brevundimonas sp. 01N35
ACTCATCGACTCGCCCGCCTTCCAGCGATCCCAGATTTCAGCCCGCTGGGCCGCCGAGTAATAGATCCGCCGCCGCTGCTTCATCGCCCACGCTCCATCTCCGAAGAAAAGTTAGCGTGTTGCGTTCACCGGTTGAGCCCACCACCCTTTGCGGACATTCGCGGGTCCGCTCTTGGGGATCTAGGATCAATGTCCAGCGAGGGTACCGACCGAAGGGCAGCGCTTGCTGTCTTTCCGACGAGTGTAAAACTCATCCAGCCCAGAAGGGCTTAATCCATGGTCGGGGCGAGAGGATTCGAACCTCCGACCCTCTGGTCCCAAACCAGATGCGCTACCAGGCTGCGCTACACCCCGAACCGATGGAGCGCCCTCATGGCACGGCGGGCGCCGCGCCGCAACGCGCTTGCGCCCTTAATCCACATCAGGGACGAAAGAAGGGGTGTCGAACCCGGTCGCCCGGCTTGGCGCCGATCTCCGCGGCGCGGCCGGCGCGCAGTTCCAGCACGCCGTTGGCGGCGCCGTTCGACGGCAAGGGCGTTTCCGAATAGGGCGTGGCGTGGGCGGCGATCGACACGATGCGCCCCTGAGGATCGATATAGATGATGTCCAGCGAGCTGGGCGTGTTCTTCATCCAGAAGTTCTGTTCGGCGGCTACCGGGAACTGGAACAGCATCCCCCGATCGTCTTCCAGCGGCGGACGGTACATCAGGCCGCGCTGGCGCTCCGCCTCGTCGTCGGCGATCTCGACCAGGAACTTGTGCTCGCCGGAGGCGGTGACGATGCTCAGCGGCTCCAGCGCGCGTCCAGCCGCGTCGACCGGCCCGTTCTGGGCGCAGGCCGAAGACAGGCTCGCCGCGGAAAGCGCGACCGCCAGCAAGATACGACGACTGAAATTCATGGTTCGGCCCCTCGAAGGGCGAATCCTATTCGCCCGGTCTGATATCGGCCACCACCAGGCCCTTGGGCCCTTCGGCGAACCGCACCTGCACGGCGTCGCCGGGGACCAGGTCATCCAGCCCGCAGCGCCGCAGCGTTTCAACGTGGACGAAGATATCGCCAGCCTGACCGTCGCGCACCACGAATCCGTAGCCCTTGGTCCGATTGAACCATTTGACGACCGCCGTCTCCAGCGGAGCGCCAGGAGGAAGCTCGAAATTCGCTCGCGCCGACGCGGCCGGACGCGCAGTTTCCCGGCGAACCGGCGACGTCAGGCCCTCGCCCAGATCCACGATGCGAACCACCTGCCAGCCCTTGGCCCGGCGCGCGCAATCACAGGTCACAGGCGCGCCTTCGGACACGGTCTCATGACCGCCGTCGCGCAGACTGCTGACGTGCAGCAGCACGTCCTTGAGATCCGTCAGATCCGGCTGGTCGGGCACGATGAAACCGTACCCCTTGCCCGGATCAAACCATTTGACCGTGCCGGCGATACGAACGATCTCCGACGCTTCAGTCCCTTCGAATTCCGTCACTTGCCAAACCCCCGCCTGAAAACAACTCAGGCGGATTACGATTAACACGGTTCTTTGAACCGCGGAAAATCAAAAATGACGGTTTTAAAGCCAAGCGTAACCATAACTCGGTCGCAGCCGTATGGCGGCGGCGACAAGCGAGGCCGCGCGACGATTTCAGCGATGTTGGGGAAGGCTCCGCGTGGCAGTCCCTAGGGGAGTCGAACCCCTCTTTTCAGGTTGAAAACCTGACGTCCTAACCGATAGACGAAGGGACCGCTGCGCGGAGGAGCGGCCTGATAGCCGCCCCTATCGGACGACGCAAGCCTGTTTTCCAACTTTCCGAACAAAGACATCACATCGGGGTCGCGCGCACGAAAGCAGGAGCCCGATCAAGGGCGAAACCGATAACGATGTCAGGGGAAGGAAAGCTCCGCGTGGCAGTCCCTAGGGGAGTCGAACCCCTCTTTTCAGGTTGAAAACCTGACGTCCTAACCGATAGACGAAGGGACCGCTGCGCGGAGGACCGGGGTAATAGCCGTCGATTCCGACGCTTGCAAGCGCCTGCGGCCCAGTTTGTGCGACTTTTTCAAAGACCTGCGCTCGCTGCAGCTTCAGGCCATGCGCGGGTCGGCCACATCCTCGATCTCGAATTGCACGCCACGACGGCCGTTCCAGTCGTCGGCCTTCAACCGCCCGACCAGGTTCAGCCCGCCCTGCCCCGCCAGCAGCGCCTTGCCCGACGGCAGATCGGCGCAGCGCCAGGCGATGGCTCGCACCGAGGCCCCGTCGGCCCCCACCAGACGACACCGCACATGGCCGCCGTTCATGGCCGCAGGCTCGCGCGCCTGCACCCCCTCCAGCGCGAACAGGGGCTCGGGGTTGGCGGGACCAAAGGGCGCCATCTGCTCAAAGGCCTCGAACAGGTCGCGGGTCGCCGCGCGCGGGTCGATCAGGGCGTCCACCTCGACCCAGTCCTGGGCCACGGCCTCGGCGCGCTCGCCCGACAGACGGTCGTTGAGGAAGGCGCGCAGTTCGTCGATCCGGTCGGCCGCGACCGTCAGGCCCGCCGCCATGGCGTGGCCGCCCCCGGCGATCAGCACGCCTTCATTCCACGCCGCCTGAACCGCCCGGCCCAGGTTCATGCCCGGCTGCGACCGGCCGGAACCCTTGCCCAGGCCGTTGATGGCGTCGACGCCGATCACCACGACCGGCTTGCGCCAGCGCTCGCGCAGACGCCCGGCGACGATGCCGACCACGCCCGGATGCCAATCCTCGCCCGAGATCACGACCAGGGCGGACTCGTCATTGTGCGCGCCCGTCGCCTCGACCCGGCGCACAGCCTGTTCCGTCACCTGGGCCTCGACCTCGCGGCGGGCGATGTTCAGGGCGTCCAGCTCCTGCGCCAGCGCCCTCGCCTCATCGGGATCGTCGGTGGACAGCAGGCGCGCCCCCAGGTCCGACTTGCCGATCCGCCCGCCCGCATTGATGCGCGGCCCCAGGATAAAGCCCGCATGATTGGACTTGGCCGGCCCCGGCTCGGCCCCGGCAGCGGCCAGCAAGGCCTTCAAGCCGGGATTCTTCCAGTCCGACATGACCTTGAGGCCCAGACTGGTCAGCGCCCGGTTGAAGCCCGTCAGCCCCGTCACGTCGCAGATGGCGCCCATGGCCGCCAGATCCAGCCACTGACGGATGTCCGGCTCGGTCCTTCCCTCGAACAGACCCCGCGCCCGCGCCTCGCGGTTCAGCGCGGCCAGCAGGACGAAGACCACCCCCGCCGCGGCCAAATTCCCCTGCCCCGAGTTGCAGCCCGGCCGGTTCGGATTGACCACGGCCAGACAGGCCGGCGGCTCCTCGCGCATCATGTGGTGGTCGATGACCACGACCTTCAGCCCGATGGCCGCCGCATGGGCCACGGCCTCGTTGGCCGCCGCCCCGCAGTCCACGGTGATGACCAGGTCCGCGCCGCGCGCCTTCAGCGTGTCGAACGCCCGCGCGCTGGGGCCGTAGCCCTCGGTCAGGCGGTCAGGGACATAGATGGGCAGTTCCGCGCCCAGCGTCCGGAACCAGCGCACCAGTAGGGCCGCGCTGGACGCCCCGTCGACGTCATAGTCGGCGAAGACGTGGATGCTGTTTCCGGCCTGCAGGGCGTCGATGACGGCGGTCGCCGCCGTGTCCATGTCCATGAAGCTGGACGGATCGGGGAACAGCGCCCGCAGGGTAGGCCTCAGGAAGTTCTCGCCCTGATCCGCCGCCACGCCGCGCGCCGCCAGGGCGCGGGCCATGGGCTCGTCCAGATCCAGCGCCTGCATATGGGCGCGAATGACCCCGGCCTCGGCCGGGCGCTGTCGCCAGGCGCGGCCCGACAGGGAGCGCGAAACGTCGAGGAAGGCGGGAGTGTCGCCACCGTCAGCCATGAACAATCCTTTTGAGCCCGGTCATCATCGCGGGATTCTGTCGATCAGACGATAGGACGGGCCTCAGGGGCGCGGGCGGTCGATCCGCGGCGGCGGGGCGGCGCGACGACGCAGGCGTTCGGCCAGAGCCTCGACCGCTTCCGGCGTCTGCGGGCCGATCGGGGCCATCCGCGCGGGATCAAAGCGGCGGTTCACCGACTCGACGAAGGCCGCCGGATCGCCGGTCAGGGTCCAGTCGATATGCGCGACCTGGTTCGTCAGGGCGCCGCCCGCGGTGTTCAGTGCATTGACCTTCGCGGCCACCTGCGCCGGCTGCGGCAGGTCCGTCGACGTCGCCGGGAAATCGGCCCAGCGCGGATACTGACGATGACTGTCCACCAGTTCCTGCACACGCGGAGCGACCGGCGAGGTCATGTCGGTCTTGGGGTCGAACGAGCCGACGCAGCCGCCCGTGGCCAGCAGCAGACCGGTCATCGCCGGCAGGATCGTCTTTTTCGACAGGAACACGTTCATCTCAGGCCCGGTCATATGCCATCATCGGTCCCGGAGGAAGGCTCGCGGCCCGACGCGCGCCGGTTCCGGAGGTTCGCCCATGGCCAAGCGCCCGACCAAGGCTCCCCCCGCCCCGCTGGCGGCCGCCGCCGCCCCGCGCAAATCGGGTCGTCCGACCTCGGCCAAGCCCCGGCCGAAGAAGGCGGCGCCCGATTCGTCCGCCGAAGCCCCCGCCCAGCCCAAGGCGGCCCCGCCTCCGCCGCCTCAGCCCAAGGCCGCCGATCCCTTCGCCTTCGGGGCCGATCAGCGCCACCTGCTGGAAACCCTGTCGCTGAATCTGGCCAAGGCGGCCATGACGGCCCAGTCGGCCATCGCCGAGGCCGCCCTCAGCCAAGCCGACCGCCCCGCCGCCCTGTCGCCCGATCCGTTCAACATCGCCCCGGCCATGACCTCGGTCATGACCAGTCTGGCCGCTCGCCCCGAAAAATTGTTCCAAGCCCAGGCCGACCTGTTCAGCCGCTATATGGACCTGTGGTCCGCCACCTCGCGTCGCGCCATGGGCGAGGACGTCGCCCCCGCCCCCTCGACCGACAAGCGGTTCAGGGATCCTGCCTGGAGCGAGAACCCGGTCTTCGACGTCATGCGCCAATCCTATCTGGTCACGTCCGAATGGATGAACGGCCTGGTCTCCAGCGTCGAGGACGTCGATCCGCGCGTGAAGCGCCGGGCCGAGTTCTTCACCAGGCTGCTGACCGACGCCTTCTCGCCGTCCAACTTCCTCGCTTCCAACCCGGCGGCGCTGAAGGCCCTGGCCGAGACGGGCGGCGAGTCCCTGGTCAAGGGGATGCAGAATTTCGCCGCCGACCTTGAGCGCGGGGCCGGCAAGCTGAAGATCAGTCAGGCCGACTACGGCCAATTCACGGTCGGCGAGAACGTCGCCACCGCCCCCGGCCAGGTCGTCTGGCGCGACGAGTTGTTCGAACTGATCCAGTACGACGCCGCGACCGAGACGCAAGCCGCCGTGCCGCTGCTGATCTTCCCGCCGTGGATCAACAAGTTCTACATCATGGACCTGCAGCCGGCGAACTCGCTGATCCGCTGGCTGTCGGCCCAGGGCTTCACCGTCTTCGTCTGCTCCTGGGTCAATCCGGACAAGGACAAGGCCGAGTTCGGCTTCGACGACTATCTGCAAAAAGGCATCTACCGCGCCGTCGAAAAGGTGCTGGAACAGACCGGCCAGAAGCAGTTGAACGCCGTCGGCTACTGCATCGGCGGCACCCTTCTGGGTGCGGCGCTGGCCCACATGGCCGCGCACAAGGACGCCCGCATCGCCACGGCCACCTTCTTCGCCGCCCAGCACGACTTCGCCGAGGCGGGCGACCTGCTGCTGTTCACCGACGAGCACTGGCTGGCCGGGATCGAGCAACAGATGGACGCCGCCGGCGGCTTCCTGCCGGGCGCCGCCATGGCCGACACCTTCAACGCCCTGCGCGCCAACGACCTGATCTGGTCCTTCTTCGTGTCCAACTATCTGATGGGCAAGGCGCCGGCGGCCTTCGACCTGCTGTTCTGGAACGCCGACCAGACGCGGATGCCGAAACGCCTGCACCTCGACTACCTGCGCCGCATGTACGGCCAGAACGCCCTGGCCAGGGGCGAGTTCGAGATCGGCGGTCAGCGCATCGACCTGTCGACGGTCAAGGTTCCCCTCTATTTCCAGGCCAGCCGCGAGGACCACATCGCCCCGATGAACTCGGTCTATCGCTCGGCGCGGCTGTTCGGCGGACCCGTGACCTACACCCTGGCCGGATCGGGCCATATCGCCGGGGTCATCAACCCGCCGTCGGCCAACAAATACCAGCACTGGACCAACCCCGCCCTTCCCGAGACGCTCGCGGAATGGCAAGCGAACGCGGAACAGCATCCGGGCAGTTGGTGGAATCACTGGGCCGCCTGGCTGCACCCCCAGTCGGGCGACCAGATCCCGGCGCGTGATCCGAAAACCGGCCCGCTCAAACCCATCGAGCCCGCGCCCGGCGCCTATGTGAAAGTGAAGTCTTGAAGCGTATCGAACCCAACCTGCTGCTGGCCCTCGCCACCGCCATTCCCCTCGCTCTGCTGGTCGCCACCGCCAGCCTGTTCGGCGAGCCGGGCAACACGCTGAAGTATGTCCTGCTGGCCGTCATCTGCAGCATCCTGTTCGTTGCGCTCAACGGCGTCCTGGCCAAGCGCATGGGAACGCAGCGCCCGCCGATGATCCACCCCGAGGCCGCATCCACCGCCGTCTGGGCCAGCCTGTTCCCGCTGGTGCTGATCATCGCCGCCGCCATCCCGGTCTTCTTCCCCGGCCACGACTACGGCCTGCTGGTCATCATCGGCGCCGTCTGGTTCGGAGTGACGGTGCAGTCCGCGCTCAAGGCCCGTCAGGCGGGCTGAAACGTGAGGGCCACGCCGTTGTTGCAGTAGCGCCGCCCGGTCGGCGGCGGCCCGTCCATGAACAGATGCCCCTGATGCCCCAGACAGCGGGCGCAGTGATATTCCGTGCGGGCGATGCCGATCAGCCGATCCGTCTTCGAGCCAATATTGGCCTCGGTCACGCGGAAGAAGCTGGGCCAGCCGGTGCCGCTGTCGAACTTCCACGCCGACTGGAACAGCGGCAGGGCGCAGCCCTTGCAGACGAAGACGCCGCGCCGATGCTCGTCGTTCAGAGGGCTGCTGAATGGCTGCTCGGTCCCCTCATGGCGCAGCACGCTCCATGAGGCGTCGCCGAGACGCCGCTTCCAGTCCGCATCGCTGATCTGGCGGAAGGGCGAGTTAGCCCATGAATCCGCCAAGGCGTCCGCCGCCTTGGGCGTGCAGCCCGACAGGGCCAGGGCGGCCCCGCCCAGAACCAACGCCCGTCGTTCGAGAAAAGCGTCCATGCCCTCTATACGACGGCCGGACGCCTTTGGTTTCAGCTCGGGGGTTCAGATCAGACCCGTCGTCTCGTCCAGACCCAGCATGATGTTCAGGTTCTGAACCGCCGCGCCCGAGGCGCCCTTGCCCAGATTGTCGAGCATGGCGACCAGACGCGCCTGTTCCCCGCCGCGATCGCCAAACACATGCAGCCGCATCCGGTTGGTGCCGTTCAGGGCCTCCGGCTCGATGCCCGTCATGGCCGCGGTCTCGTCCAGATCGGCGACCTCGACAAAGCGTTGCCCGTCATAGGCCTCGACCAGGGCGCCGTGCAGCCGCTCGACCGAGGGCGTTTCCGGCAGGGCCGACAGGTGCAGCGGAACCTCGACCAGCATCCCCTGGCGATAGTTCCCGACGGCGGGCGCGAACAGGACGGGCAGCGTCAGCCCCGTGTGCTGGGTCATCTCCGGCACATGCTTGTGCTTCTGGCTCAGGCCATAGGCGCGGAAGGCGGTCGAGGCCCCCGCCGCCTCAAACTCGGCGATCATGGCCTTGCCGCCCCCGGAATAGCCCGACACCGCATTGACCGTGACCGGATGCGTGCTCGGCACCAGCCCTGCCCGCACCAGCGGCCGCATCAGGCCGATGAAGCCAGTCGGATAGCAGCCGGGGTTCGACACCCGCGTCGAGGCGGCGATGGCCGCGCGCTGACCCGCATCCATCTCGGCGAAGCCATAGGTCCAGGCCGGATCGACCCGGTAGGCCGTCGAGGCGTCGATGACCCGCACCGCTGGGTTCTCGATCATCGACACGGCTTCCTTGGCCGCATCGTCCGGCAGGCACAGGATGACCGCATCTGCGCTGTTCAGCGCCTCGCGCCGCGCCTCCACGTCGCGCCGACGGTCGCCCAGCAGGATCAGCTCCAGATCCGTGCGCGCCTCCAGACGCTCGCGGATCTCCAGCCCCGTGGTCCCGGCCTCGCCGTCGATGAAGATGGTGTGGGTCATGTCACACTCCTGATCCTTCTCCCCTTGCGGGAGAAGGTGGCCCGCGCAGCGGGTCGGATGAGGGGTCGCACTGACCCCGAGAATTCAGCGGATTTGAGACGCTGCCCCAAATCGTCGGCCCAACATCAACGGCGTCTCTCCTGCTCGACTCTTCGCGCCTCTTCCAAAAGCGTGCGCAGCCGTCGGTCGCCATCGACATTCACCGGCAGATAGATGTTCGCCCCTGCAGCACGGATCGCATCCAGTTCTGGATCCGATATATCGACAGAGGTGAAATCGTCCCAATCATTCGGACGCCCCTCACCTTCAATGAAGTTCGACAAGTAGGCGACCACTTCCCCGGGTGTACGGCGCCTCGCCTCCGGAAAGACCTTCGCGATCATCCTTCGCAACCAAGACGTCTGCATCAACCGCTCCAAAGAAAAAGGGCGCTCCGGGTTTCCCCGAAGCGCCCCAAATCCAAATCGCCTGAAAGCGATTAGCGCTTCGAGAACTGGAAGCTGCGGCGTGCCTTGGCGCGGCCGTACTTCTTACGCTCGACGACGCGGCTGTCGCGGGTCAGGAAGCCGTGCGGCTTCAGGACCTTGCGCAGTTCCGGTTCGAAGTGCGTCAGGGCGTGCGACAGGCCGTGGCGGATGGCGCCGGCTTGACCCGACAGACCCGAACCTTCGACGGTGCAGATCACGTCGTATTGCGTGGCGCGGTCCGAAACGGTCAGCGGCTGGGCGATCATCATGCGCAGCACGGGACGAGCGAAGTAAACTTCCTGGTCCTTGCCGTTGATGGTGATCTTGCCGGTGCCCGGCTTGATCCAGACGCGAGCGATCGCGTTCTTGCGCTTGCCGGTCGAGTAGGCGCGGCCTTGGGCGTCCAGCTTTTGCGTGTAGACGGGCGTGTCGTTTTCGACAGTGCCCAGGCTCTTCAGGGCGTCGAAGCCGGTGGCTTCAGCAGTCACGTCGGTCATGCTCAGGCGCTCCGGGTGTTCTTGGCCGAGGCCGACTTGAAGTCGATGGTCTGCGGCTGTTGGGCTTCATGCTCGTGGGCGGCGCCGGCGAACAGACGCAGGTGCGTCATCTGCTTGCGAGCCAGCGGGCTTTCCTTCGGCAGCATGCGCTCAACGGCTTTCTCGAGCACGCGCTCGGGGAAGCGGCCGTTCAGGACCTTTTCCGGGGTCGTTTGCTTGATGCCGCCCGGGTGGCCGGTGTGGCGATAGTAGACCTTGTCGGTCGACTTCTTGCCGGTGAACACCACCTTGTCGACGTTGGTGACGACGACATAGTCGCCCATGTCAACGTGCGGGGTGTAGGTCGGCAGGTGCTTGCCGCGCAGACGGTTGGCGATGAAGGTCGCGAGGCGGCCCACCACGACGCCTTCGGCGTCGATGTGGATCCACTTCTTTTCGACCTCTGCCGGCTTCATCGAAGCCGTAGTGCTCTTCAGCATAATGAGGGTCCTGAAAGACGAACGGTGCGGCCCATTCCAAAGCAGGAATGAGCGGAAGGCGTGCTGATAGAGGGTCATCCACAGCAGGTCAACACCAGTTCGCGACCTAATTTTAGATCAACATATTGATTTAAAACAACTTATCTTAAACGGTATTAAAATACCCGACAATGACCAGCACAAACCGCCTTCCCTCTCCCCTTGCGGGAGAAGGTGGCAGGCGAAGCCTGACGGATGAGGGGTTCCCCACCATTTTCCCGTTCATCCCGGCGGACGCCGGGATCCAGTGCGAGCCCCATGCGCCCCGCTTGTCGCCCCAGGACTGGACCCCGGCGTCCGCCGGGGTGAGCGGTATTAAGGTGCGGCCATCACAATCCCCCCGCCCAATCCCTGACCCCGCAAGCGATCGCGTCAACGCCGCCCCCATCCGCTCGCCCCACTCCCGCCCTGCGCCATGCTCCACCTGTCCCGTCGCAAGGGAGGGCTCGCTTGGCCGGCGAACCGAAGCGGCGGCGGGAGCGGAGAGAACGGGGGTCTTGTCGGACCGTCAGCCTCTCGTCGCGCGCACCGGGCAAGGGAGCACCCAGCGGAAGGC
>NZ_JBFTRZ010000022.1:0-10246 GCF_056399785.1 Brevundimonas sp. 01N35
TGCTGTTGGTCAGGACCCATCTTCGCGGAAGGCATTATGGCCAGCGGTCATGCGTACCGCACCAACAGGTCGAACACATGGCCGCACCGACCAGGCTCAGCAGAACGTCAAATCAATCCTTGCCAACGGAGAGCCGTCCACACATGGCGGATACCGTTGAAAAAGTCGCCCGGCTGAAAGGTTTGAAGAGCGGCGTGGTCACGATGAGCGCCTCAAGCGCGACCCGGCGTGCGTTGACGTCATCGACCGCTACGATCGACAGAACGAGTTCGGCGCAGTCGCCCCCCCACCGAACGTCGCGTCCGAGTTGACGGCCGCCACGCTGCCAGCGAGCGCAGCGCCCACGATGGCGAGCACGTGCTCCGCCGCGTTCAATGCAGGATGCAGGCTGTCCATCTCGATCGCCAGCGTGACGCCGGCCCACAGGCGACAGTCCAACGCAGGCGCGTGGGCGATGTCGCTGATCAACTTCAACAGTGCCGGTGACGGCATATAGAAGGGCTCCATCGGAGGAGAGGCGCCATGTCCGATCTTGGTTTTCATACGTATGTCTTTCTGAATTTGGAGCGGCCGCGGCGTCGGTGAAAGGCGTCTCGTGGCGACGGACTCGACTGCGTCAGCGTGAGAGCGCTTGAGACGGTGTGCGCCGCGTCGAAAAGTTCTCTCATCCTAAGTCATTGAAATCACTACTCCCCGCCGGACTCGAAATGACCCGCAAGTTGGAAATCCGAGCCGCGCCGCGGTGTCAGAATTACCGCTCGCTCGATCACGGGGTCACGCGAAACATAGGCGACTGGCGACTGGCGACTGGCGAATGATGAGCACCTACCCGAAAGCGGACGCCGTCAAGCGCCGCTTTGAGTCAGAACCGGTCGAAATCCGCTGGTTTCAGCCACGCCTTCACAATTCCAGATGCCGCCCCTTCACGGCGACCGCCATTGCCAGACCCTGCGGGCCCGGCGTCAGTATCGCCGCCTCCCCAACCGCTAATGACCGGGCCCCGACCTTCAACCGTCCATAATGCTCAACCCCGTGGGTGTCCCGCACCACCACGAATGGCGCCGCCCCCGCCTCATCATGGAACCCCGTCTTCACCACCACGCCCTTCACCTTCTCACGCCCCAGAAGCAGCACCTCCCGAGCCCCCGCCAGCCGACGCTGGTTCATCGTCCTGATGATGTCCCGGCGAGCCTGAAGCGTCCGAAGCTTCATCTCCATCTCCGAATGGAGCCGGTATCGCCGCCCCGTCCGCACGGCGAGACCCAGACCCTCCAGATGCCGGAGCCGCCCGCGGGTCAGCGCCGCCCAGGCGTCGTTGGCGCCCACCCCGTCGTCAACCGTCCCGCCCGCATCCGCCGCCGCCAGCAGGCGTCGGTCGAACCCGGTGAAACGATCCGCTTCAGTCTCCCTCCACACGCGTCGCTCGGCCTCGACCCGCGACAGGTCGCCCCGGCGCTCCTGAGCGACCTCCTGCGCCCGGGCCCGGAAGCCGTAGCCCATGTAGTTGCGCGGAATGACGAGGTCGCGTCCGTCCCCTCGCCGCCCCCGCACCAGGACATGGGCGTGCGGCTGGCCGGTGTCGTAGTGGCAGGTCGCGACCCAGCGCAGATCCGGCTCGCCAAGGTCCGCCGAGACGCGCGCCATCACCTCCCGAACATACCCCTTCAGATCGGCGATCCGGTCGCCGTGCTCGGGCGAGACGATGAAGCGGAAATGATGGCGGTCCCCGCTCCAGCCCCGTGTCTCGAGAGACGCCTCCACGTCGTCGTTCGTGCGGTCAAAGAAGTCCGGGCGAGCGCCGTCGACGCCCGCGCCCGACCGGCCGAGATAGGCGAGGTGCGCCGCCAGCGCCCCCGCCCGCACCGCGCCCTTTCCGACATGTCTCGACACCAGGGCCTTCACGATTACACGTTGGCGGACGTCCATTCGGAAGGCTCGACCTGACCGCCCCTGCGCCGCCCTGAGCACGCCCGAACGATCACCCAGGGCGAACTGCCGCGAGGCCGTCAGCCGCTGGAACATCCCCGTTCGCACCGGGACACGGTCGGCCTTCAGGGACAGGGGAAGGCGCACCTGGACACCCTCCGCATCCCGTACGGCGCCAATGGACAGCCGGGTCTCGATCGCCTCGCGGATGAGCATGTCGCGCCTCCTGAAAAGGCCGCCGAACCGCTCGAACCCGACAACTCTCCGCAAGTCATCAATCGCCCGACGTTCATCGGCTAACTCATCGAAAGAATAGGCGAAACAGGACCGACAAATCTCCTCCTTTTATCTTGCCCTAACCCCCTTTTCCCAGATTTCCGGACATCGCTTTCACCACCGACCGCATCCGATCAAACCCCGTCAAATGCGCCCCCACATGGAGCTCCGAGGGGCCCGCCGCTCGCCACAGCCCTCCGGACGGCATGACAAAACCCGCCCGGCCGAAGCCGAGCGGGTCAACGCCATGACGTCGATGTCTCTCAGTGTGGTCGGGACCGGACCGCGAGATGCCGTACACCCTGTTCCATCGCCTTCTGCCCGAGGTTGAGCGCCGGCCCGAACGGACGCCCGTCCGCCGCCCTCGCTTCGTCCAGGGACCGGGCCAGGGTGAGGCAGCAGGTCGGCTCGAGCGCGATCAGGTCATCGTTCGCCCTGAAGGGAGCCGCCTTGCCGTGGGCGTCGAAATCCGCCCGGGCGAGGATCAGCTTCACCCCCTTCTGCTTCGACCACTGGATCGCCAGCTTCTCGGCGCCCTTAGCCCCCGTGGTCGCGAGCGCCATGTCCGGCCACTCCGCCAGGGCCCAGTTGAGGGCGTCGAAGATCCTCGCCGCATCGTCGCGGCTGTCTGCCGTCGGCGCGCCCCGGAAGGCTATCACCGGTCCGCCCGGATCGGCCTCTCCCGCTCGACGGCTGCGGATCGCCCGGATCGCCTGCTTGGCCTCCAGCTGGGCGGCGGTCAGATGCGTGCCGCGCCGGCTTCCGCGCCAGGCGGTCCAGACCTCGCCGGTAGCGACCGTCCAGGTCTCGGCCGCGGCGTCCCGGATCATTTCGGCCGCCCTGGTCGCAGCGTCGCCGGCCCGGCCACGGGCCGTCGCCTCCTGGAGTTCGACGTCCGCCGCCTCGGAGCCGTCGAAGTCGCGATCCAGCCGGCGCATCGCATCGCGCGCCCGGTCCGCATCCCGCTCGATCCGTCCCGCCGCCGAATGGAAGGCGCCGATCAGGGCTTCTCCCAGGAGGGTCTGGAAGTCCTCAAGCGCCGAGTCGGAGATCAGGTCCAGAAGTTCAGTCATGAGGGCGCGCCCGAGCTGGACCAGGGCCTCTTCGGTCGGATGCGGGCGCATATCGCCGAGCGTGGCGGTCAGGTCGTCGAAGGCGGAGTCGGACTTCTGGGCGAAGGGAGAGGTGAAGGCGGGGTTCGAGCTGTGCATCGGATCATTTCCTGTTCTGAAATGTCGCAGCGCCCCATGCGCAACGACCCCGCTCCTGGCCACGTCGGGGCCCCCGGCGGTCACCGGAGCGGACCGCCTCTCGCGGGCCGTGGAGGGAAACGGCGAAGCCGTTGACGGCCGGGGTGACGTGACAGGATCGGAGGGCGTTGTGTGGGGGCATGTCCTCGTCCCTCCTGGGACGAGGACGCCTTTCGGCGCCGTCGCGCCGATTGGGACGATGGAGAACAGCCGCCCCCCCGTCCGCGACGACGGCCCGCCGTCGTCGCCTGCACTCGCGTCCGGGATTTCCGTCAGTCGATGGCGACCGACCTCAGCAGAGTTTCGACCGAACAGGATCGAGGCTGATAGCCGACGGCGGCGTGCGCCGCGCAGAAGGCGCCGCGCGCGACCGTCCGGCCGCACAGGCCGAACCCGGCTTCTCCCGGATGGCCGTAGGGCCATCGGCATTCCCCCCGTCCGACTGTGAGGACTGTGGCGGTGGCGGTCGCGGGCGTTTCAGGCCGCGGATCAAAGCGAGGCGCACGCAAGGTCACCTTCGGTCGATGGGCGCGGGCTCGCGACCGGACGACGGACAAGGCCCCCACCTGAGGCCCGCGACCCAGGCCCAGTCGGTGGAGCTTGCCGAGAACGGCGCAGCGCGAGACCTCGCGCCCCAGGTCGCGGGCGATCTGGGATGCGGTCCAACCCTGGCGCCAGAGGTCGGCCAGGCGTGAAATCCTGTCTTCGGTCCAGATGGAGGCGGTCATGACGAAACTCATGGTCAGCGAGCCCGATCGGCTCGCCCCCGACCGCCCTTCCTCCGTCCTCCCTCCGCCCTCCCTGGGCCCTCCCTGGGCCGACACGACAATGGCCCGGCGCAGAGGCGCCGGGCCAGGACGTGAGGCTGAAGGGGTCGGTTCAGGATCAGAACGGGATGTCGTCGTTCAGATCATGAGCACCCGCGGTCTCCTGGATGGCGGCATCGGCGGTCTGGTCACCGTCGGGAGAGCTTTCGCGACGGTTCTTCAGCCGGATGTCGTCCACGACCAGGCGGAGGTCGTAGTGTTCGACGCCGTCCTTGCCGGTCCAGCTGTCGTTTTCGACATGGCCCTGAATCACCACCCGGCTGCCTTTCCGAGCGAAGGGCGCGATATAGTTCTCGGTCGTCGCCTCATTGAAGCAGATGCAGTTGAAGCCGGTCGTGCGCTCGCCCGGCGTGCCGTCCGATCGACGAAACCGGGTCGTCTCCAGCACGCGAAAACTCGCGCGCTTCCTGCCGGACTCCTTGGCCGCGAGGATGGAGGGGGCGGCGGTGAGATAGCCTTCAAGCGTCAGGGTCTGCATGGTCAGTCTCCTTGAAATGATTGATTGAGGGGATCAGGCCGCCGCCTGTTCGGGAACGGCGGCCTGGCGATCCTCGGCCCAGTCGAGGACCGTCAGCCGGTTCACCACCAGTTCCTTGGCGGCGCGCTCCGTGCCGTCGCGGGCCGTATAGGCGGTGTCGATGAAGGCGCCGACGACGAGGGCTTCACAGCCCTGGGCGAGCCCCCGGGCGATGACCTTCTCGTTCAGTCCCCTGGACCAGCTGACACAGTTGACGCCGACGATGCGGTCCTTGCCCGCAAGGTCCACGCCGCGCTTCTCGAGCAGCCGGAACACCGCCTTGGCGAAGTCCGGACTGATCTGGGGGTCGGCCGCCAGCCGGCCGGTGAACACCATGGTCTGCATCTTCAGTCTCCTGTTGATCCGAAGCGTCCAGGGAGCCGTTCTCCCTGTTCCGCCTCGCCCCCGATCCTCCCTTCCCTCCCCTCCCGAACCGGTCCCGCCGCGCGACGGGACCGGCCCGGCCCGTCAGGCGGCCTGGATACGCAGGACGGCTTCTCCGGCCGGCGTCACCAGGAAGACACCGGTCCCATCGGGGGCGGCGCAGTCCGGATCGTCATCGCGTCCGGATGCGTCCCCGGCCCCGCCGCAGGCCTCGAGGCCGGCCTCGACGCCGGACTCGTCGCCGGCCTCGTCGCCGGCCGACGCCTCGACGCCGCCTCCCTCCGATGGAGGTTCAGCCTTCGCCCCGTCCGCCTCACCCGAGGCTTCGGCGTCGTCGGTCGCGGCGTCGTCTTCCGGCGGCGCCGTCCAGGACAGGCAGGCCGGCGCCCAGTTCCGTTCAGCGGCCTGATCGGCCGTCCAGGCGACCAGTTCGGTCTTCTTCAGCCGCCCGTCCTCCTCCGACGACGCGCCCATGGCCGCGAGCATGCCCAGCAGCTGGGCCCTGGAGTGCGACTGGAGGAAGGGCGCGTCCGGCGTCCAAACGCGCGTGACATCCGCCTCGCACAGGGCGGCCAGTTCGGCGGCCTCGGACCGGGCCGATCCCCGGACTAGGCTCGTCCTCTCCTCACGTAGATCCAGACTGAGGGCCGTCAGTTCAGCGAGCAGGCCGAGCCGGTCATCGGCCGCCAGGCCGTGCACCCATGCGACCAGGGTCTGGCCGGACGCCGCCCAGGCGCGGCGTCGATCGTCCAAACGCTCGCGCACCGCCCCGTCCAGGGCCTCGATCACCCGGCCGCCGGTCGGGCTGAAGGCGGAGGCGGTCACGGTCAGGGCGGATTCCGAACGGGCTATCGAGGGGCGGACCGCCAGGACGCCGAAGAGGCGCGCCGTCAGGGCGGTCAGGGCGACATCGGGCGCGTCGGCCAGGGCGCGGATCAGCCCCCGCGTCGCGACGTCGGTACGCACCGCATGGAGAGCGTGGGTCACCCCTTCGGTCTCCGGCTCCGGCGCTTCGGCGTGTGGCGGCGCATAGGCGGGCTCCGACCGCCTCCAGATCTGCGGTGCCGCCTCATCCCCCGCCTTCAAGCTTCCCTCGAAGCCGGCCTCGTCGTCGGGCTCCACCTCGGCCGGTCCGTAGCATTCGACCTCCACCCCGGTCCGAAGCGAGGGCCGCAGCACCACGACGGTCGCGACACGCTCGCCCGCTCCGGCCTGGTCTTGGGCGATGCGTGCGCGGATCAGGGGCTCCAGGCCGGCGACGACATCGTCCCCGACCCCTTCCGCTTCCACGGCGTCGGCGGCCGCATGGGCGCGCTCACGGGCCTCGCGGTAGAGGGTCGCCGAAGCCTCCGAAAGCGCGCCGTAGGCGTAGCCAAGCCGTTCCAGATCTTCGGCCAGGTCCGGGGACGGACCCGCGCCGAGATGGACGGTCAGGCCTTCGCCTTCCAGAAGCGCTGCGACCTCTCCCATCCGTTGCATCCAGGCCTGGGTAAGCCGGTCGGGATCGAGCAGGACCGGCGGCCGCTCTCCGAACAGGTCGGTCTCGGTCCGGCCGCCCGCCGCCGCATAGAGGGCGGGCGTCACCAGGCCGCAACGAGGGTCGCGCGTCGTGGTCCGTTCGGCGTCGAGACGCTCCGTGATCCGCCATTCGGGCAGGCCGTGGCCGTCGAGCGCGCCCTGGGCCAGATCGGCCTGTTCGTCGGCGTCCTTGAGCCGGGCCAGGAGTTTGGCCTGGCGCAGGGTGAGCCGACCGGTCTTCAGCGCCTCGAGCGCGACGGCCGGAAGGGCCGAAAGCGCCGCCAGCCGCCGGATATCCACTTCGCAATATCCGAGCGCCCGGGCGATCGCGGAGACCGTGAGCCGGGCCTTGAGCATCCGGCCGATGGCGACCACGACGTCGGCGACATGGACGGGCACGGCCATATTGGTCAGGACGGTCGCAGCCGCCTGGCGGGCCCGGTCGGTCTCGACGAAGACCTCGACCGGATGATCGTCGCCCACGACGCCGGCGTCGCGGAGCAGACGCAAGGCCAGCAGCCGGCGACGGCCGTCCAGGACCATGAAGGCCGCCTCACGGCGGCGCCCGGGCCGGACGGTCGGGAACTGCAGCAGGCCGGCGGCGGCGATCGTGTCGGCGAGTTGCGGAATTTCATCGTCGGCGGCCTGGCCGTAGCGAAGGTTCTCGGGCCCGATGTCGAGATCGCCGAGACGGACGGTGCGTTGGCTGCGCGTCGGGACCGGGCTCGTCTGCGGTGTGGATTGCGCCTGGGCGACATCGGGACGAGCCTCGAGGCGGCGGGTACGGGTCTGGGCGTGACGGGACATGGATCTTCTCCCGCCGGTCGATGGAGCCTATCCCCGTCGCACCGGCGCCCCGCCCCGCCCTTCCTCCCCGCCTTTTCGGAGCGCCGCCTCGGCGTCGTTCCAGTCGCCGAAAGTCTCGGGCGGCAGGCGAATGCAGGCCTCGACGCCCTGCGACTGAAGCCGGCGCCGGAGGCGGGCGGCGGCCTCTTCACCCGCCGGTCCGCGATCGGCCGCGATGACCACCTTGCGCACCGTCGCCGGGGCCGACCAGCGGGCGAGATTGCCCGCCGACAGGAGCGCCCACCCCGGCAGGCCGAAGCGCGCCGAAGCCGACAGGGTCGTCATCACCCCTTCCCCGACCACCAGGACCGGACCGGGCGGCGCCAGACGCACCGCCGCGCCGGCCGGCACGAGGCCGACCGTCTTGCGCGCCAGCCTCAACCGGCGTGCGCGCCGGCCGTCCGGGTCAAGGTAGGTGAGTTCGACGGCGCTCAACCGTCCGTCCGGGGCCCGGACGGCGGCGACCAGAGCCGGACAGGTCGGCCCCCCGTCGCGAAAGACCGACACCGGCGCGCCCGGATGGCGACGGAGGTCGCCCAGGCGGGCGGGCGGCGTCTCGATTCCGCGCCGCCGGAGATGGTGCGCACACAGGTCGCCGTCGATGATCGGGATCGTCGCCGCCCAGAGGCGGCGAGCAGCCTCGATCCGGACCCCGGGAACGGGACGCGCGGTCGAGGGCGCCGCCAGAGACGGGCCTCCGCCGGCCAGCCGGCCGTCGGCGTCGATCAGGCCCAGGGTCAGTAGATGGTCGCGAACCGATCGCCAGTCCGCGGCGCCGAACCCATGGATCACCAGTCGGTCCCCCTCCAGCAGCAGGGACACCGACCGGTCGGCCTGGCTGTGGCCGGGCGCCGGGACATTGGCGCGACGCCCGCCCTGATAAAGGTCGCCGCCCAGGGCGGCCACGATGGGGTGCAGTGTCATGGCCGGCTCACATCAGGCCCAGGGCTCGAAAGCTCGCCGTGCCTTCACGGCCGACGATCACATGGTCATGGACCTGCAGGTTGAACAGCCGGGCCGCGTCCACGACCTGGCGCGTCATCTCGATGTCCGCCTGCGACGGACCGGGATCGCCCGACGGGTGGCTGTGCACCAGGATCAGGGCGCTGGCGGAGAGCTCCAGCGCCCTGCGGACCACTTCACGGGGATAGACCGGGGCATGGTCGACCGTCCCGTCCGCGCGCCATTCTTCCCTCATCAGGATGTTGCGACGGTCGAGGTAGAGGACGCGAAATTGCTCTCGAGGCGCATGCGCCAGATCTGCGCGGAGATAGGACGTCAGGGCGGTCCAGGACGACAGGACCGGTCGGCGCAGGGCCTCGGCCCTCGCCATGGCCACAGCCAGGGCCCGGACCTGCCCCAGGTCGGCGACCGCGGCCGTCGCGAGGCCGGCACGAAGCAGGGCGGCTTCATCGGCCGCGGCGACGCCGGCCAGGCCGCCGAAGGCCGCGATCAGGTCGGCGGCGACGGCCCGGCAGGCGGCAGGCGACCGGCTTCGCGCAAGGATAGCCGCCAGCAGGTCAAGGTCGCTGTCGCCGACGGTCGAGGCTGGTGCAGGGCCAAGTTCACGGATGGTCGACGCGGGTCGGGACGACATGACGTCCTCCTGTCTGCCGCTCCCGATCGGAGCGCTCCCAGCCGCCCTTCCTTTTCCTTTCATCGGGTTGGCCGGTGCACGGCCCGTTCACCCATTGGCCCTAGCCTGTCTCGATGAGCTCGAAACCATCCCGTTCAACCGGCTCCCGCTGGCAGGTGCGGCGCAACAGTCGCCTTCTCTCCATGACGGCGACCATCATGGCCGTCGCCTTCATCGCCGCCCTGAACTGGCCCGAGGCTGACGCCGATAGTCGCACCTCGCCGCCTCCCGCAGCCGCTGAAGACGCCCTTACATCTTCGCCGACCGAGACCGGTTTCCTGTGCGATGTGGCCTTTGTGAACGACGGCGACACCCTACGATGCAAGGACGGCACAAGGGTCAGGCTCCACGCCGTCGCGGCGCGGGAGACCGACGAAACCTGTTCGCCGGGCCACCCCTGCCCGACAGCCAGCGCCGCTTCCGCTACAGCCGAGCTGAACCGGCTTGCCGCCGGCAAGACCCTTCGTTGCGAACAGACCGGCCGAAGCTACAACCGCGTCACCGCTATCTGCTGGGCGCCGTCGGGCGAAGAGATCAATTGCGCCATGGTGGCGAGCGGCACGACCCTGGTCTGGGAGACGTTTGATCGGAAAAAGCCACTATGCGGGCGCTGATATTTACGACGGCGTGAACCGGATCGTCTTCGCGTGGCGACCTGGGGCCATGCCCAAGGGGCCGCAGACCGAAGCGCCTCAAGCGCCTGCGTGTTATAGGCGGCGTACCGGGCGATCCGTCGCCTCCATCGCAGGGCGTCATGGCGCGACAATCACGGATTTCGACCCGGCTTTCCGCAGCCAGTCTGGTCCACCTCGGCGCCCCGCGCCTGGCGGATCTGCTGATCGAGGCCGGCGCGGGGAACGCCAACCTGAAGCGTCGGCTCCGCCTGGAACTCGCCGCAGAGGCGGGTCATGAACTGCTGGCCCTGGAGATCGACAAGCGACTGTCGGCGCTCGCGGCGGCCCGCACCCGCATCTCCTGGCGCAAGCGGGGCGAGTTGATCGAGGACCTCGAAGCCCACCGGAAAATGATCGTCGAGCGCCTGGCGCCGGCAGCCCCGGCCGAGGCG
>NZ_JBFTRZ010000023.1:0-5938 GCF_056399785.1 Brevundimonas sp. 01N35
GACGACGCCTTCAGCATCGACGCCGTGTACCTGGAACACGGACTTCGCGATGTCCAAACCAACCGTGACTACCTGATTCATGGCTCTCCTCCAGCTCTGCCGGAGGCTTAACGCCGCCGGTGGGTTGGAGAGCCGTCCACAGCATCAGCAGCGGACCTAGGCACCGGATGGGCGCTAATCTAGTTTAGCCGCCTCGGACTAATCGCTTGCTGGTCGTGGAGGCGGCGAGTTTCTTTATCGGGATCAAGGCAGGGGTGGTGCGCTCACGACGCCGCGTGTCGGGTTTGGTCGGTGGGCGCAGATAGGCGTCTTGAGAATCGTCCATCGCCCACAGCCACGGTGTGTGGTGAGGAACCGCCGTCGTCCCTGTCAGGACCGAGGTATAGCATTTGTTGCGATACCCCATGATGTCGGCCTTCTTGTCCTTCTTCCACTGCAGGAAGATCTTGTTCACGGCCTCGATATCAAAGGACGGATAGTCGCTCTGTGCGATCAGGCGGGCGATATAGGCCCCTTGGAATTCATAGGCGTCGGCGTCACACGCAATCTTCAGTTCCTCGTCGCGCCAGTGCTGGTTCAAGGCCTCCATCACGGTCTGATCCGGCAGCGAAATGCGGCCCATGATCATGTCGCGCGTCAGCCAGGCCTGAGCATCGAACAGGTTGAAGCTGTACCAGAGGTCCTGCATCCCCAGATAGAAGAGCTGCGGATTGGGGGTATAGGCGACCCCCTCGTACAGATCCTGCGGCCACAGGCGGTTCTGCGTCTTCAGGCGCAGGTCGTCGGTCAGGAAGGGGAAGTCGTGACGATAGCCGGTGCACAGGATGATCGCATCCACGCGCTTGGTGCTGCCGTCCTTGAAGTGGGCGAGGTTGCCCTCGACGCGAACAAGCTGCTGCTTCTCTTCCCAGTTCTCGGGCCAGACATAGCCCATGGGCTTGGTGCGGTAGCAGGTGGTCACGGACTCAGCGCCGTACTTGTAGCACTGCGAGCCGATGTCCTCGGCCGAGTAGCTGGAGCCGACCAGCAGGACGTCCTTGTCCTTGAACTCCATCGCATCGCGGAAGTCGTGGGCGTGCAGAATACGCCCCGGGAAGCTCTCGAAACCCGGGAACTCCGGCATGTTCGGCGTCGAGAAATGGCCCGTAGCCACGATGACGTGGTCGTATTCCTCTTGCGTCAGGGTGTCGGCGGAATAGTCCATCGCCGTGACCGTGAACTTGCGCGTCGCCTCGTCAAAGGTGACGGCTTTTACGGCATTGTTGAAGCGGATGTACTGGCGCACACCGGCCTTGGCGACCCGCCCCTGGATATAGTCCCACAGGACTTCGCGCGGCGGATAGGACGAGATCGGGCGCTTGAAATGCTCGTCAAAACTATAGTCGGCGAATTCGAGGCATTCCTTCGGTCCGTTGGACCAGAGGTAGCGGTACATGCTGCCGTGAACCTGCTCGCCGTTCTCGTCCAGGCCCGTGCGCCAGGTGTAGTTCCACATGCCGCCCCAGTCCTTCTGCTTTTCGTAGCAGACGATGTCGGGGATGGCGGCTCCCTGTTCGGCAGCGGCCTGGAAGGCGCGAAGCTGGGCCAGACCTGAAGGGCCGGCGCCGATGATAGCGATACGTTTTTGATGGGGCATGAAACACCTGCAGACGCGTGTAGCAACGCAGCGCGACCTCGGGTCACGGTGCAAGAAGACTGGTTGTGCGGGGGTGTCAGGCGAATGAGGGCGGAATGTGCCGTTGGCGAGCCGTGGCAACACTCAGATTGCTGGCTTCAATAATCTTGATCCGCGACGTGACCGGCGGCTGACAAATAGAGATCATCGCAACAAAACGAATGTAATCCCTGCAAAGGCTGCGTGCAGACTTAACGACCGATGTATTCATTATTCTAATATTATTTTCTAACATCGATGATTATTACATTCACCCTTTCCGTTCCATATGCTCATATTCATATCGCATATTAATATGTGCTGCAAATTTGCTACTGTCTTATGTCCCTGATCTCGACTGAATCGGGGCCGTCTTTCGGCGTGGGACGGGGCGATATCACGCCTCACGAAGTCAAAAATCGCGGACTTCAGAGGCCTGGAAACGCAGCGTTCAGGTCGCAGAAGGATGAGGCGCCACAGTTCCGCTGTAACCCCCACCATAACTGGGCGGAGGGGGGCACGCCTGAGACATCACCTGTCCCTACAGCCGCCGCGAGAGACGCCTCGTCATCCGCTTCAATGCAAGGGTCGAGTAACGGCGGTCACGATCGACGATCACAAGCCCGTGAGCCTGCCCAGATCAACGCAAGCGTGCCCGCCAAGGCCGCCAATACGGGCGCGACGCCGAGACCCCAAGTCCGTCTTTAACTTGGCGACGATCTTACGGGCATCGACGCCGGCTCGGGCGATGACGACCCGACCGACGACAAGGCCCAGGGGTTCGACGCCCTGTGGGGCCGCGGTCAGTCCTTCACGCCCGAGTTCGGCTATACCAACATGGTCCACACCGGGATGAACCTGAACCTCAATCCGATCCCTAAGCTGAACGCCAACTTTGGCGTGACGGCCCTGCGCCGCCTGTCACGAGACGACGGCGTCTACAGCCTGGCGCCGGCGCTGATCCGGGGCGCCGATGAGGGGCAGTCGCGAGAGGTCGGAATCCACACCACAGCCCGCTTGACTACGACTGGAGCCGCCACGTCTCCACCGGCCTCATGGTCAACCACGTCTCGGCCGGCGACTTCCTCAAGGAAACCGGCGACGGCGAAGACCTGTTCTACACCTCGGTTTTCGTCACCGCCCGTTTCTAGAGCGGCCGCGTCTCCTGAATACATCAGGGTCTCACCCAGGCAGCGGGGTGAGGCCCTGATTTTCAGGGAGAGGTTGCGGAGACAGCCAGAAGGGAGTGCGGCGCATTCGAAGTGGGGGTGTCGTTTCGCGGAATGGCCCCTATGCTCAAAATGAGGTTTGGGGGCTAATAGCCGGACCTGACTCATCTCGGTCAATCCGAAAGTCCGCTTTCGGCATGGACGGTCGTCACGCGTGAGTGTCCGCTTACGGGCAGGGAGGCATCGTCGCAAACCGACCCATTGCGGACCATTAGCGACCCTTAGGCTGCAGCGATCGACGGGGCTTGAGATGCCTTGCCCTGCTTCTGCGACGGCTCGCGGATGCCTTTAACCAAAAGCAGTATGCCCAAGGCCACCTCATACAGGAACATGGGGGCCATGTAGGCGATGCCGACGGCCTGCCCGAAAGCGGGCAGGATCATTGCGAGAAGCGGGAAGAGCGCAAGCATCATCGAGGCGGCGATTCCGACCATGGCCAGAGGCGCCGGAATATATTTCGACCTGAGCCACAGCCATGCGAACACGGCCTGCCCCAGACCGAGAAACACCCAGCCAAAGCCCATTGTGTCGGCGCGCACGCCGAGCAGAAGGCGGACGAGAGACTGAGACTGTTCGACAGTGAAGGCGCTCAGATACGGAGCGTCGGAAACCAAACGCAGCACGACAAACAATGCGAGCACGCTCAAAGCGAGAATGATCGCGTCCGCAACACGAAAGAGAGCGCCAAGGGCGGCGAGCCCTCGGTTGATGGGGCGTAGCACGACGTAGGATGCC
This sequence comes from Brevundimonas sp. 01N35, assembly GCF_056399785.1. Lineage (NCBI taxonomy): Bacteria > Pseudomonadati > Pseudomonadota > Alphaproteobacteria > Caulobacterales > Caulobacteraceae > Brevundimonas > Brevundimonas sp. 01N35. The sequence continues at coordinate 3,619 of NZ_JBFTRZ010000023.1, forward strand.
GCTCCCACGGCCACGTCGCTGATGAAACACGCGAAGCTCAGGGCGACCGCGACTCTCACGAACTGGACGGCCCCCGCGACACTGCTGGCGGTGACCGCCGGATCATCGGAAATCACGATCGGACCAAGAGCGACGAACTCCACCCACATGGAGAGCGCCATGGCCAGAAGCGTGATGATCCCGACAACACGGGCGGCAGTGCGCTGGGCTGGCTGCACCGCCAAGCGCGAGAGTGCGCGCGGAATCGCATCGGTCATGATTGAAAACCCCGAGTGTTGTGAACAACCCAAGGCCACGCTCGACCCAGACGGCCAACGAACCATGGCTGCGCCCGCGCCGACAACTTAATCTATGGTAATGCTTGATGGTGAGGCACGCTCACGTTCCATGGCGTGAATGACTGCTGCCCACCCCCAACAGACGTCGACGGCGACCGCTTTCCGACCTAGAGGCCAAGGTCTTCTTTCGGTGCCAAAGCCCAGGACCGCCTTCGACCCCTCTCAGACATTCCCGGCGTCCGCTTGGCGGACTCGGATCATCTACGGGCGAGATTTTTTAGCCGGTTAGAGAAGCTGAGCCTTAATTGACAACTCCGGTTAATCCGCTTGATCATCTTGCTGCCGCACGGCGACCTGCAACTCGAAGGATAGATGATGAGCACTTTTACCGCTGGCGTTCAGTATGATGACTTCAAGGGCACAGTAGCCGCTGACCGTTCAGACACTCTGTCGATCACCAAACATCTCATAGCCTTGGGCAAGGCCGCGAATGACGAACGGGTTGTAGCTTTCAGGATCACTTCGAGCGGAATTAGCAGCGGTCCTGTGACCGACGTGTCGTTGGTCGCATACCTTACCAATTCCACTGAGTTTGAGCCGGCCCCGAAAGCCGTGCGCGCCGTCGATATTTCCCTAACACCAGGCGAGGCCCTCGCGTTTTTCAAACGGTTCGACCTCGTCGCCAAGCAGGACAATTTGGATTTGAGCGAGACCCACGTGGACGGACCGCATTACCCCTGACTATCTACGGGCGCGGGGGTCCGCTTTCAGGCAGGAAGCCTATTTCGCAAATCGACCCTTTGCGGATGCCCAGCAGGTCCGGTCTAGGCTGGGGTCACGAGCGCTGCTTCTGGGTAGTTTTTCGCGCCTAGGCGCTCGAAGAGCGATGTGAAGATATTCGTAAGCCGTAGTATACAGCCTGAAATCCGCATGGCCGGAGCTAGTCGGCTTCCTCTTTGCGTCGGCCCTCCGCCAATAGCGCCTGATTGCTCTTGCTGCTCCAGAACGCAGCTACGGTGATGCCTGCTGAGATGTGGCCGACCATGAAAGCGCTTAACCAACGCAACCGCTTGATGCGGTCCCGGTCATCCCGGATCTCGAACTCTTCGTAGTCTTCCGAATTGATCCGCAGCATCTCATCGACCAGGGCCCTGTCGAGTACGAAAGAATGCGCCGCCTGATTTCGTATCTTATTGAGACGCTCGATCGACGGAAGAAGGATCGGGTCGTGCGCACCCAAGCCCATCAAATAGGCGATCTCAACCTTCTGGTGAAACGAAAATCGGACGTGCTGAGGCTCCACGAGAATTGAGGATGTACACCTGATGTACTCGGTTATGGCGTGCTCGATGATCAGGTGGGACTTGAGAACGGCGTATTCTAGATGGTTCGTTCTTGGAAACTCGGCCTTGATCAGATTGTGAAGCGTGTCCGAGACCTCCCGAGCGAGGCGCATCCGCTCTTCGTCAGACACGTGGTCGCCACCAACCATGAAGACGCCTTCACGGTGATAGCTGTGGGCGGTTTCAAGTGTCGGCCGTGGCGTGCGGGACTGCCGCAATGGAGCCTCCTGTAGCTGATCCGGGCGTGTGTGAGGCTACAGGTCCAAAAAGACAACGCAGATGTTTTCTCCTTCGGTCGCACGCGAAAGCGTTAGAGCGAGCGCATCGCCCACGTTCGGAGATCCGCCTTCGTACGGAAACTGAAGAGTCGGCGCATTAGATGAGGTAGGGGCGGCAGCATAACCGGCGAGTGCATTAGAATTTGCCCTTAAGGCGCCGGGTCTTGGTCAGTGCCTGTCAACGTCCGCTTTCCACCCACAGCGGACGACGACGACGACCGCTTTCCGGCCTGACGGCCAACGTCCGCTTTCGGGGCGGGAGCCCAGGACCGAAATCGACCCGTAGGAGACATCACCGGCCCCACATCCTGTAGGGACATTCAATGACTTGGTTCGGCAAAACGCGACGGGCTGTGTCGTATTCCGCGCAAAGTTTCTGGACCCGCCGATCTTCCATGATCATCGACCCCGCGATGACGAC
>NZ_JBFTRZ010000024.1:2500-5822 GCF_056399785.1 Brevundimonas sp. 01N35
TCAGGCATAGATCCGGCGGATACCTCTTTCCATCCCCCGGRCCGTCTATGCATGAGTTTTGCTGAGAAACGATCAAGCGTTGAAGGGCTTCTGACGGATGCCTTGGCGTAGAGAGGCGATGAAGGACGTGGCAAGCTGCGATAAGAGCCGGGGAGGCGCTAGCACCCTTTGATCCGGCTATTTCCGAATGGGGAAACCCACCTTTACAGTCTTCCAACTTTGCTTTCCCTCGGGAAGGCGAGGATTGGTGGATTGTTTAAAGGTATAATGAGCTGAATACATAGGCTTCATTAAGCGAACCCGGTGAACTGAAACATCTCAGTAACCGGAGGAAAGGACATCAACCGAGACTCCCGTAGTAGTGGCGAGCGAACCGGGACCAGGCCAGTGCTCTTGTGACATAAAGGCGAACGATCTGGAAAGATCGGCCATAGCGGGTGACAGCCCCGTAGCCGTCAAACAGCAAGAGACTCGAGTAGGGCGGGACACGTGAAATCCTGTCTGAACATGGGGGGACCACCCTCCAAGCCTAAGTACTCCTCTACGACCGATAGTGAACAAGTACCGTGAGGGAAAGGTGAAAAGCACCCCGACAAGGGGAGTGAAACAGATCCTGAAATCGGAAGCCTACAAGCAGTCGGAGCCCCCAAGCGGGGTGACGGCGTACCTTTTGTATAATGGGTCAGCGACTTCATGTGTCGAGCAAGCTTAAGCCGTTAGGTGTAGGCGTAGCGAAAGCGAGTCTGAATAGGGCGCTAAGTTCGACGTATGACGACCCGAAACTAGGTGATCTATCCATGAGCAGGTTGAAGGTTAGGTAACACTAACTGGAGGACCGAACCCGTGAATGTTGAAAAATTCTGGGATGACTTGTGGATAGGGGTGAAAGGCCAATCAAACCTAGACATAGCTGGTTCTCCGCGAAATCTATTTAGGTAGAGCGTCCGACGAATTCCTTGGGGGGTAGAGCACTGGATGGTTGCGGGCTGCGCGAGCGGTACCAATACTAACCAAACTCCGAATACCCAAGAGAACTATCGGGCAGACACACGGCGGGTGCTAACGTCCGTCGTGAAAAGGGAAACAACCCTAACCATCATCTAAGGTCCCCAAGTCATGGCTAAGTGGGAAACGATGTGGGATTGCTTTGACAATCAGGAGGTTGGCTTAGAAGCAGCCATCCTTTAAAGAAAGCGTAACAGCTCACTGATCAAGCGATCCTGCGCGGAAAATGTAACGGGGCTAAAGCCATGCACCGAAGATATGGGTTTGCAGTTTACTGCAAGCGGTAGCGGAGCGTTCCGTAAGCCTGTGAAGGTCAACCGTGAGGTTGGCTGGAGGTATCGGAAGTGAGAATGCTGACATGAGTAACGATAAACAGTGTGAGAAACACTGTCGCCGAAAGACCAAGGGTTCCTGCGTAAAGCTAATCTGCGCAGGGTTAGTCGGCCCCTAAGGCGAGGCTGAAAAGCGTAGTCGATGGGAAGCAGGTAAATATTCCTGCACCAGCTGGAAGTGACGGATGGCATAAGTTGTCGGGGCTTATTGGATTGTTCCCGGCAGTGGCGTCGTCCCTGGAAATAACTCCAGCAGAGACCGTACCCGAAACCGACACAGGTGGTCAGGTAGAGTATACCAAGGCGCTTGAGAGAACTGTGCTGAAGGAACTCGGCAAATTGCACGCGTAACTTCGGAATAAGCGTGACTCACTCCGGGCAACCGGAAATGAGTGGCACAAGCCAGGGGGTAGCGACTGTTTAGCAAAAACACAGGGCTCTGCGAAGCAGCAATGCGACGTATAGGGTCTGACGCCTGCCCGGTGCCTGAAGGTTAAAGGGAGGAGTGAAAGCTCCGAACTGAAGCCCAGGTAAACGGCGGCCGTAACTATAACGGTCCTAAGGTAGCGAAATTCCTTGTCGGGTAAGTTCCGACCTGCACGAATGGCGTAACGACTTCCCCACTGTCTCCAGCACAGGCTCAGTGAAATTGAATTCCCCGTGAAGATGCGGGGTTCCCGCGGTCAGACGGAAAGACCCTATGAACCTTTACTATAGCTTCGCCTTGGCGTTAGCGACCGTATGTGTAGGATAGGTGGGAGGCTATGAAACCGGGGCGCCAGCTCTGGTGGAGCCATCCTTGAAATACCACCCTTACTGTCGTTGACGTCTAACCGAGATCCGTTATCCGGATCCGGGACATGGCGTGGTGGGTAGTTTGACTGGGGCGGTCGCCTCCCAAAGTGTAACGGAGGCGCGCGATGGTGAGCTCAGACCGGTCGGAAATCGGTCGTCGAGTGCAATGGCATAAGCTCGCCTGACTGCGAGACTGACAAGTCGAGCAGAGACGAAAGTCGGCCATAGTGATCCGGTGGTCCCGCGTGGAAGGGCCATCGCTCAACGGATAAAAGGTACTCTAGGGATAACAGGCTGATTTTGCCCAAGAGTCCATATCGACGGCAAAGTTTGGCACCTCGATGTCGGCTCATCACATCCTGGGGCTGGAGCAGGTCCCAAGGGTATGGCTGTTCGCCATTTAAAGTGGTACGTGAGCTGGGTTCAGAACGTCGTGAGACAGTTTGGTCCCTATCTGCCGTGGGTGTTCGAAGCTTGAGAGGATCTGTCCCTAGTACGAGAGGACCGGGATGGACATACCTCTGGTGGACCTGTCGTGGCGCCAGCCGCGCAGCAGGGTAGCTAAGTATGGAATAGATAACCGCTGAAAGCATCTAAGCGGGAAACTAACCTCAAAACAAGGCTTCGCTGAGGATCGTGGAAGACTACCACGTTGATAGGCCAGGTGTGGAAGCGCGGTGACGTGTGAAGCTTACTGGTACTAATAATCCGATCGGCTTGATCGTTTCTCAGCAAAACTCATTCGGTTTTACTTGCCGATATACAATACGCGACGATGTCTTCTCTTTTTTATGTGTCTGGTTGACCCCGTGGCTATGTCGGAGGTTCCACACCCGATCCCATTCCGAACTCGGTCGTTAAGCCCTCCAGAGCCAATGGTACTTCGTCTCAAGGCGCGGGAGAGTAGGTCGCCGCGGGGTCTACCAGATACATAAAAAAGTCTTCTTATATTTCTTGTCCAATCGCTCTTCGGGCTACTTGAGGACGAGGATCGAACCTTATTCTTCCTTCACACTCCGACTTTGCCGCGGGATGGAGCAGCCCGGTAGCTCGTCAGGCTCATAACCTGAAGGTCGCAGGTTCAAATCCTGCTCCCGCACCCAAGTTTAACGAAAACCCCCACTGCTCACGCCGTGGGGGTTTTCGCGTTCTGGGCCGTGATCTAGCGCCACCAGCGCCGCCAAGCTGCC
>NZ_JBFTRZ010000025.1:0-5673 GCF_056399785.1 Brevundimonas sp. 01N35
CGCCTCGGCCGGGGCTGCCGGCGCCAGGCGCTCGACGATCATTTTCCGGTGGGCTTCGAGGTCCTCGATCAACTCGCCCCGCTTGCGCCAGGAGATGCGGGTGCGGGCCGCCGCGAGCGCCGACAGTCGCTTGTCGATCTCCAGGGCCAACAGTTCAGGACCGGCTTCCGCGGCGAGTTCGAGCCGGAGCCGGCGCTTCAGGTTGGCGTTACCCGCGCCGGCCTCGATCAGCAGGTCCGCCAGGCGAGGCGCGCCGAGGTGGACCAGACTGGCTGCGGAAAGCCGGGTCGAAATCCGTGATTGTCGCGCCATGACATCCTTCGATGGAGGCGACGGCTCGCCCTGCGCTCTGCCTATAACACGCTGGCGCCTGAGGCGCTTCGATCTGCGGCCCCTTGGGCATGGCCCCAGGTCGCCACGCGAAGACGCTTCCCGGGACGCTGAGGCGCGTAGAACCAGCCTGATCCCGGCCGGGCTTCAAGCTAGGCGGCTATGCGCTGGGCGGCTTCAGGCTCAGGATAAGGACCTTGTCCCGGGTTCGGGCCCATTAGATCGACCTCAGTCGTTTCATGGGGAGTCTAAGACCGGCGTTCGGCTGCGTCGATACGTTGGTGGCGGACATTCGTTTTGATGAAATGGTGCGCCGCGTTCGATACTGGCTATCGGCTGACGAAGCAGACGGCCAGGGGATCGTCGGCGAAAAGGCGACTGCGAAAGCGCCTGCGGCTGCAGTCCATTCCCTTCAGGGCTTTGAGGAAACCCCACGGCGTCAAGGACGTTGCATCGACGCAGGTCAGGCGAGTTCCGCGAACTCCTCCGTCAACGACCTGGGGCACGCCTGCAGCCTTGGTCGTCGAGCCCGCCCTTGTTCACCGACAGCAGGTCGAACCCCACGCCGCCGTCTGGCGGGCGACACCAGCTTCTCGGCGGTTGTCCGAGGTATCCAACCGGGCAACTTGGTCAAGAGTTCGTCGATGAGAACCTCGCCGAACGAGAGGCTCTGGAAGGTGCAGCAGCGGATCTCGTACCTGTCCCAGGTGTCTGGCTCAGGCGGGACCGGCGGCGGGGGGCTGTTGGGAGCGTGCACGCTGACCAGCTGGCGCTGGCGATCTTGGCGCTGGGGTTCGTCGGGGTGGTGGATCGCGAGACCGGCTAGCCGATGCGCGTCTGGCCGGCTCCTGTTGCACGACATGATGACCGCTCGATTTCTACGACCGGGGCATCGGATGACAACCCCTAGACGTAGCGCGGCGGCTGCTCGAAATGTGCTTGAATGTCTGCTTCTCGGGCTGAAGCCAACTTCCGCTTCGGGCGCCTTGAAGACGCTCGGCGCATCCGCATTCTGCTTGGCCGTGGCGAGCGTTAGCCTGCCTCGCATGGAGCGTTCACTGTCGTGTGCGAGTTTTTGGATTTAGCTCCATTTGGCCACACGATGAAAGATCCTCCCGCCTTTGTCGGGAGGCGGAAGGTCTATCACGTAGCCGAGCGGCTTCTTCAGAGCCCCGCGCCGCCCAGCTTGTAGGTGAGCTGGAAGTAGTAGCTGCGGCCGACGGAGTCGAACCAGGAGATGTCGTAGTAGGGATAGGAGCTGTAGGTAGGATCCTTGACCGGCCCCTTGTCGAACAGGTTGTTGACGGTCACGGACAGGCGAACGTGGTCCGTCAGATCGTACTGCGCCGAGGCGTTGAACATCCAGCTGTCGCTGATGAAGGCGTCCTCGTCATAGTTCGGCAGCTTGCCGAGGTACTGACCCTGAATCGTCGCCGTCAGCTTATCCAGCGCCCAACTGACGCTCGCCGTGCCCTTGTCGCGCGGGATGTCGTAGCCGCTGTCGAAGGCCAGTTTGTCGATGACCGGATCGCCCGGATATTGCTGGAAGGTATGTTTGTCGACGTAGGTATAGCCGAGCGACAGGTTGAACTCGCCGATCCGGTTGGTCGGAACGCGCCAGCGTGCCGCGACATCCACGCCTGAGGTCGTCTCCTGCGCGATATTGATCGGATTGGTGAAGATGCCGACCAACTGCCCCGCCAGAGGCCCCGTGGCTTGCCGCTCGACGCGGGCGATCGCGTCGAGACAGGTGGGCGATGCGCGGTCCACAGCGCTGCCGCCCTGAGTTTTGCCGATGCGGCAGTCGGCCTCGTCGCGCAGGATCGTGTCTGCGCTCATGTCGCGGACCTGATTGGTCAGTTCGACGCGGAAATAGTCGACCGACAGGCTGAGGTTGCGCATGGGTTGCCAGACGACGCCGCCATTGAACGACTTGCTGGTCTCGGGATTCAGATCGCGGTTGCCGTTGCGGTGGGAGACGATGCCCTCGCCCGAGAAGCTGCAGTCGCCGATGGGTTCGTTCGGCTCCTCGGTGCGGCAGCGGAAGTAGTCCGTGCCCGAGGGGTGGGTGTTTCCCGGTCCAGAGAAGACATAGTGCAGGTCCGGCGCCCGGAAGCCGGTGCCGTAGGCGCTGCGGAACAGAAGCGTGCGGATGGGGCGATATTCGAGGCCGACGTTGTAGGTGAACTTGCCGAAGCCGTTGCCGGCGAACTCGTAGTGATCGTAACGGCCCGCCGTGCTGAACTCGAGATTGCTAAGCAGCGGCGCGCGAACCTCATAGCCGGCGCCCCAGTGGTCGCGGTCGCCCTTACCATCCGAGTCGACCAGGCCGTAATAATAGGGTTTGAGCGCCAGCGGGTCAGGCTTGAGGTTGTAGCTCTGGGTCCCGCCTTCCACGACGGCGGCGAAGCCGACCGGTCCGGCGGGCAGATCAAACAGGGCGCTGTTGGTGATCGTGGCCGACAGGTTGTCGTTGCGCGAGCGCGGATGATAGACCGCGTCCTTGGCGATCAGGTCGTAGTCCGCGGTCGTGAGCGGCTTGTAAAGGCGTGCGGCGTCGGTGCCCACAGCGAAGATCGCATAGCCGCTGTCCGGATCGACGCCGAGCTGCGGACCCAGGAAGAAGGCGTTGGCCTTTTGGGCGATGATATGGGGGAAGCGGACCGTCGACCGGTATTCGGCGTGGTTGAAGGCGACCTCATAGCCCCATTGGTCGGCGGAGCCGAAGGCGCCCTTGACGCCCGGCGTGATGGTGAAGGCATCGGATCGATTGCGGGTGAACCCCTTCGAAAGGCCGCCCATCTCCTCCGGCGAAAACTGCCTCTGCCAGCCCTCGATCATGCCCGTGTCGGCATTGAAGAACAGGCCGTCTTCGCTGCCGTTCGCATCCTGATACTGCCAGGATAGAACGTCGCGGAAGAGCTTCAGCTTGCTGTGACTGTACTGAAGGTCGAGGAAGAGTTCGGTCCGATCGTCGATCGTATAGCCCAGGGCCGCGTAGCTGTTCAGGCTGTCGCGGCCGCTGAGAATCGTTCCGTACCCGATCGCTTCGTCGGTGCCGCAAAAATAGCCGTAGCGCCGCCGGTTGGCGTAGTAGGTCGTCCCGCCGTTGAACGACGCGAGCTTGGCGCAGGTCGCGGCGCCGGGGTCGAGGTAGTCGTTGTCCTCGTCGAACCGCAGGAAGGCCCGACGCGCCGTGGTGTTGGTCGGGCTGTCCTTCGTGGAGTCCTGAATTTCCCGATCATAGGCCCAGAGCGGCTTCTGGTTGAGCAGTTCAACGCCGACGACGCCGTGGAAGCCGCCGCGGCTCCCTCCGGCCGTCACGGTGAAGCGTTGGGAAGCGCCGCCGCCGTCTTCGGTCAGGCCCTGGCGGAAGTCGAAGCGGATGCCGTCCGCCGACTTCTTGAGCACGAAGTTGACCACGCCGGAGATGGCGTCGGACCCATAGACCGCGGACGCGCTTCCGCTGAGCACCTCGACCCGTTCGATCAGTCCGACGGGAAGGTTCGACACGTCGGTGAAATTGCTCTGCCCCTGGAAGGGCAGGGGGAAGTCGGCGATGCGCCGCCCGTTCACGAGCACCAGCGTATGGTTGGGGCCCAGGCCCCGCAGATCGACCTGCTGGGCGCCGGGCGTGAACGAGGCGCCGGAGAAGGACTGCTGGCTCTGCGTCTCGCCGCCGTTCTGCGTCACCGCGCGAAGCAGGTCGGGCACGCTCTGGTAGCCGTTGCGCAAGATCTCGTCGGCGGTGATCGTGGTCACCGGCGCCGGACCTTCGGTGTCGATCTGGCGCGGAATCCGCGAACCCAGGACGACGACCTCATCGACCGTCGTGGCGACTCCGCCGCTCGGCTGAGATGGCGTCGTCTGGGCCGCAGCCGACAGCGCGATGAGGCTGGTTCCGGCCGAAAGAGCGCCGATGATTGATCTGACGTATCGCATGGTATGCCCCCTGTCCCCTGCCGAACACCATGCGGCGACTTTCAAACTTTTTGAAGAACAAAAATATCCAATCGTGTCGCGCGTCGAAGCGAACTGTGCCCATATGGTGTTCTACTAGGTGGCGGAGAGACGATTTATGCGAACGACGCTGTTGGCGTTCTTCGGCGCCCTGGCGCTGCTTTCCGGCCTGTCGCCCGCGTCGACGGCGACCGCTTCGCCCGACGGTTATAGCTATTACAGAATCGGCGACATCGACGCGCGGACGCCCGGCCCGACTGAGACCGGCCTGATGCTGATGGGCGGCGGCGACTGGGATTACCGCGCCTTTCGATGGTTCATCGCCAAGGCCGGGCATGGCCACATCGTGATCCTGCGCGCCTCTGGCGACGGCGCGGGGGGCGAGGAGATCTATCGCGATATCGGCGGCGCGGCCTCGGTGCAGACCCTGGTCTTCGACGACCGCAAGGCTTCCGAGGATCCGCGCGTGCTCGCCATTCTCGACCGCGCCGACGGCGTCTTCCTGGCAGGCGGGGACCAGGCCAACTATGTCCGCTACTGGAAGGGGACTTCGGTCCAGAAGGCGCTCAACGACCATGTTGCGCGTGGCCGTCCGATTGGCGGCACCAGCGCGGGTCTGGCCATCCTCGGCGGCGCCGGCTACGGCGCGATGGACGGCGGCAGCATCGACTCGATCACGGCGCTCAAGGATCCGATGGGACCGGAAGTCACCATGGTCGGCGACTTCCTGACTATGCCCTATCTCGCCCATGTCGTGACCGACACCCATTTCAGCGTCCGCGACCGGCTGGGCCGTCTCATCGCCTTCGTCGCCCAGGTGCGGGCCTCGGGCGATCCGCAAGCCATCGGCCTCGGCGTCGATGAGGACGGCGCCCTGTGCGTCGACGCCGACGGCGTCGGCCGCTTCTTCACCGCCAGCAGCGGCTATGCCTGGCTGGTGCAGCCGGACGGCGCGCCGCAGGTCGAACCCGGCAAGCCGCTCGATTATCCATCGGTGCGCATCACCACGCTCGGACCGGACGGCGAGATCGATCTGAAGACGATGCGGATCACGCGTCCCGCTTTTTCGGGAACAGCGTCGGTCCAGACCGGCCGGCTGCTGAACGTCCCGGTGGATCCGACGGGTGCCTGACAGATCGCGCAGAACTGTACTGGAAACCAGTGCAGCTAGCGCGGGATGCCAGTGGAGCTTGCGACCGGGTATGTCCGCTGATCGGCTACAAGTTAAGGGCCGCTGTTGATGCTGTGGACGGCTCTCCAACCCACCGGCGGCGTTAAGCCTCCGGCAGAGCTGGAGGAGAGCCATGAATCAGGTAGTCACGGTTGGTTTGGACATCGCGAAGTCCGTGTTCCAGGTACACGGCGTCGATGCTGAAGGCGTCG
>NZ_JBFTRZ010000026.1:0-4506 GCF_056399785.1 Brevundimonas sp. 01N35
AAGCAACTATTCAAACGTCAGATCACGTTCTACGCGCCGGTCTATAAGCGCCGTCTCAAAAGAGGCGAGGAAGCGCCGCCCCCCACCAAAATCCAAGTCCGTTGGGTCGGTGTGGTCAAATACCAGGACGGCGAGGGCTGGATTGAACTTAGCTGGGTTCCCGAACTGCACCGCCATCTCGCGGGCATCCAGAAGCACTTCACCACCTACAAGTTGGCCCAAACCTCAGCCCTGCGTTCGGCCTACTCATGGAAACTGCTGGAACTGCTGATGCGGTTCAAAACGGCCGAAAACACCGAAAGCTGGGCCGTATACGACGTGGACGATTTCCGCCTGGCTATGGACGCGCCCCCGAGCAGCCAAGACTTCGCCCAACTCAAACGCCGGATCATCGACCCAGCGGTCAAAGAGCTACAGGCAAAGGACGGCTGGTCGATCCAGTGGAAGGCGATCAAGAAAGGGCGCCGGGTCGCCAGCATCGAATTCAAGTTCCGCCACAACGACCAGCTCCGGCTCGACATCTAACCCCCGCCGCCCATACGGTGCGCGGAGAGGCGGGGGATGTTTCAACGCTCCTGGCTCTGTGGCTAAGAAAGAAAGGGCCGGGCAGCGTGATGCGCCCGGCCCTTTTGAATTCAGCCGATTCAGGACACCTTCGAAACCTCATTTAGAAGGTTTCGAAAATGGAACTTCGAATGTCACTGGCCGAAGCTGCGGCCCTGACAAAGACGCCCCTGAACACCCTCCGATCCCGCTGGAAGGCCGGTAAAGTAAGGGGCGAGAGAGACAACGCCGGAAAGATATGGGTCTGGATAGACCCTGATCTGGTGGGTTCGAAAAAGCGCACTTCGAAACCTTCGAAGGGTTCGAGCGATGCGGCTATTGAAGCCCTCACGGCTCAACTGGATCGCGCCCATACCGAACTCGAAACCCTGCGCCCAAGGGCGGCTCTGGTCGAACGCCTGGAAGCTGAGAGGCCTGTTCTCCTGGGCCAGCTCGAAGACCTGAAGGCCGACCGGGACGCATGGCGCCGCCTGTCGGAGCGGCGAGGGTTCTGGGGCCTATTCCGCCGTTAAGCGGACACTCCGAAATTCCGCCAAGGGTGGTGAGCGGTCGTTACGTCGCCGGAGGAACCGCCCCGAGCAGCCGAACCTCTTCACCCGACGCGACGATCTCTTCACCATCAAAGGTCCGCAAACCGTAGATCGGTTTTCCAGTGGGATCAGACACATGCTTTTCGGCTTGGAGCACGAAAACCGGACGGGTTGAGCCACCCTCATCCTGCCAAAGCGCATACTGAGGAATAGTGGTCGGGTAGGGCTCGGCCTTTAGGCCATCGCTAGTCGCCTGAGAAAATACAGCATCGCCTAGATCGATGTCTTCCGCCGTCGCCACCCGGCCTAGCATAAAGCCGCTCTCGGGCAATGACGGCCAAGCAGCTTCATGCGGAGCGCGCTTTTTAAGCCAATTCTTGAACATGGCAGAACCTTCGCGCAGCCCGCCAACGTCCGCAATGGGTCGTTTGCGGACATTGGCTTCAGGCCTGAAAGCCGACGCTAGTTCGCTCAAGCGAACTGGCGTGTGTTACAATGCACTTGCTTGGCAACACATGAGGCATTCACATGAACGAAGCCACCTTCACCTTCCGGGTCGATGAGGGCCTGAAAAGCGAGTTCACGACGGCGGCTAAGTCCAGTGATCGGAACGCCGCCCAGGTGCTGCGCGGCTTCATGCGGGACTACGTGCGCCAGCAGCAGGAGGCCGCCGAGCATGACGCCTGGTTCCGTCGCCAGGTGCAGAGCGGAATCGACGCCGCCAACGCCGGTGATCTGATCTCGGCCGAGGAGGTCGAGGCCGAGGCGACGGCGTGGCGCGAGGCGACGCGGCAACGGTTGGCGTCGCACTCGTGAGGCTGGTCTGGACCCGGCCAGCGAGCATCGACCGGAAAGACATTCGCGAATACATCGCGGCGGACAATCCAACCGCCGCCCTGGCGTTGGACGAGCTGATTTCCGAGAAAGCCGCTCGCCTTGCCGATGATCCCGGCCTTGGCCGGATAGGGCGCGTCCCTGGAACACGCGAGCTGGTGGCGCACCGAAATTACGTCCTGGTCTATGACACGGCCGACGACCAGGTTCGCATTCTTCGGGTGCTGCACGCCGCCCGCCAGTGGCCGGCGCCTTAGGGGTTCGGGGGCCGCGCCCCTGACGGCCCAAAGGGCCGCCTTCCCCCGTAGGGGCTCACCTTTGCGGCACGCAAAGTATAGTGAGTATATTTCTGTTCCTGAAATCGCTACGCTGGGTCATGTCCTACGCCATCCTCCGCGTCGCCAAGCTCAAGACTTTCGGCCAGATCGGGGGTTCGCTGAGCCACACCTTCCGCACTCGCGACACCCCGAACGCGGACCCTGCCCGGCTTCACCTCAACGAGAACCACGGCCCCCAGACGCCCGCAGAGATCCAGGCGGCGTTTAAGGAGATCCTGCCCGAGAAGCGCCGGTCGGATGCGGTCCTCGGCCTCGAATATCTGATCACCTTCTCGCCCGAGTTCGGCCAGTCGAACGACGGCGCCGCCTACTTCGAGCAGGCCCGCGCCTGGCTGGTCGAGCGGCATGGGGCCGAGAACGTCGTCAGCACCCACGTCCACCGCGACGAGACGACCCCGCACATGGTCGCCTACGTCGTCCCGATGAAGGAGGGCCGGCTGCGAAGCACGGCCTTCATCGGCGGGCCGCAGATGCTCTCCGAGATGCAGACCGACTTCGCCCAGGCGGTCGGTCGGGAGTTCGGCCTGGAGCGCGGCGTCGAAGGGTCGAACGCCAAGCACCAGACCATCCGGGAATACTACGCCAGGGTGAACGAGGCTCCGTTGGCGGCGAAGGTCGAGTTCCCGAAGGAGCGCGAGAAGCGCGGCGTCGTCGGGAAGGAGACGGACGAGGAATTCGCCACCCGCGTCGCCCGCACCGTCCACGACAAGATGATTGGCGGGTTCGTGAAGGGGCAGGAGCTGGCGGCGGTGCAGCGCCGGGAGCGCGATCAGGCGCGGGCCGTCGGTCAGAAGGAACGCCAGGTCGAGAAGCTGAAGGGCGATCTGTCGGCGTGGGAAAAGGCGACGAAGGGCCTCTCCCCGGAGGGCGTGGCCGCCATGCAGAAGGCCGTCACGACGAAGACCAGGGAGACGCTCGCGCTCGCCAAACGGGCCGCGCAGAACGTCGTCGGCCACTTCGTCCGGTGGATCGACCAGGACCGTTTCGAGGTCCGCGACCGGGCGACCTACCTGAACCAGACCATCGACGCCCCCAACGGGGCTGCCGTCCTGCGCCTGGAAGGGGTCAAGGAGGGTGATCTAGTCAAGGTGATGGGGGAGAACGCCCAACTCGTAGAGCGGGCCTCTGAGCGGTCCCGCGGTCCTGATCTAGGCCGAGGGCGGTAGGGCTTCCCACTGCTCACCGGACGGGTCAGAATCCGGCCCATGCACCCAGCTGACCAATTGTTCCTGAACTTCGCCGTGGAAATCGGGGTTGCCGCCATGACGGTCATCGTCGGCAGCATGATCCTGACCCGGCTGACCCGCCCCCGGAAGGGGCCTTAGAGCGCCCTCAGGGCCGTTCCCGCCCCCTTTCCGCCCCCTAGTCCTCGCCAAGCCTGCAACGGCTCCTGCGGACGCTACGAGGGCCGGTTGGCACGACCGGGCGCGCGCGGCCCGTTAGGGCCGCACCTAGCGCCTATGATCTCGCCGCTAGGCGAGGCCGGTCTTCTCCTGGGCTTCAACGGGCAGGACGCTCCACAGCACGTCTCGCGCGCGCAATTTTTAAAGTTTTTAATAGTTTTTAAGGGCTGCAAACATTTGTTTTTAAAAGGAAAATTGGGGTCTTTTCTGACAGTTTCCGATCAAAGCCTGACAGTTTCCGATCAAAGCCTGACAGTTTCCGACCGCTATCCACAGGGCGCGGGCCACTTCTGACAAAGATTATCTACGTCAGAAGTGATCGGAAGTTGTCATAGTTAGGCGAAACATGACATCGTAGATTCGCGCCAGAAGTGATCGGAAGATGTCAGATTTAGCCCTCCTCCTAGATGAAGACGACGAAGCCCTACCGCCGCTGGAGCCAGTAGGCGAAGCCGATCCGATCGGCCCTGACGGCACCCGCTACGTCACGATGAGCAACGCCCTAATCCGCGCTGGGCATGGGCTATCTCTCTCGGAAAAGAGGATCGTCGCCCTAGCCATCGCCAAGATGGATTCAAAGGGGCGGCTCCGCACGGCTCCCGACATCAGCCGCATCTACGCCCACGAATATGCAGAAGCCTTTGAGGTGGCCCCGAACACGGCATACGAGGCCCTTCAGGACGCCGCGAAGCAACTATTCAAACGTCAGATCACGTTCTACGCGCCGGTCTATAAGCGCCGTCTCAAAAGAGGCGAGGAAGCGCCGCCCCCCACCAAAATCCAAGTCCGTTGGGTCGGTGTGGTCAAATACCAGGACGGCGAGGGCTGGATTGAACT
>NZ_JBFTRZ010000027.1:0-4220 GCF_056399785.1 Brevundimonas sp. 01N35
CCCGGTAGCTCGTCAGGCTCATAACCTGAAGGTCGCAGGTTCAAATCCTGCTCCCGCACCCAAGTTTAACGAAAACCCCCACTGCTCACGCCGTGGGGGTTTTCGCGTTCTGGGCCGTGATCTAGCGCCACCAGCGCCGCCAAGCTGCCAACTGATCGCTGGTCGAGCGCTGGTTCTGCATATCCGACGAGTGGCGGGGCGTGAGCCTTTAGAACCATGTGGTGCTCCGCTTGGCTGTTGCCGGCTATGGGGAGACAGTTCGTGGATCGAAGGGGCCACTGGAGCGGAGAACCGTTCACACGCGAGAAATCTCAACGATGAGCGCCGCCTCGGCTGGGACGATGTCGCGAGGGCCTCGGACCGGTTCGTCGGTTCCGCCTGGAATCCGCCACTCCCAAAGCTCTCAACTCAGGGGGAGGCGAGCGTCTGCCCGAGGGTTCCGACAGGCGCCATCGGGGCGAGCGGCGGGCGTGGGATCAGGGTTGGGCTGCGGCCATGACGTCGCTGACGCGTGCCCCTGCGTTGGCCCAAGGCGGCACGGCCGTCCGCAGGGTGGCGAACCAGATCGGTCGGCCGACGAATGGCGACGCCTGGCCGAAGCGGGGAACAGCGGCTGGCCACGCCTAGCGATCACGTCCGCCGTCAGTCAGTGCCCGTCGGCCTGGTCGAAGGCGATCGAGGCGCACCGCTGTACAGTCTGTTGGTGCAGGCCAAGACGCCCCCCGTCCGCCAGGCGGCGATTGCCCCCCTGGCGGATGGGGGGCGGCAGCGGCTGAAATGAAGGCGGCATCCGAACCTATGTCCGCGCCCGGCCGAGCCCGATCAAGATGCGAAAATCGGTCGAATTCGAGAACGACTCCCCCGGCCCGCCATCGGGAAACGGTGCAAGCGCGAGTCGATCGCGGGCCAAGGGACGTGGCCTGCGGGTGATCCCGGCTCGTCAATTCATCCCGGATTTCATTTGGTCGCCGTCGCGTCGGACGATGACGCGGTGCATTGTCTCATCGACGACAAAGGGCACCCTGCCGTCCGACCAGGTCGAGCCGTCTTTTTGGCTCGGCCGTTCGTCAGAGGCGCTCTAGAACCAGGCCTTGATCCCGGCGACCAGACGCGTCGCGTCCGCATCCTCGCCGCGCGCCTGGGCGTAGTCGGCGGTGTCGCCGAACGAACGGCTCCACTCGACCCCGATGTAGGGCGCGAACTCCTTGCGGATTTCGTAGCGCAGGCGAAGGCCCGCCGTGACTGAGGTCAGGCCCGAACCGATCTCCAGCTTGGGAATGTCGCTGGTCGACAGTTCCATCTCCAGGGCGGGCTGCAGGATCCACTTCTGGGTCAGGCGCTGGTCGTATTGGGCCTCGACACGCGCGGTCATGTCGCCCCTGGTCGACAGGAAGGCGGCGGCGCTCATTTCGAACCAGTGGGGGGCGACGCCCTGGACGCCGACGGTCAGATGGGTCCTGTCCGCGCCGTCCGGGCGGAAGTCTTGCCGGACGCCCGCCTGCACGTCCCAGAAGGGGGCGACAGCGCGGCTGTAGAGGGCCTGAACCTCGGCATTGTGCAGCTTGCCGCCGACCTCGCCTTCGCCCTCGCTCTTCCACCAGAAGCGGTTGATGTCGCCGCCGGCGAAACCCTGGGCGTTCCAGCTGTAGGTCTCACGCCCGTCGCCGAATCCCGCCTCCAGCGTGTCGATCAGGACGGCTGTGGTGCGAACGTCGCCGTTCTCGACCAGCAACTGCTTGCGCGCGGCGGCCATAACCGCCGGGTCGTACAGCAGGTCCGCCGCATGGGCGGGGGCGGCGCGGGCCGCAGCCGGCGGCGGCGTCTTGATCATCCGCCCGCCGACAGCGTCCACGCTGGTGGGGATGTTGGGCGCGCTGGTCGTCATCGCCGACATGTCATGGCCCGCGTGGGGATCGACTTGCGGAACAGGCGCGCCATGACCCGCATGAGGATCGGCGGCAGGAGTCTGTGCCGGGCCCGCCTGAATACCGCTCATGACGTGACCGGCATGGGCGTCATGCGATCCATGCGTCCCATGAGCTTGCCCGTTGGCGGAACCGGCGGCCATCATCAGCGGCAGGAGGGCGGCAACCATACAATTCAAGGCGCGGCTCATTGGGCGGCGCCTTCCAGCGGACGGATGGTGACGACGTTGAACATCCCGGCGTGCATGTGCATCAGCAGGTGGCAGTGGAAGGCCCAGTCGCCGGGCGCGTCGGCGGTCAGGTCGAAGGTCACCTTCGACCCCGGCGCCACATTGACCGTGTGCTTCAGCGGCTGATGCCCGTCCTGGCCGTTGACCAGTTGGAAGAAATGGCCGTGCAGGTGGATGGGGTGGGCCATCATGGTGTCGTTGACCAGGGTGACGCGAACCCGCTCGTTCAGTTCGAACCGGATCGGCTCGACCAGTTCCGAGAACTTGCGGCCGTCGAAGCCCCACATGAAGCGTTCCATATTGCCGGTCAGATGGATTTCCATCGACCGCGACGGCGGACGCGCATCCTTGTTCGGCTCCAGTGCGCGCAGATCCGTATAGACCAGCACCCGGTGATCGACGTCCTGTAGCCCTTGAGGCCGCTCGCCCAGACGATTGGCGGGCGCGGGTGCGATCGCAACGCCGACCGCCATGTCGGCAGGGGCGTTGTTGGGATCGCGCATGCTCATGGCGCCGTGGTCCATCGGCGCGGCGCCGGCCCCTGCGGCGGCTCCGTGGCTCATCGCGACGTGATCCATCCCGGCCATGCTGCCGTGATCCATGCCGCCCATGCCCATGTCGGCCATGGTCAGGTTGGGAACCTTGCGCAGCGGCGGAACCTCGGCCGTCAGGCCCAGACGCGGGGCCAGTGTCGCCCGGCCCATGCCTGAACGGTCGATGGCTTCCGACACGATGGTGTAGGCCCGGTCCTCGGTGGGACGGACGATAACGTCATAGGTTTCGGCGACTGAGATCTGGAACTCGTCGGTCTCGACCGGGCGCACATGCGCGCCGTCGGCCTGGACCACGGTCATGGCCAGGCCGGGGATGCGGACGTTGAAGATCGACATGGCCGAGGCGTTGATGACGCGCAGCCGCACTCGCTCGCCGGGCCGGAACAGGCCGGTCCAGTTCTCCTGCGGGCCATGGCCGTTGATCAGATAGGTGTAGGTCGAGCCGCTGACGTCCAGGATGTCGCGCGGGTCCATCCGCATCCCGCCCCACATCCGGCGCTCGGCCAGGTCCATCTTGTCCGCCCCGTCCAGCAAACCCGCCAAGGTGGTCTTCTGATGATTGAAGTAGCCGGGGCTCTTCTTCAGCTTGGCCAGGATTTCGTGCGGATGCAGGAAGCTCCAGTCCGACAGGACCAGGACGTGCTCGCGGTCATAGGCCACAGGATCGACGCTCGCCGGGTCGATGACGATGGGACCGTAATGGCCGATCGCTTCCTGAAGTCCCGAATGGCTGTGGTACCAGTAGGTGCCCGACTGTTTCAGCGGGAATTCATAGACGAAGGTCTCGCGCGGCTTGATGCCGGGGAAGCTGACGCCCGGCACGCCGTCCATCTGGAAGGGCAGCAGCAGGCCGTGCCAGTGGATCGAGGTGTCCTCGTCCAGGGTATTGGTCACCGACAGACGCACGTTCTGGCCCTCGCGCATCCGCAGCAGGGGGGCGGGCAGCAGGCCGTTGACCGTCACCGCGTGGCCGGTGCGCCCGCCGACGGTGAAGTCGGAGCGCCCCACCGTCAGGTCGATGTTCGGCCCCGTCAGCGTCGGCAGGTCGGCGCGCAAGCCAGCCGTTCCCGTCTGGGCCCAGGCCGGCAGCAGCCCCTGAAGGCCCAGCAGGCCTCCGCCCAAGGCGGCTCCGCGCAGCAGGGTTCGACGGTCGAGGGGTGTTGTGGCCATGGACGCGAGTTCTCAGCAGTGGACGACGCGCGCCTTTGCCATGCGCCATCGAAACGGGGACGATCCTAAGCGATACGTATGGGGCGACGATATCCCCTGCGACATCCTCGCGACAGGGCACCACATGGGAGCGGCCTTCCAGGGCGGCCAGTACTGCTGCGAGGGCGATGGATTTCCAGTCCTGCGGGGGGCGGCGGCGTGGGCCTGCTGTCGGGCGATTCGTGTTCGTTCGGTTTTTCGTATTTCCGTCATTCAAGGCTTGTGGAGTCGGGGGCGGGTCCGTATATCCGCGCCTCGCTCTGCAACGAGCGGCCCGCGGGGTTCGGCAACGGACCGGGCGG
>NZ_JBFTRZ010000028.1:0-2109 GCF_056399785.1 Brevundimonas sp. 01N35
TGCTGTTGGTCAGGACCCATCTTCGCGGAAGGCATTATGGCCAGCGGTCATGCGTACCGCACCAACAGGTCGAACACATGGCCGCACCGACCAGGCTCAGCAGAACGTCAAATCAATCCTTGCCAACGGAGAGCCGTCCACACATGGCGTATGGACGCAGCAAGAAGTCATGATCGCAATCGACGGATCAGGTTGGATAGTCATTGACGGACCCGGCGCTCCTTATCAGCCCTAATGTCCGCAACGGGTCGGTTTGCGAAATAGGCACCCGACCTGGAACCGGACATTGACCTCGCGGCTGACAAGCCGACGTTCGGAACTTCGGTTCGGGGTGGTTAGCGGAGTTCATGGGCGGCTGTGGGAGCCGTCGGGCCACAAAAGCCATTTAGCGCCTTCTCGTGGAGGTCCTGCGGCGGCAGGCCCACAGAAATCCGTCGCGCGTTGGCGGCATCGAGTTCGACTGTCCCTGCGAAAGCCGGCTGATCGCTTTCGCAAAGCACGGCCGTCGCGTAGGGCTGCGAGCGACCGAGATTGATCTGGGCACGGTCAATCAGCCGTAGGCCGGGTTCTATTGGCAATCCGAGGGACCGACGTCGTTCCTCGTAGATCTCGCCAAAGCGTGTTTGAAGCTGGGGCCGATCGTCGGCGTGCATCGCCAGATAATAAAGGCCGTTCAAAACCTCGCGGTCATTTGAGGTCTGAAACATCCTCCAGGCTTCGCTTTCCAGCAGCCATTCAGAGTTTGGCCTATCGACTGCGCATTGGTTGATGATGCGAAGATCTATCACGGCAGAGCCCAGTTCGCCGTCCGGCAAAGCCCCGCTCATAGGCCCTCGCGCTCGCTGGTCGGCCTCGGCGCGGAGCTTGGCAACCTGTTCCGGCGGACCTTCGAAAACGCGCCGGGCGTAATCGTGATCTGGGAACGCCGCGTGCCAGAAGGCAGTATATTCTTCCCATGAGGCGGAGGCACCGATGAGGTTCCGGTTCGCGTCTTCGTAGCTCGCTGATGCGTCGGAAAGATCGCAGCCCTGTAGATAGGACCGGTCTCCGGAATGACCCCGACGGGCCAAGGCAGACTTCAGAACAATTTCTGCCGCGGCTGCGCGTTCGGTATCCGACAGGTCGGG
Source organism: Brevundimonas sp. 01N35 (assembly GCF_056399785.1). NCBI lineage: Bacteria > Pseudomonadati > Pseudomonadota > Alphaproteobacteria > Caulobacterales > Caulobacteraceae > Brevundimonas > Brevundimonas sp. 01N35. The sequence continues at coordinate 1,128 of NZ_JBFTRZ010000028.1, forward strand.
CTTCTGACTGGCCTTGATCTGTTCATAGTCGGGCTTCGACGCAGGCGAGGCCGGGGGTCCAGCACGGTCGCCTTGCGCGAAGATCAAAAGGCTGAACACAATCGCAAACATGCAGGCCACCCGGTTTCTCTCAGCTTAGCCAAGCGTTGGTAGGATGTCTGCTCAGGGTCGGTTTGCGAAATAGGCATCCAGCCTGGAACCGGACATTGACCTCGCGGCCGACAAGCTGACGTCCGGAACTTCGGCTAGGGGTGGTTAGCGGAAATTGTGTCACTGAGCGCGCCTCAAGTACCTCGAGAGGTTTTTAACAGACCGATCGATGGACATTATCGTGGTTGCTAACCACTAAGCCTTTCTTCTGGCTCGGTTGTGGTGCGGCAGGTCCGGGGTAAACCCCAAACCGCATATCCACGGCCACCGCACGAGCGAAAGGCATGTCTGGACCAACCCCCGTTGGGCGTGGATCGGCGTCAGGTCGCTCAAGAAGGTAGGACAGCGTGAAGCCCTCCCCTAATTTGGGAATTGAAAGCCCGATTCCTGGCACGAGGGGAGCGATGTATTCTGCGCCGTCAGCGGTACGGTAGGCTCTACTGCCGCTCGATGAGGTCAAAGCTTCGGTCAGAGCCTGTTCGGTCCACACGATATCCTTTTTTTGTTGCTGCTCGCGGCAGGCGGTCGCCGCCGTTAGGAGGAGAGTTAAGGCGAGGGCCCTCACCACAATCCGTTTGATAAGCTGCGTCATCTTCCTCTCCTTGCTGCCCCCCGCCGCCTTAGCACTCGACGACAACGAGTACTCGTCACACGTCTGCGGCCAACGTAGGAAGGGCTGCTTAGGGTCGGTTTGCGAAATAGGCACCCAGCCTGGAACCGGACATTGACCGCGCCGCTGACAAGCGGACGTTCGGAACTTCGGCTAGGGGCGGGAAGCGGAAGTTGAGCTCTGCCGACCTCGGCTAGGGGTATTTGCGGACGATCAATAGGG
>NZ_JBFTRZ010000029.1:0-1223 GCF_056399785.1 Brevundimonas sp. 01N35
GGTGGGCTCAACCGGTGAACGCAACACGCTAACTTTTCTTCGGAGATGGAGCGTGGGCGATGAAGCAGCGGCGGCGGATCTATTACTCGGCGGCCCAGCGGGCTGAAATCTGGGATCGCTGGAAGGCGGGCGAGTCGATGAGTTCTATCGGGCGACGGTTTGATCGAGAGTCCTCGTCGGTGTTCTCGGTGCTTTCGCCTACGGGCGGCATCCGACCTCCGGACCGGACCCGAGCATCACGGGCGATCAGCCTCGGCGAGCGGGAGGAGATATCGCGCGGGCTGAGCACCCGCTGCTCGCTGCGCGAGATCGCTCGGCTGCTGGGTCGATCGCCCTCGACGATCAGTCGCGAGGTCCTGCGCAACGGCGGGCCGGAACGGTATCGGGCGACACGGTCCGATCAGGCGGCGTGGGATCGGGCCTTGCGTCCGAAGCGGTGCAAGCTGGCTTGCCGACCCTCCCTGGCCCGGACAGTATCGGCCAAGCTGCGGCGGAAATGGTCGCCCGAGCAGATCGCCGGTTGGCTCAAGCGCACCTGGCCCGGGGAGCCGCAGAACCAAGTGTCGCACGAAACCATCTATCGCAGCCTGTTCATCCAGACCCGAGGCGTCCTGAAAAAGGAACTGCTTGAATACCTTAGGGCGCGACGAACGATCCGGCGTTCCAGGCACGCGTCGCTGAAACGGAACGGCCTGGGCCAGATCAAGGACGCGGTCTCCATCAGCGAAAGGCCCGCCTGCGTTGAGGATCGCGCCGTTCCCGGCCACTGGGAAGGCGACCTGGTCGGCGGCTCCCGCAACAGCTACGTCGCGACCCTGGTCGAGCGCCACTCGCGCTACGTGATGCTGGTCAAGGTCGCCAACAAGGATACCGAAAGCGTCGTCACCGCGCTGATCAAACAGTCCAGGAAACTGCCGGGCGAACTCTATCAGTCCCTGACCTGGGACCGGGGCAAGGAGCTGGCCGATCACAAGCGGCTGGCCGTCGCCTCGGACGTCGCGGTCTACTTCTGCGATCCTCGATCACCGTGGCAGCGCGGCTCGAACGAGAACACCAACCGGCTTCTGCGCCAATACCTGCCCCACGGAACCGACCTGTCCCTCCACAGCCAGGCCCAGCTCAGCGCCATCGCCCGACAGCTCAACGAACGGCCAAGAAAGACCTTGCTCTATCGGACGCCAGCGGAGACCTTCGCTGCGTGTGTTGCAGCGATCAGTTGAGCC
>NZ_JBFTRZ010000030.1:0-1054 GCF_056399785.1 Brevundimonas sp. 01N35
GTCGTCATCGCGGGGTCGATGATCATGGAAGATCGGCGGGTCCAGAAACTTTGCGCGGAATACGACACAGCCCGTCGCGTTTTGCCGAACCAAGTCATTGAATGTCCCTACAGGATGTGGGGCCGGTGATGTCTCCTACGGGTCGATTTGCGTCGTAGGCATCCTGCCCGAAATCGGACCTTGGCCAGACGGCCCGAGAGCGGACACCCCCAACTTCAGCTAGGGGTGGTTAGCAGTCGAACGCGCCACTAGGATCGGGCCACGAAGGATGATTGCCAATGCGAATGCTCATGTGGCTCGGCGTTATCTTGATGGGGATCGTCGTCGCGGTTTTTGCGATGCTTTGGCATCAGGGCGGGGCGCTGGCCGCTGGCTTTTTCGTTGCGCCGCTAGTCCTCGGCTTTTGGATAGCGGTGGGGCTGATGGTTGTCGGCGCGCTCCGTCGAGGACCACCTGAGACCTGACCGCCCACACTGTAGGTGATATGGTCGCAGTATGCTTACGCTCGGGATCACAGGCTTTGACGGCGACCCGCAAATCGTCACCGACATTCTCGACATCCAGCCGACGTCTGTCGTCCGTGCGGGCGATGTGACGCGCTCAGGACGCGTGGCGAAATTCAATGGCTGGTGGCTTGAAGCACACCCTGATCGTCTCACGGGCGGTGCCGACCATGACGATGCAGTGAAGGTCTTGGTCGGCGCAGTGCGAGGACGCGCTAAGGCGTTTCAGTCGCTACGCGAGCGCGTCCAGCCAAAGGAAGTGACGCTCTATGGTGGTCTGTATCACCAAGGCGATAGCCAATGCGGCATCTGGTTGGATGCGGAGGACATGCTCTGCCTCGGAGAGTGTGGGATTGCGTGGGGCTTAGATTTATTCGGCGACGATCACTGAACGTCGCCTATGGGTCGGTTTGCGAAATAGGCACCCAGCCTGGAACCGGACATTGACCGCGCCGCTGACAAGCGGACGTTCGGAACTTCGGCTAGGGGCGGGAAGCGGAAGTTGAGCTCTGCCGACCTCGGCTAGGGGTATTTGCGGACGATCAATAGGG
>NZ_JBFTRZ010000031.1:0-681 GCF_056399785.1 Brevundimonas sp. 01N35
GCAATCCGACGAGCAAGCCGATGATCTGGCTCGACGGCCTGGACATCCCCACCGTCCGCCACTTCGACGCCAGCTGCGCCGAGGGCTATGCCGAGGACCAGTTCCCCGAGCAGGCGCCGGCCGGCGACAGCCTCAACCGCTACGGCCGCAACATGCGTCCGCTGAAGGGCCACACCGCCGACCGCCGCCCGGCCCACCAGCCGCTGTTCCACTATCCCTATTCGGAGTGGCGGCCGGCGCTGGACGCCATGGCCAAGGGCGCACAGATCGATCCGCACCTGGGCCACGCGCTGGAGTTCCTCACTCCCGTCAACGGCGGGCCGATCATGTCGACCATTTCGGCGCATGTGCGGCTGATGCCCGCGGGGTTCGAGACCCGCGACCGCCGCTCGACCGACGGCACGATCTTCGTGGTCGTGGAAGGGCAGGGCGAGGCGGTCGTCGAGGGCGAGACCATCGCCCTTGCCCCCCGCGAGATCCTCGTCGTCCCGTCGTGGAAGACGGTCCGTTTCAAGGCCCAAAGCCAGCTCGTCCTGTTCGGCTACTCCGACAAGGCCTGCCAGGAAAAGCTGAACCTCTACAAGGAAGAAAACCTGTGAGCCTGATCTTCGAACCCCAGGCGCCGGTCCTGGCCGCCACCTCCACCGGCGAGCAGTTCCCGGTTCGCCGCATCTTCTGCGT
>NZ_JBFTRZ010000032.1:0-612 GCF_056399785.1 Brevundimonas sp. 01N35
GACGACGCCTTCAGCATCGACGCCGTGTACCTGGAACACGGACTTCGCGATGTCCAAACCAACCGTGACTACCTGATTCATGGCTCTCCTCCAGCTCTGCCGGAGGCTTAACGCCGCCGGTGGGTTGGAGAGCCGTCCACAGCATCAGCCGCGTCTCGCTTGCTGTAGCGACACCTGAACTCGGTCGGCTCCTCAGGAATGTCGTAGCAGCGCAACGCACTGATGTTGAAAGGCGAATCTTGAAGCGCGCCTGCTAGATCGCCACGGTTCGGCCCGACCGAAGATGAACATCCACCGGCTATCAGCAGGACTGGCAGGAGGACGTGAACGAGCTTGGTCATGCGGCCAAGGTGGCATTCTTGGGATGCTCTGTGAATGTCCGCTTCCCACGGTGGGCTCAACTGACCGCTTTCCCGCCTGACGGCCAACGTCCGCTTTCGGCGCGGGAGCCCAGGACCGAAATCGACCCAACTCGGACATTGCAAAGCGAGCGCGGAGCCTACGGCTTCTGGTGATATTCGGTGATGTTGATATCGCTGAGGTCCAGGCCACATTCGCGCGCCAGAAGGTCATTCGTGCGTTCGATTAACGGGCGGTAGGCGGCGATCTGTG
>NZ_JBFTRZ010000033.1:0-545 GCF_056399785.1 Brevundimonas sp. 01N35
CATGCTCCACCTGTCCCGTCGCAAGGGAGGGCTCGCTCGGCCGGCGAACCGAAGCGGCGGCGGGAGCGGAGAGAACGGGGGTCTTGTCGGACCGTTCGCCTCTCGTCGCGCGCACCGGGCAAGGGAGCACCCAGCGGAAGGCGGCGATGGATCAGGCGGGCGGTTCAGGATGTCTCGCGGGCGGCGGAACGAGGCGGGCGCCTCTACCGTCGTTCCGTGGCCTCAAGTAGCGCGCAAGCGCGATAGGCCACAGCATCAAGACATGACGCCGCTGGGGCCTAGCGACGGGGCGTTCGACCCGTCCATCGTAGAGGTTCCGGTCAGGGTCGAGGGGGTTACTCGGACCGTTCCAGGACCGCGTCGTCGCGCGGCCTGCCCGTCATGGGCGCCGGGGGTAGCCGCTAACAGCGGCGCCTGCCCCGAGCTCATGTCCAACTCTTCGCGCGGGGCGCTTTGCTTTCGTCGAAACGGTAAAACTACATCCTCTCCGGGCGAAGGCCCGGCGCCCCGCCCAGCCCTCCACCGCCCGTGCCAGCACGAGGCGG
>NZ_JBFTRZ010000034.1:0-530 GCF_056399785.1 Brevundimonas sp. 01N35
CGACCCAACTCGGACATTGCAAAGCGAGCGCGGAGCCTACGGCTTCTGGTGATATTCGGTGATGTTGATATCGCTGAGGTCCAGGCCACATTCGCGCGCCAGAAGGTCATTCGTGCGTTCGATTAACGGGCGGTAGGCGGCGATCTGTGCATCGGATACAGCCCCGGCGGTCAGGCCGATGCCGTTGTTAAAGCCGAACCGGTTTCCTGCGTTATAGATTTGGACACGAGGCCTAAGGCGACCTGCGTGGTAGGTCCACGTCTCAGCGACAGTTGTCGGGGATGCACCTCTTGCGATTTCAAACTGCGATGTAGGCCACTCCGTCCGCCGATATTTGATCGCGCTGACTCCTTCAGCCGTCCGTAGCACCCGAGGAATACAGGACGTGTCTGGAAGCCCAGCCAAGGGTGCGTATGCGTCGATGCCGCCAAAATGATCGCACGAAGCCGTCAGGGTGCCGACGAGAGCGAGCAAGACATATGATCTTCTCATGGCTTGGACTCTATCAGTCAGACGGCAGCTTCCCACCC
>NZ_JBFTRZ010000035.1:0-513 GCF_056399785.1 Brevundimonas sp. 01N35
GCCCATCGCCACGCTGGTGCCGGCGTACTGCAGCATGGTGAGGTCGTTCTCCTGGTCGCCGATGGCCATCACGTTGGCGCGGTCGATGCCCAGGTGCTCGGCCAGCTTCTGCAGGCTGGGCCCCTTGCCGGCGCGGTGGTCGAACACTTCCAGGAAGAACGGCGCGCTCTTCAGCACCGCGAAGCGCTCGGTCAGCGCGGCCGGCAAGCGCGCGATGGCAGCATCCAGCACGTCCGGCTCGTCAATCATCATCAGCTTGATGAAGGACATGCCCGGGTCCATGTCGGCCACGCGGCGGTACGACAGTGGCATGCGCGAAAGATGCGAGTCGGCCACGGTGTAGATGCTGATGTCCTGGTTGGGCGTGTACATGCGCGTGGCATCGAGCGCCTGGAAGTGCACGCCAATCTCGCGGGCCACGTGTTCGCAGTACACGAAGTCATCGAAGCTGAGCGGATACTCGACCACCGTCTCGCGCGGGCCGATGCGCTGCACGAGGCCACCATTACAGGC
>NZ_JBFTRZ010000036.1:0-482 GCF_056399785.1 Brevundimonas sp. 01N35
CCCTGTGCCCGCCCACCATGACGTTCGCCAGCATCCCGGTGCTGCAGAAGGAAGCGGCGCTGTTCGCGGAACTGGGGCCGAAACTGTTTGCCACCGAGCACGATCCGCGCGACCTGCCCTGGCGCGACAAGCATGCCGTGATGATCGGCATGGGCATGACGGAAAAGCAGGGCGGCTCCGATGTGCGCAGCAACACTACCGTCGCGCGTGCCGTGCGCGGCGAGGGCCGCGGCGCGGAGTACGCGATCACCGGGCACAAATGGTTTTTCTCCGCCCCGATGTGCGATGCCCACCTGGTGGTGGCGCGCATGGGCGCGGAGGATGGGCCGCTGTCGTGCTTCTTCGTGCCGCGCTTTCGCGACGACGGCAGCAAGAACCCGGTGCAGATCCAGCGTCTCAAGGACAAACTGGGCAATCGCTCCAACGCCAGCAGCGAAGTGGAATTCCGCGAGGCCACCGGCATCCTGATCGGCGAGGAAGGC
>NZ_JBFTRZ010000037.1:0-468 GCF_056399785.1 Brevundimonas sp. 01N35
GGCCCATCTTGATCCCCAGGGGGCCGGTGTCGCGCACCGTGCCGACCGGCACCTGCCACTTGATCTTCCGGGTCGTCATGTCGACGGCGGTCATCGTGCCGTAGGGCGGGGCCTGGCAGGGGATGCCCAGCACCGACAGGAAGCGGTTCTTGTCGACCGAATAGGGCGTGCCTTTCAGCGGCACGGCGCCCATGCCGGTGTTGACCGCCTCGCCGCCGCCCGAGGCTGCGACCTTGCTGGTGTCCTGCGGGATCATCCGCACCCAAAGGCCAAGGCGCATGTCGTTGACGAAGAGGGTGTTGGTGGTCGGGTCGGTCGACAGGCCGCCCCAGTTCATGCCGCCCAGGGAGCCGGGGAAGCTCAGCGACTTGTCCGTGCCGGGGGCGGTGTAGAGTCCCTCGTAGCGCATGCCCTTGAAGGCGATGCGGCACAGCAGCTGGTCGAAGGGCGTGGCGCCCCACATGTCGG
>NZ_JBFTRZ010000038.1:0-421 GCF_056399785.1 Brevundimonas sp. 01N35
ATGCTGCGATTGACCGCTTCATTGGTGGTGATCGTCTCGCCCTGGAACGTGCCGCGCAGGCGCGCAACCGTGGCCGTACCCGTATAGGCATCAGCCATCACCAGGAACGGCACCTTCACCTTCAACGGCAGCATGTAGTAGTAGCCACCGGCCAACGCCAGCGACATCAGCAACGAACCGGTGGCGACCCACCAGGCACGACGCTCGCTGCGCCGGGCCATGTCGGCCACGGTGATCTCGTAGCTGACCGCCTTGGCGACCGACTGCTCGACCTTGGGGCTGTTGCCTGCATCCTTCTTGCGGAACATGGGTTCTTCCGTACTGCTGAAACATCAATGGGCGCGACGCCCCTGCGCCAGGCGCGGGGTGCGGCACGTTCGATGATTTCGACGCGGTCTCAGCTGCCGCTGCTGGCTTCAGG
>NZ_JBFTRZ010000039.1:0-418 GCF_056399785.1 Brevundimonas sp. 01N35
GTTCGACGCCCTGTTCGAGGACATGTACGAGTACTCCGAGCGCCAGGGCCTGGAGATCGACACCCTGATCCACGAGAGCGGGGTGGCGCAGATGGAGATCAACCTGCGCCACGGCACGCCGCTGGAGCTGGCCGACCAGGTGTTCATGATGAAGCGCACCATCCGCGAGGCGGCGCTGGAGCACGACATCTACGCCACCTTCATGGCCAAGCCGATGGCCACCGAGCCGGGCAGCGCCATGCACGTGCACCAGTCGATCCTGACCGAGGACGGCGACAACCTGTTCTCGGATCCGAAGACGGGCGAGGCGACGCCGGCCTTCTACGCCTTCATCGCCGGCCAGCAGCGCTACCTGCCGGCGATCATGGCCATCCTGGCGCCTTACGTGAACAGCTACCGCCGGATCGCCCGCGACAGC
>NZ_JBFTRZ010000040.1:0-411 GCF_056399785.1 Brevundimonas sp. 01N35
GGGTCGGTTTGCGAAATAGGCACCCAGCCTGGAACCGGACATTGACCGCGCCGCTGACAAGCGGACGTTCGGAACTTCGGCTAGGGGCGGGAAGCGGAAGTTGAGCTCTGCCGACCTCGGCTAGGGGTATTTGCGGACGATCAATAGGGTAGCCATTATAATGACKTTGGCGCAGGCTTCACCAATGCCCCCTAGAAATAACTATACGCTTCGAGAGCGGCTGCTCATGTACTTGAGCTTGGCCATTGTTTTCCTGCCGTTCGTCGTCATCGCGGGGTCGATGATCATGGAAGATCGGCGGGTCCAGAAACTTTGCGCGGAATACGACACAGCCCGTCGCGTTTTGCCGAACCAAGTCATTGAATGTCCCTACAGGATGTGGGGCCGGTGATGTCTCCTACGGGTCGATTT
>NZ_JBFTRZ010000041.1:0-398 GCF_056399785.1 Brevundimonas sp. 01N35
CGGTAAAGGCTGCCGCCCCGGTATACGTCAGGCGCTCAACGTTGGCCGCCATGGAGAAAGTGGCGTAGCTGGTACGGATCTCGTCATTACCGCCACCCACCTGCTCGATGATCGTGCCGCCAGAACCGTTGATGATGTAGACATCATCACCCGCGCCCCCATCAAGGGTCACGGTGCTCAGGTCAACGTTGAACGTGTCGTTGAACCCCGTACCGATGACCTTTTCGATGTTGACCAGGGTGTCGCCTTGCGCGTCACCACCAATGCCGGGGCGCCCGCCGCCGGTACGGATATCGACGTTGATCGCTTCGGCAGACGTCGAGTAGTCGACCGTGTCGATCCCCGCGCCGCCGTCGAAGCCCATCACCCGATCATCGGCGACAAAGGTGTCGTTGTAG
>NZ_JBFTRZ010000042.1:0-394 GCF_056399785.1 Brevundimonas sp. 01N35
CCTGATCCCAGCGCTGCTCAGTGATATTGAAATCATTGGCGGTGTAACCGAGGACATCGAGCCCGGCGACATCGCGACCGTAGCTGAGGTTGTACAAGGTGTCGTTGGTGCCCACCGTGTCATCGGAGTGCACATGCAGGTCGRCGTACAGCGGGCGCAATGCAGTGCCAGCCGGATCGACCGTGACAAACGCCCGAGCGGCACGCACAAAAGGTACCGCCACCTCGGCCGACAAGCGCCACTCCCCCACCGCACCAAGATCAAAACCTTCAAGCCGGGCAGTCGCCCAACCTTCAGCCGCCAGGGTGAACGGTTGTTGTCGCTCCCCCCCTTCGGGATCAACCAGAGTCAGGACACCTTGGAGCGGCAAGTTGCGGCAGGTGTTGCCCCAGGC
>NZ_JBFTRZ010000043.1:0-386 GCF_056399785.1 Brevundimonas sp. 01N35
GGCCGGCACTCTCCCCGCCGGGCATGGCCCGGCGCGACCGTTCCAATCAAAGGACTGACATGATCCACCAGACTGAACTGCGCGACCTGCTGCCCGGCATGGTCCCCTTCCCCGCCGACGTATTCCCCGATGACCAGGCTTGGCTTGGCCAGCACCTGTTGCCGCTGCTGAAAATCGACCTCGGCGTGCTGCGCCCGGAACTGGCCGGCAGCGTGGCCACGATGCTGTGCCCGATCGAGCCCTACGACGGCTGTATTGGTGAAACCACCGAAGAGCACCACAACGCGTTAACCGGCACCAACTGGATCGCCTTTGCACTGACCGCCGACAACCGCATGCGTTTCCTCGGTGAGGAGGGCTACTTCATCGGCGACCAGGTGCAGGAC
>NZ_JBFTRZ010000044.1:0-384 GCF_056399785.1 Brevundimonas sp. 01N35
GGCCAGGAACACGCGTTCCTCCTTCGTGAAGACCGCCTTGACCTGCGCCTGCGCGGCGTCCAGCGCGGCGTGGTCGGTCATGCGGACGAGCGCTTCGGCCAAGGCCAGGGCCGCCTGCTCGCGCACGGTGTAGATGCCGGCGTCGCGCCATCCGGCCAGCAGATCGAACTTGCGCGGGTCGATGTCGAGCTTGCGCGCGATGTTCAGATGGAATTGCAGGCAGAACGCGCAGCCGTTGAGCTGGGAGACCCGCAGCTTCACCAGTTCGGTCAGCGCCTTGTCCAGGCCGGACGCGTCCACCGCGCGTCCCACGCCGCCCAGTGCGGCGTAGACATCGGGGGCTGTCGCCGTAAATTGTTGGAAATCCATCGTCATGTCGTGCTC
>NZ_JBFTRZ010000045.1:0-381 GCF_056399785.1 Brevundimonas sp. 01N35
GTCCGAGTCCGAAGGTCACCCGGGGGGTCAAGACGCTGGACGAGGCTCAGGCCTGGTTCCGCAGCCAGAACATCGAGGAGATCGAGTGCGTCGTGCCCGACCTGGCCGGCGTCGCGCGCGGCAAGATCATGCCGGTGCGCAAGTTCCTGGGGACCCCGTCGATGAACCTGCCGCTGGCGGTGTTCTACCAGACCATCACCGGCGATTTCCCCGAGTTCGAGGGGGCGGTGAACGCGGTGCAGTCCGACACCGACATCTTCCTCACTCCCGACTTCGCCACCCTGGCGGCCGTGCCGTGGGCGCAGGACCCGACGGCCCAGGTGATCCACGACGCCTTCCACCCCGACGGCCGGCCGGTGGAGGAAAGCCCCCGCCAGGTGC
>NZ_JBFTRZ010000046.1:0-371 GCF_056399785.1 Brevundimonas sp. 01N35
GCCCTCATCGCTCTCGCCATCGTCGCGGCCATCGCGGTCGGCCTGCTGCTGCCCATCCCGGGCCGCTCCCACAAGGCCGAGGCGACCCAGTCGCAGATCGAGACCATCGACATCAACGGCGGCTGAGGCGTCGGCAGGCRCTCCCCATCTTCGTCATCCCGGCCGSAGCGTAGCGRAGAGCCGGGACCCAGGGGCGGACGCATTGCGCCGGCCACAGCCTGTTCGGAACCGACGTCAGAGCCCAGCCCCCTGGGTCCCGGGTCTGCGGACCGCTTCGCGGTCCTTCGCCCGGGATGACGAGCGTGGGCGGACTGGGAGCCTAAGGCCGCCCCTGCCTGGCCAGGTCCTCGGTCCGTGCCGCGCAGCCCTTT
>NZ_JBFTRZ010000047.1:0-356 GCF_056399785.1 Brevundimonas sp. 01N35
CGCCGTTGCGGTCCATGCGATCGAAGGCATACAGCATCCACTGCAGGTACTCGGCTTCACTGACCTTGCCGTCGCCATCGCTGTCCATGCGCTGCAGGTAACTGGCAGTGTCGCTGACCTGGGCCTGCACGGCAGGTGCGCACACGGCGGCCAGCAGCAATGCCGTCAGCGCAGCCCTCATCCGCCCACCAGGGTGTAGCCCTTCAGTCGCGCGGCATAGGCCTGCAGCGCGGCGATGCCGCTTTCCTCGGCCTCGCGGCACCAGGCCTGCAGTTGACGCAGGCGCTCGGCGGCATCATGGCCGCGTGCTTCCAGCAGCGTCGCCAGGCGTGCGCGGTATTCCACCAGGGTGCGGA
>NZ_JBFTRZ010000048.1:0-355 GCF_056399785.1 Brevundimonas sp. 01N35
TCCTTGGACAGCTTCACGCGCTGCGCTTCACCACCGGACAGCGTGGTCGCGCTCTGCCCCAGCTTGATGTAGCTCAGGCCGACATCAACCAGGGTCTCCAGTTTGCGGGCGATGGACGGGACCGGTTCGAACAGCTTCAGTGCATCTTCGACGGTCATTTCCAGCACGTCGTTGATGTTGAAGCCCTTGTACAGGATCTCCAGCGTTTCGCGGTTGTAGCGCTTGCCATGGCAGACGTCGCAGGGCACGTACACGTCGGGCAGGAAGTGCATCTCGACCTTGATCAGGCCATCGCCCTGGCAGGCCTCGCAGCGGCCGCCACGCACGTTGAAACTGAAGCGTCCCGGCGAATAGC
>NZ_JBFTRZ010000049.1:0-355 GCF_056399785.1 Brevundimonas sp. 01N35
GGCGGCGTGGGCCTGCTGTCGGGCGATTCGTGTTCGTTCGGTTTTTCGTATTTCCGTCATTCAAGGCTTGTGGAGTCGGGGGCGGGTCCGTATATCCGCGCCTCGCTCTGCAACGAGCGGCCCGCGGGGTTCGGCAACGGACCGGGCGGTGTTCTGCGGCTTGGAAAGCTTCGGTTTTCTGATCTGCGGAAGGGCTGAAAAGCCCTGTTGACTTGGAGMTCGGCCTTCATTAGATAGCCGCCTCCGCTGTTCCTTCGGGAGCGGCCGGGTGAAAAGAAGTTCTTTAAAAAGAACTGCTTGACACTGAAAACCAGGGGCGGTACACACCGCCTCCGCCGCAATCGGGCGTTAAACG
>NZ_JBFTRZ010000050.1:0-351 GCF_056399785.1 Brevundimonas sp. 01N35
AGCCTCGACCGTGTCGCCGCCGTAGCGGGAAAGCTGGTCCTCGACGCCGTCGGCGTGGCGGTGGTCGTGCTTGAGGCGCAGGCGGCCGTCGTCGAGCCGGGTGACGATCCAGGTGCGCGAGCGGTCCTCGCCGACGCTGAACGGGATGCGGATCTCGCGGGCGTCGCACCGGTCCACGGTCATGACCAGCGCAGACTTGCGGAACGGCTCGTCGGCGGCGTCGCCGGCGACGACCTGGCCGGTCAGGGTCTTGCCGCACAGGGCGGTCAGGCGGGCGAAGAACTGGTCGCCCGGCGTCTGGCCGGCGGCGGTCGCCGAGGTGGCCGCCGAAAGGCCAAGCAGCGCAAGGAG